>JAGZWL010000002.1:0-43972 GCA_018378955.1 Atopobium sp. | reverse complement strand
CATGGAAATCCTTTCAATGAACGTTGTCGTAAGCGCCATTGTAGACCCATGGGTCACTACCTTGTCTTTTGGTGTTGCACTAGCAATGAGAATTCAAGCACCAAAAATTATGCTAATGGCAAGAAATTGCAGGTGAAGACCACCTGGCGCTCGCGCCTGCCGACGCAAACCGCGTCTACCAGCAGCTCAGCAGCATCGCGCGTCTGTACGCAGCCCGCACGTCGCCCGCGCTCTGCCCGCACCTACCAGACTGCGCATAACCGTTGACGGCTTATACTGCACGCCTACAGAAAATCTAAGTCGGTTTTGTAAGATTTTCACAATATTTCGTATAAATTGTTTTCCCGTGTGGAATAACTAATAGCGTTGGAAAAGGGCGCTTGGCGCCAATATCGGGCTTGGCCCGAAAGGGAGGTTTTCATTATGAATTTGAAGCCACTTGGAGATCGTGTTCTGGTAAAGCCTGCTCCAAAAGAGGAAAAGACATCCTCTGGTCTCTACATTGCATCCGCAGCTCAGGAGCTCCCTCAGCGCGGTGAGGTCCTCGCAGTTGGAACTGGCAAGCTTGATCAGAATGGCAATCGCATCGCTCTTGATGTTAAAGTCGGCGACCAGGTATTTTATGGCAAGTTCGGCGGCACTGAGGTCAAGGTAGACGGCGAGGAGCTCCTGCTTCTTCGTGCTGACGACATCCTTGCAGTCCTCGAGGACTAATCGCTCGCTGCTTGTCCGATCGCAGCTCATCCGATCGCAGCTCATCCGCTCGCAGCTCGTTTGCCCACAGCTCGTTCGCTTGCTGTCCGATCGCAGCTTGTTCGTCCGCTTTTTACGTGTAAATTCAGCTATTTTGGAGGAATACCATGGCTAAAGATATCGATTTTGGCACCGACGCTCGTGCCAAGCTTGCTAAGGGCGTAAATACCCTGGCAGATGCCGTAACCACCACTCTTGGACCTAAGGGTCGCTACGTCGCATTGCAGCGTTCTTACGGCGCACCAACTATTACCAACGACGGCGTTTCCGTTGCTCGCGAGATTGAGCTCAAGGACCCAGTAGAGAACATGGGTGCTCAGCTGGTCAAAGAGGTTGCAACCAAGACTAACGACACCGTCGGCGACGGTACCACCACCGCAACCCTGCTTGCACAGGTCATCGTTAACGAGGGCCTCCGCAACGTTGCTGCAGGTGCAAACCCAATTGCAATTCGCCGTGGTATCGACAAGGCTGTTGAGGCTGTTGTCGCTCAGATGAGGGGCATCGCAAAGGAGGTCTCAACTAAGCAGCAGATTGCTTCCGTTGGTACCATTTCCGCAGGTGACCCAGTCATCGGTGGTAAGATTTCCGACGCTATGGACGTTGTCGGCAAGGACGGTGTCATCACCGTTGAGGAGTCCCAGACCTTCGGCATCGACATCGACACCGTTGAGGGTATGCAGTTTGACAAGGGTTACGTTTCCCCTTACTTCGCAACCAACAACGAGACTCTCACCGCTGAGCTGGACAATCCTTACATCCTCATGACTGACAACAAGATTTCCTCCATCCAGGACATCCTGCCTATCCTTGAGGCTGTCCAGAAGCAGGGCGCACCTCTGCTCATCATGGCTGAGGACGTCGACGGCGAGGCTCTGACCACCCTCATCCTCAATAAGCTCCGCGGCGTTCTGAACGTCTGTGCAATCAAGGCTCCTGCATACGGCGACCGTCGTAAGCGCATGCTCGAGGACATCGCTATTCTCACCGGTGGCCAGGCAGTCATCAAGGAGCTCGGCGTCAACCTCAACGAGATCAGTGCAGAGATGCTCGGCCGCGCTAAGTCCGTCAAGGTTACCAAGGAGACCACAACCATCGTTGGTGGCGCTGGTTCCAAGGACGCAATTGATGACCGTATCACCCAGATCAAGGCTGAGATTGAGAACACCACCTCTGACTTTGACCGCGAGAAGCTCCAGGAGCGTCTTGCTAAGCTCGCCGGCGGTGTTGCAGTCATCAAGGTTGGCGCAGCTACCGAGGTTGAGCTCAAGGAGATCAAGCACCGCATCGAGGACGCACTTCAGGCAACTCGCGCAGCTGTCGAGGAGGGCATCGTCGCAGGTGGCGGCGTCTCCTTCCTGGCTGCTTCCTCCGTCCTTGACAGCGTTCAGACCTCTGATGCAGACGAGAAGATCGGCGTTGAGATCATCCGCAAGGCACTTGAGGCCCCAGTCCGCACCATCGCTAACAACGCTGGCTTCGAGGGCAGCGTAGTTGTCGAGAAGATCAAGGCACTCCCAACCGGCCAGGGTCTTGACTCCGCTTCCGGCCAGTATGGCGACATGATTGAGATGGGCGTTCTTGACCCAGTCAAGGTCACCCGTACCACACTCCAGAATGCAGCTTCCGTTGCCTCCCTCATCCTCATCACCGAGGCAACTGTTTCCGAGATGCCAAAGGACACCACCATCGAGGAGTCCATTTCTCGCGCAGCTGCTCAGGGCGGCCAGGGCGGCATGTACTAATCCGCACTTTCAAGGAACTTCAATCGGGTCCAGCCTCTCGCTGGGCCCGATTTTTTGCCGCTGCGCCCACTTGGCGAGAAACCCGTCTTGTCGTGGGCGAGAAACCCGTTTTGTTGTGGGCGAGAAACCCGTCTTGTCGTAACTGCAACGTTTTCCCGCTCAGCGTCCATTAATCGAAATCGTATGAATGTGACGTCATTTGAGCGGAATTATTGGTCGCTACAGGTTAAAATGTTTATTTGCGACCACGGCCATACCGTCGCTGCGACTGTGACTACGCCGCAACTGCACCCGCGGCCATACCGCCGCTGCGACCGCACCGTTAATTCGCCACGCGCCAAAGGAGAGGAGGCACCATGGCTCAGAACCAGAATCGTAACGAGGAGCGAGATTTTCTCGACGACCTCATTGATATCCAGGACTCCCTCCAGGTGCTCTCTAACCCGCTCGACGCGCTGATGGGAAGCCTGTCTATTGACCCAAATTCGGACAAGCCGTTCGAGCCAATGGACTACAAGGAAATCCCCTGGTCAAACGCTAATCGCTGCCTGAGGTGCGCCTCCGGAAAAGCTGAGGCATGTTCTCGCTGTCTTGACGTTTGCCCAGCTAATTGCATTGATATCCACAACCAGTCCGTGCGCATCGACGACGAGGCTTGCCTGCAGTGCGGTCTCTGTGTTGCTGCGTGCCCAACCGAGACGTTTAATACGCGCCGCCACACGTCCCGCATGTTATATGACCAGGTAGCTCGCGCGGCCTCCGCATACGAGCAGTGCTACATTACCTGCACCCGAGCTCTGGCGAGAAAACCTGAGGGCAATGAGATTTGCCTGCCTTGCGTGGGTATGCTCTCGGCCGACATTTGGTTCTCGATCCTTACGGACTTTGACAACGTAAGCGTTTACCTGCCGTTGGGCGTTTGCGACCGTTGTCGCACCACCACTGGCGAGGAGGCATATACCCAGGCAATCGCTACCGCCGAGGAGTGGACGGGTGCTACGGTTGGCCTCGAGGTCGACGGTAACAACCTCAACCACAACTTCACGCGTGCATATATCCGCTCACAGTTCATCTCCAACGCGATGAACGGTGCAGAACGCCTGGTATCTGCGTCGACGCCTGTTCTTGCGGGCGCCAAAGCAATCGCTGACCGCATCAACTCGCACGCTCGCTCTCTGGATAAGCTTCAGACGCAGCTTGATGACGTGATGGGCCTGCGCACCACCGACATGAGGCAGTCCATGCTCACGCAGGATCGTCGTCTGGTCATGGGCGCCCTCCAGCACGACCCAGACCTTGCCCCTTACGTGAAGCTCGCGGCTCCTATCTGGGATTCCAGCAAATGCACGGTCTGCGGAGACTGTAAAAATACCTGTACGACGCACGCTATCAACATCGACGAACGTGGCAAGCTGACCATCAAGATGCCGTTCTGCGTCAACTGCGAGGCCTGCGTAATTGTTTGCCCTGAACCCGGTGCGCTTACGATGGTGCCGATGAACACTTCTGAACTGGTTGTTCGTGATCGCAAGGCCGAGGAGACCGAGCGTCTTGAGGCTTTGGCTCGTCGTAAGGCTCGCTTCATTTTTGACACCGGCAAGGAGCAGCTCAAACACCTGGCGGATTCGATTACCGAGGACTCAGACGAGAGTTCTACCGCCGCCGCACAACAACCTCCAAAAGAGGATAATGGGGAGTAGCAAGTAGCTGCGTACACAGCACAACGCTTCTAGCTGCTCGTTCTTCTCGCCAGAAACGCAAGTAACTGTAACCGTCCACCGAAAACAAGAGGACTCACATGTCGCTTTCAATTGGTATCGTTGGCCTGCCAAACGTTGGTAAATCCACGCTGTTCACCGCGCTGACCCGCAAGGGTGGCCTGGCCGCAAACTATCCGTTTGCTACCATCGACCCTAACGTGGGCATCGTTGACGTACCCGACGCAAGGCTTCAGAAGCTGGCCGAGATTGTTAATCCTGGCCGTATTATGCCTGCAACTGTTGAGTTTGTGGACATCGCTGGCCTGGTCAAGGGCGCAAATGAGGGTGAGGGCCTGGGCAACCAGTTCCTGGCAAACATCCGTAACACCGACGCTATCTGCGAGGTTGTTCGCTACTTCAAGGACCCCGACGTCATTCACGTTGAGGGCCGCGTCAACCCTGACGAGGACGTGGACATCATCCAGACGGAGCTCATCCTCGCTGACCTGGGTACCATTGAGCGCGCCCTGCCTAAGCTTGAGAAAGAGGCCAAGCGCGATAAGGACCTCCAGCCCAAGCTCAACGTGGCAAAGCGCCTTCAGGAGTGGCTGAACGAGGGCAATCGCGCCGCTGACATGGAGATGACCGACGAGGAGCGCCTGGCTGCTCGCGACCTCTTCCTGCTTACCATGAAGCCAATCTTGTACGTCGCAAACGTCGACGAGGACATGCTCACCGAGCCCGCTCCTGTCATTAACGGCGTTCAGTCCATCCCTGTTTGTGCAGGTGTAGAGGCTGAGCTGGCTGACCTTGATCCAGAGGAGGCTGCAGAGTACCTGGAGTCCCTGGGACTTGAGCACTCCGGCCTGGAGACGCTTGCTCAGGCAGCATACAAGCTGCTTGGCCTGCAGAGCTACTTCACCGCTGGTCCCATGGAGGTCAGGGCGTGGACCGTCCGCATTGGCGCTAAGGCTCCCGAGGCCGCCGGCGTCATCCACTCCGACTTTGAACGCGGCTTCATCAAGGCCGAGGTTGCCAGCTACAACGACTACGTGGAGCTGGGCGGCGAGGCTGGCTGCAAGACTGCAGGCAAGTTGCGCATCGAGGGCAAGGAGTACGTGGTCGAGGACGGCGACGTTATGCACTTCCGCTTTAACGTCTAAGCCACAAAACCGCTGATAGTTAACGTGAAACGGGCGAGAAGATCGATCTTCTCGCCCGTTTTTGTGTGGGGTGGGGTGGCGTCGCGGGTCGCGCGCCGCTGCGTACCACGTGCGTTGCCGCTGCGAGCCGCGTTGCCGCTGCGGGTGCTGCGGGTCGTTAGCGCTTCGGAGCCTGATCGGTGCCCAGGACCACGGTAATGTCCACGTCGGTGGGATAGTTGCCGTCGTTTGCCTTGATGTTAGCGGTAGGGATATCCAGCGCTTTTGCAACGCCAACAGCCTTTGCCAGGCCTGTACGCGTGCCGTCGTAGATGATAATCGAGTCGGTTGGGTGCTCCAGCGAGCTGTCAGCGTAAGCGGTGAAGCCCTTTGTCTTTAGGATGCCAGCCTTCTGAGCTGCAAGTCCTTGAACATCGGTGCCGTTGAGCACGGCAACTTCTCCGGTATAGTCCGGCTTGATGCTGTCCGTCGCGGAGGTGTCGCCCGCAACCGTACCAACGATACCTGTGGTTTCATCGGTGCTTGCATCCTCCAGAGGAGGGAGTGCCTGGTTCACGCGGTCCATCATGGTCTTCCATGCGCTCTTATCGACAATCTCGTACCAAACATCGTCGATGAGCTCGGACGTTGTTGGCGTGCGCGCGGAATACATATCCTTGGAGGTGTCCATGCCCCTAAACGACATGGCCAGGCCTACGATATCGGTAACATTTAAGTCAGTGGTTACGCTCTCGGCCATGGTAGACACGGCGCCCGACATAGAAACGGGGTCCAGCTGCAGGACTTTCTTGGCAATGGCCGTCAAAATCATGCGCTGGTTAGCCGCGCGGTAGAAGTCGCCGGCGCCGTAGTTGTCGTATGCGTGACGACTGCGAGAAAGGCCAAGCGCTTGCTGGCCGTTGAGCTGCTGCTCGCCAGCAGGAAGGTCGATGCCAGAGTACTGCATATCGGAAACGGCAACGGGCAGATTGACCGTAATGCCGCCGATGGAGTCCACAATCTTGGTGAACGACTCAAAGTCTACCTCGGCGTAGTGCGAGATGTTGACATTTGCCAGTTTGGAAACGGCTTCAACCATTCCAGACGCGCCGCCATAGCTGTACGCTGAGTTAATCTTTTGCTTTCCGTGTTCTCCCAGGTCAACCATAGTATCTCGGGGGATGGAAATGAGGGTGATCTTCTTGTTTTTAGGGTCTACGCGAGCCAGAATAATAGTGTCGGCGCGGAAGTTTGCGTCGGAATCGCCCCAGTTCTCCGCGCGCCCCTCGTCCTTATCCACGCCCAGAAGCAGCATGTAGAACGGGTCGGATGGAGCAACCTGAACCAGCGTTGCCTGTAGGTTTGCATCTAAGCCCTGACGGAGTTTTGAGTTAGTATCCAGCATCCACCACGCAAACGCTACGCCTGCTACCAGTAGCAACGTTCCTAGGATGCCTGCAAAAATCTTAAGACCACGGCCGCGAGAAGACCCTTGGCGCTTCTTGGAGTATGCTCCAACGCCTTCTGCGCGAGAAGGAGCGTGGCTTACCGCACCTGCTCGATGTGCAGCAAAATGGGTGTGTTTTTGCTGCTGAGCTGGGGCTTCTTCGGGCCACTCGTCGCCAACGTTGGTCTGACCAATCAAAGGCTCGCGCGTAAACCTGGAGCCGTGAGATTCGTGATTGTTGCGAGCAGAACTAGCGCCTGCGTTGCGAACGCTGCCCAGCGTACGAGGCTGATATGCGCCCTGATCATAAGCGTCATAATCGTCCTGTGCGAAGTCCTCTGTATCGTACTCAGGGGTATCTTCGTACCTATCACGGCTGTTGTGACCGTGATTCTGAGATGAATGTGACCTTCTGGCCATTGGGGCTCCTTTGTGTTTAATCTGCGTTTTGCCCAATGCGTTTTGTCAAACATCTACTATACGCAATTTTGCGTCTTTGTGCTGCATAGAAACAAACCTGCCACAAAAAATCCCCGCTTCAACGTGTGAAGCGGGGATGTGTGCGAGAAGTTCGTGGAGCTTGGCGCGAGAAGTACGAGCAACTTTTGCTCATGGCGTTACTTACTGCGCAACGCTGTCTTACTTACGACGATCCTTCAGAGCATAGCCAAGCGTTGTAATAACGCTGCCCACGGTAGCTACTGCAACAAGAGCAATCTCGGAGAAGTCGCCAGTCTCAGGAAGCTTAGGCTGCTTCTTCTTTGGCTTCTTTGGAGTCTCTGATGGAGGAGTTGCTGGTGGGGTGTTTGGTGGCGTATTTGGAGGCGTGGTAGGAGGAGTGTTTGGTGGAATCTCGGTGTTGGTAACCGTGAAGCCATCAGTCTGGTTGCCCGAGACTGCGCTGGTATATCCAGCAGGAACGTTCTCTTCTACTACGGTGTAAGCAATAACGTGACCGTCTGTTGCATCGTTGCGGAGAAGACCGCTAAATGTTGCAGCCCAGTTATTGGTCTGGTCAAGAGTGACTGTCTCGGTGCTAGCAACGCCGTCTTTGTAGAGCCTGACGGTAACAGGACCACCTACAGTTCCCACCCATGTCTTGTTAACTTGTACGTCAACTGTTGGGGTCTTCTCGTCCTCAACGGTCTTAATAACGCCGGTGGTTGCAGAAACGGTGAGGTTATACGTATCGGTATTGAGCTGGTAGCCAGCAGGAGCGGTAATCTCCTGAACATTGTAGGTGCCAGCAGGGAGCTTCTCGGTGGTAGCAGTACCATCTTCACCAGTGGTAATAGTCCAGGTCTTGGATGGATCAGTGGTGCTGGTCACCTTAAAGACTGCACCCGCAAGCTTGGTGTTGTGGTCGTTCTTATCCACCTTGACGATGCGGATACGAGCGATGAGGGTAGAAGTACCTTCTCCGCCGGAAGTTGCGTTGCGATATACCCAATCGGAGCTGTACTCAGGGTTATCGGAGTACATCTTGATGAGGTTACGCAGAGCAACACCTGGAACGTACGTGGTGCGATACGTGAACTTAAAGCTCTGACCGTTGCTGAGGTCTATGCCAGAAAGATCAAGGTCAAACGACTGTCCATCAGGGGAGATAGTCAGCATACCTGGGGTAATAGGGATGCGCGTAGCGGTTCCTGGGATGGTTGAGCCGTACTCGTCAAAGCGAGCGCTCCAGAGCTCAAAGGTGTTTGGAACATACCTAATCTCTGCAGGAAGATCTCCGCCGCCCTGGTCAAGGAGTTGGTCGTGTAGACGGACGTTGCGGAAGTTACCACCAGAGTAGTTGATGCGGCCGGTCCACTGGATTTCGTTAGCGTTACCATCGATAATCTTGCCCCACTTGGAGAGGTACTCAGTACCAATGGTGCCAGGAGCGGTGACGTCAAACGTTACAGGAACAGGGCTGCCAGAGACAGTAAAGATAAAAGATTTACCGGTACCTGTCTGAACGCGCTGTGAATCAATGGTAAAGCCAAGGCGAGCGGTACCGTGCAGGTCAGTGTGGTTGTTAACGTAGTCGGTAAAGACAACACGCATGTTTCCACCAAAACCATCGGTACCAGGGGTGACGTGAGCTACTGCCATGACCTCGCCGGTTGCTGCATCGGTGATGTTAAAGGTAGATGCAGGGTTAGCTGCAGTAAATCTCATGGTGTCAGGAAGCGCTACGTCAAAGTAATCGCCGGGCTCTACGTTAGCGTTTGCAGAGGCGTCCCACGTCATAGCAATGGCATACACATTTGCCTTGTTAACAACGGTAGTTGGATTGCCAAAACGATCTTCAACTCTAAAGTCTGTAATGGTTGCGACAACCGCTTTAGGGGTGCCTGTAGCAGCTCCAGTGCTTGCAGTCTCAGCAAAAGCTGATTTTGCAGCAAGCGGAAGCGCCAGGACCAGCATGAAGACAAAACTTAACAGCTTAAACAGTCGTTTGTTCATCAGGACTCCTTTGCAATAGATACGTCTATTCTCACCTATTACAAAGAGAATTTATTTGAGATTCTGTATATATTTATATAGCTTTTTTAAAGTTCAAATATTTATGCAGGTACAAGGAATTTATCGGTTCTTTTTCTGATACCTTTTAAATAAAGTACAGCTAAATTCACAGGTTCTTCACAATTGTTCACAACGAACATCCTACACTATGTGCAGCTTAACGTAATAAAAATGGATAAATATTATCTCTAATAAATTCAAATGCTGGACATTAGTCACTTTTTATACGTGATTCCGAATAGGTCATTTTTCTATATGCAATTAAGGAGACGAGAAGTTCTGTGGAGTCTCACAAGATAGACGTTTTTCTCGCCAAAAAGAACGCCTTGCCACGAGGACAAGACGTTCTTGTAACGTTGCGCGTAGCTGCACGTTTGTGCAGCTACGACTTTGCGCCAGACTTACTTGCGACGCTTAAGTGCAACTGCGCTGCCCAGTGCTGCCAAAGAACCAAAGAGGACTCCTGCAACAGAAGAGGCATCTCCGGTGTAGGGGAGGTTGGACTTCTTGCGAGTTTTAGCAGGCTTCTCTGGAGTTGGAGGAACCTGGGTGTTGGTGACTACAAAGCCCTGAGTTGCGTCACCGGTGATCTGGCTAGTGTAGCCAGCTACCTCGTCCTCAGAGATGGTGTAGGTAATCTCAGAGCCGTCAGCTGCATAAGCCTCGAGGCCTGTGAAGGAATCCTGCCAGTTGTTGTTAGAGCTCAAGGTAAGGGTCTTGCCAGTGTCAACGCCATTTGCAAGCAGGTGAACGGTTACTGCTCCGCCCTCTGCACCATTCCAGACTTTCTGTACAGGAATGTCTGCATGAGCGTTCTTTTTGTTCTCAATAATCTTGATAGTGCCGGACTGATTGTCAACGTTTACGGTGTAGACAGTAGCGTCACGCACATAGCCATCTGGAGCAGTAAGCTCTTCGATGGTGTAGGAGCCGGTAGTGAGCCTTTCGGAGGTTGCAGTTCCGTCGGCGCCTGTAGTAAGAGTCCAAGAATCAGCTGGGTTAGCAACGCTTGTTACCTTAAAAGTTGCGCCTGGAAGCTGGGTAGTTGCGTTGTCAGCATCAACCTTGATAATGCGGATGCGGCCGACAAGATTGCCGTTTGCGGCGCCGGAGTTGTTTGGAGAGTAGTAGGTAAAGCCAATCTCGCTTCTTGGAGCACCGCCAGCGTTGGTGAGAACACCGTAGTTGTGCAGAGCCATACCTGGGATAAAGGTGGTGCGATACTGCAGGAGGTAACGCTGACCCTGGGAGAAGTCAACGCCGCTCAGGTTGAGGTGGTAGGAGTGACCGTCAGCTGCAATAGAAAGTGCACCATTAGGAATGGTGACCTCCTGGAGGTTGCTGTAGTTTCCGGTTCCATCAAAGTCTGCACGATACAGGTGGAAAGAGTTGGCAATGTAGGTTACCGATGCAGGCAGGTCTCCGCCGTTTCTATCAGAAAGGGAGTCAGAGAACTCAACGCCGGTCATGTTAGCTGCGGAGTAGTTAAGGCGAACGTACCAAAGAACCTCGGACTCAGTGCCGGTAACAGGACCGCCCCACTTGTTGAGCCACTCCTGGCCAATGGTGTTCTTTGGTCGAACAATCATGTTGAGAGGAACGGCGGTGCCGTTAACGCCAAAGTCAATGTGGGTGTTATCACCTGCGTTGATGGCGTCGCGGTCATAGAGTGCAGAGAGCGAGAAAGTACCCTTAATCTGAGTGTGGGTGTTTGCATAGTCTGTATAAACAACATGCAGGGTGCCGCCAAAAATGCTGCCTGCTGCTGGAGTTGGGTAAGCCCAAGCTACGGTTGCGCCGTTAGGATCTTTAACTTCAATTGGAGTTGTGTTTTGTGTGGCTGTGAACTGGACTTTATCGGGCAGGGTAATATCAAAATAGTCACCTTCTGCCACGGTAGAAGCGGTAGATTCCCAGTTGATTGTAATATGGTACAGATTATCAGTGGTAATCTCATTGACTGGTGTATAAGTATCATCAGCCACAGACATGCTGGTAATTTGAACCGGTGAAACAGTTGCAGCTGAAGCGAATGTTGCCACGAAAGTAACAACAATCATAAAAGGAACAAGAAATACACCTAGTCTGACCAGTACTTTTTTCATAAACCAAACTCCAATTCGTATTTCAAACGTGAGAAAATTATTGCAGATAGGTACTTAAAAACTGTTACCAGTTTTGGTCGTCACAAAACAATTACATTTCAAGTTATAGTGTCTTTGACCTGCTCTTCTCGCCATATTTTGCGTTTTATAATTGTTAGAAATTAGTAGCATTTCTCGTCAGATTATAGAACTTTGCCGTCTTTTGTTTGCGCAGAATAAGAAGAGTTTTTGGCGCTCGCAATCTCTCGTGGTGTTATTGGCTGGTTGAAGGTATTATTAATAGCAATAAATTCGTGGTAGAGATATGTGTCCATACGTGCGGCATTGCGTTGGCGCAGAATCAATAGTGACCGGGAAACCGGAGAAGCGGAGTCATGCATGAGCGAGTCCAGGCCCAAGCAGTTTGTTGCAGTTCTAGACTTTGGTGCCCAGTACGGCCAGTTAATTGCACGTCGCGTGCGCGATCTTAACGTCTACTCCGAGATTGTTCCTTGTGATATTTCCGCAGATGAGCTTCGTGAGCTTAATCCATCTGCGCTTATTTTGTCCGGCGGCCCTGCTTCCGTTTACGCCGAGGACGCGCCAAAGATTGACCCAGAGATTCTGGAGCTTGGCCTTCCCGTCTTTGGTTTCTGCTATGGACAGCAGATTATGGCGGTTACCCTGGGCGGCACCGTTGGACACACCGAGAAGGGCGAGTATGGCCCAGCTCATCTGACCCGCGCAGGGGAGAGCCGCATTTTTGACGGCACCGCTGAGCAGCAGACCGTTTGGATGAGCCACCGCGATGCTGTGTCTGAGGTTCCAGAGGGCTTTACCATTACCGCTTCTACCGACGTTTGCCCTATTGCAGCTATGGAAAACGCTGCTAAGAACCTGTATTCTACACAGTTCCACCCAGAGGTTAACCACACCGAGTGCGGTTCCCAGATGCTTTCTAACTTCCTGTTCAATATCTGTGGTTTTGAGAAGACGTGGACCATGGACAACATCATTGAGCAGAAGGTGGAGGAGATTCGTCAGAAGGTTGGTAACGGTCGCGTTATTTTGGCGCTTTCCGGCGGCGTTGACTCTTCTGTTGTTGCAGCTCTAGTTCACCGCGCTATTGGCGATCAGCTAACTTGTGTGTTTGTTAACCATGGCATGCTTCGTAAAGGCGAGCCAGAGATGGTTGAGCAGGTCTTCCGCAAGCAGTTTAACGTGCCTCTGATTCACGTTCACGCAGAGGAGCGCTACGCAGAGCTTCTAGCTGGCGTTACCGAGCCAGAGATGAAGCGTCGCCTGATTGGTACCGAGTTCTGGAAGGTCTTCTTTGACGAGGCTCAGAAGCTGGACGGCGTTCAGTTCCTGGCACAGGGCACCATCTACCCTGACATTATTGAGTCGGGCGCTCGTAAGACCGGCGGCAAAGCTGCAACTATCAAGAGCCACCACAACCTGATTCCATTCCCAGAGGGCGTTCACTTTGACCTGATTGAGCCTCTGGACCACTTCTTCAAGGACGAGGTCCGTGCGCTGGGCGTTTCTCTTGGTCTGCCAGAGAACCTTGTCTACAGGCAACCATTCCCAGGTCCTGGCCTTGCTATCCGCATCATTGGCGACGTTACCCCAGAAAAGCTGGAGATTCTCCGCAACGCCGACGCTATTGTCCGTGAAGAGATTGATGCCTACAATGCTCAACTCTTTGACGAGACAGGCGATCGTAACTCCGAGCACAGTGTTTGGCAGTACTTTGCCGTGCTACCCGACATTAAGTCCGTTGGTGTAATGGGTGATGAGCGCACGTATGCCCGTCCAGTTATCCTGCGCGCCGTTGAGTCGAGCGATGCTATGACCGCTGACTGGGCAAAGCTTCCTTACGAGCTGTTGACTCGCATTTCTTCTCGTATTGTCAGCGAAGTTGCTGGTGTTAACCGCGTAGCGTATGACATCACTCCAAAGCCACCTGCGACCATTGAGTGGGAGTAGGACGACAGGGTTCTGACCTGCGATTTTGAGTGCCGCACTATGCCGCTGAGTTTCGTTTCGTACGAGAGTCATGACAAAGCCACCAGCGACGGAGATGAGTAAAAGCGATTAAAGAGCCTCCGTTCCCTGCGTTGGGACGGAGGCTCTTTCTTTGCCGTTTTACTCCCTTGTCTCCGTTCGGGGATTATTTCTTGCTCATTTAGGGCTATTCGCGCTGAAAGATTTTGACTAGCTTGGTGTCCTTTATTTCGTAGACAATGTCTGCGACGTTCTCGACCAGCCTCTTATCGTGGGAGACGAACACTATCGTTCCGGCATAGGCGCTCATCATCTGCTCGAGGGCTTCGGCGCTCTTGATGTCCAGGTAATTTCCAGGCTCGTCCATGAGCAAGATGTTGTATCTGCCCAGCAGCATCTTCGCGAGTAGCAGCTTGATGACTTCGCCTCCCGAGAGAACGCCAACGTCCTTTGTCAGGTCGCGCGGTCCGATTCCCATAGAGGCGAGGATGCCTCGAATTTCGGTCATGCTGTACTCGCAACCATCCTGCATGAACGAGATCGCAGACTGACGGGCGTCGAACTTGTAGCCTGTTTGCTCGAAGTAACCGATCTCTGCCTTGGGAGAGATGTTGATACCGTCGGCGCGTCGAGCGATTGCCTTCAGCAGGCTGGTCTTTCCTGTACCGTTGCCACCGGTGATGGCCACTTTGGCACCGAGCGGTATCTCGAATTTCGCGTGGTCATAGAGCATGCAGTTGCCGAAGCTCAAGCTGAAATCGTCTGCCGAGATGGGAAATTTACTATGCAGTTCCAGGGCCTTGCTCTGGCGGAACCGCACGGCGCGAATGCTATCTGGGGCCTCAATCCCTTCGAGCGCTTCGAGGCGCTTCTCCATGTCCTTAGCCGCCTGGTACATCCTCTTCTGTTTGGTGCCGGTTGCTTTCTGATGCCCCAATCGACCTGCATACTCGTTGCTTTTTTTCGCAGCCTTCCGCTTGGCGTCGACCTGCCGTGCTTTTTTCCGTTGTTTTTCGATGGCGGCTTCGAGGCGATCGCGCTCGCGCATCGCCTCTTCGTATCGAGTCGCCTGAGCTTTGCGCTCTTCTTCTTTCTGTCGCAGATAGTCGGAGTAGTCACCCCAGAATTCGGAAATACCGCCGTCTTTGAGCTCCCAGATCTTGTCTACCACCTGGTCGAGAAAATGACGGTCATGGCTCACGATGAGCAGAGCCCCATCAAATGCCTTGAGTTGTCCGACGAGAAGGCGGATGCCGTCTTGGTCGAGGTGGCTCGTAGGCTCGTCGGCGAAGATCGCGCTTGCATGCTGGGAGAGTGCAGAGGCAATCTTGGCGCGTGTTTCCTCCCCGCCGCTCATCGTCTCCTGCGCCACTCCGGCGACGTTGAGACGGGAGAGCATCTCACCACTGTCCTGAGCCGCATCAAGGTCGAGTTCATCGAGTTGGCCGATGAGGGCAATGCTGCCGAAGCGCCTGACGTCGGCGTCCGCAATGGTAAGATTGCCGCTCAGAATTTTAAGCAGGCTGGTTTTGCCTGCGCCATTGTCTCCCACCAAGCCGATGCGATCGTAGGAGTAGATTTCCAACTCTTCGATATCCAGGATATCGCGGCCGGCATATTCCAAAAAGATGTCTTTAGCTTTGACTATGAGTTCCATAGGTTGAACCGCCTTTTGTGTATTAGCCTTTTACTGGAAGCGCAGCCATGCCAAAAAAGATTGCTCACGTCGATTTTTCGCCTTTGCCCAATTGCCGGCGCGAGCGTTTTGACCTTGCGCAAGCCGGCAAATCCGAAAATGATAGTTGGCGACGAATAAGGAGCGCGATGTGGGATGTCGGCGCAATACCTCGTCGTCGCAAGGGCTTGAAGGCTGACGCGTGAACCGATGGCTGCCGCCTCTTTTTTTCGAATACTTGGGCTATTGAATCCGCCCGGTATCTCTTTTCCCCACGTTTCGGACGCTCGGAGCAAGCAGCATAGCCATCGCAAGCAGTACCATGGTCGCTCCAGAGCCGACGAACCATAACGGAGCTCCAAGCAGATCCGCAAAAACGGAGGGGGCCGCGAGGCCCATGGGCATGGCCCACGCCATGATGGTTCCGTAGAGGCCGAAAACGCGGCCTAGGTACTCAGGAGGTATCTGCTCCTGCATAAGGGCAGTCTGGGTTCCCGCGTACAACGGGGAGCATGCGCCCATAAGAAAGCTCGCCGGTAGGAAAACGGCGAACAGCGACGGGCCGATCAATCCGGATGCGATTGCGACGACGCCGAAGCCGGCGATCGCGGCGACCATGGTGAGCGACCTATTGCGGAACCCTCCCGTGGCCGCCAAAATGCCGGACCCAGCCAGCATGCCTGCGGAGAAAAGGACCTCCACCAAAGCAGCATCCCCCGTGCTACCGCCAAAATGTCCCAAGGTCATTATTGGGAACAATGCCGCGAGTGGGGAGAACGCGAAAGCGAAGACGAACCCGCACCAAAGAAGGGCGAACAGCCCCCTGTATCCCCTGATCAGCTTGTAGCCGTCCGAAATCTCAGAGAAAAGTTCTCGAACTTTATTGGAAAAGGACGAGCTGCGGTCGGCTTCGTCGAGTCCTCCTGCGTCTATCTGAGCGGCGAGGACAGCTAGAGAAGCGAAAAGCGCCCCCAGCACGTCGAGGGCAATCATGGCGGTAATGCCCGCCACAGGATAAATCACTGCCGCGAGCGCGGCGCCAAGAATGTATCCGGCGGACTGAATCGCCTGCATCACTCCCGATAGGCGAACGAGATGCTCTGGCGGGGCGAGATGGGGCGTGAGGGATTGGGAGGCCGGCGTGTAGAACGAAGTGCCAGCTGCGCGGAGAAACAGGGCGATGAGTATTGACCACGCAGGTAAGCTGCCGGCCAACGAGGCAATCGCCAAGGCGGCGCCCACCGCGGCAACGAAGAGGTCGGCGCCGATGAGAACACGTTTCAAAGGCAGCCTGTCGACAACGGCGCCCGCAAGGACTCCGAACAAAGCAATCGGCAGAAAGCCTGCTAACGATGCCAGGGAGAGGAGGGAAGATGATTCTGTCGTGAGGGCGATATGCCAAATGAGACCCATTTGGAGAATCAAGCTCGTCAATGTCGACACGAGCTCCCCGCCCCATACGAAACAAATCTTAAATTGCCATGAATGGCACAGCGAAACAGACCTGCGCCGAGAGGTTTCAAATATCATGGTTATGTCCAATCGTGAAATGGCGTGCAGAAAAACAACGCGACGCCACAACAGCGCCGCTTTCTAGGCGCTCATCCACGTGCGGAAAAGACCAACCACGACACCCCTCCTTTGTTAATTCGGTCTGGCAAACCATGTAATATTAACGAGGCTTGAGTTTGCCTGTCAAGAATCGACCATCGGAAAGGGCAATCCTCTCTGGCCATTCGATTCCTTTTGTATCTTTGGTTGCATAGGTGACCCGCCAGGGCTATTACGCGTGGAAGAGGCGCCTGCCGAGCTGGCCGATGAGGCGCTGAAGATGGCCCTGGTCAGGCGAAACGATCCCAAGGGATGCGTACATCATTCGGATAGTAAGAATGTTGCCAGCAGGTTTTGCGGCAACCGCAAAGGAGCCGTATCCTGCAGCTGGAATCACGTTGCAGCATCCTGACCCGCATTCCGATTGGCGGACGGCCCGCTTCGGCATCCTGACCAGCACAGCGATCGAGCCTTGTCATTCCTTGGATATGCCGGTTGCTCGGGGCGGTCCCGACGGAGGCCCTCGCCTCCCCGGTCCGTGACCCAAGAAGGGCAAGCATGCTGATCTGCATGGCTGGTTCCTCCTTTATGTAGACGACCATGCAAAGAAGGGACAACCGAGGAGGCAGGTTACTGATGCGGGCTCCCGCACGCCCATGACTACCCGACGGGCTGTTTTTCATCTCCGATGCCCGCATTGCAGCATGAACGAATGTGCCTCGACATCTCTGCTGGCATGGTACGACTGGGATCGCACCTCGACGCATCCTTGCGCATACTGCCTTCCAAGTTTCGAAACCGGGAAGGAAAGTGTATGTGAGCGACGATATCGGCGCCGATTCGACGCTCGAGAGGGAGATTGCGCCGATTCTATCCATCGGGGATGCATTCCCGAAGATTCTCATCACTCGCACGAGGCATGAGCCCCATACCCGGGAGGGCGTGCTCGTGCTGAATTTCGCGAGGTGGCTGCTTGGCGGGTAGGGTTCTGAACGTCGCATTGGGATATCGCGCGACAGGGCACGCAGGGCTGTTTGTGCCCGCACGGGAAACGCCGTCGCCATGCGGGCGGCCTGTCGTGTCCGATTAGCCTTTTGCTAAACAGGCTTACGCCAACTCATGGGCAAGCCACCTGAGACTATTCACTTTGCTTATCGTTGACAAAGACCTGTGGCCTGCGGTTTTGTGAACGGCTCGTAAGCCACCCGCGTCGACTCACTTACTGTTGAAGCTGGTGGTTTGCAGGCTCAAAGGCGGTTGAGTTTCAAAACGGGCGTTTTTCGGCGATATCGAGCCTCCAAAGGCGGCTCTCCGTGCCCCTTGGGACAAAAATAAAAACTCAATACTCTGAGTTTGAAAATGGTTTTTGAAGTTGTCCCAGCTTTTGTCCCCGAAGCCGATGAAACGCGACGTCGCGTCATTCAGCGGCACTCACTTCGAGATGCCGCCGAAAACTGGGTGCAACTGGAGTGACGAGACGGCAAAACTATAACCACCGAGTGGGAATAAGGAAATTCTTTAGTTATAGGGGTACAAATCATATTTTCGATAAAATATACCCCAATAAACCTGTAATTTGATATACTGGCTCCAATGAAGATTGGAGCCAGTATGCGTTTGTTTCCTAGAGAAAACTACCTAAAAAAGATTCGCGGCTTCTACCATGACGCCGGGATGATCAAGGTAATCACCGGCGTACGCCGCTGCGGCAAGTCCTGCCTCATGCAGTGCATCGCCGAAGAGCTGAGGGCCGAAGGCGTCGATGACGAGCACATCGTTTTTCTCGACCTAGACCGATACGGGTACCGGTCAGTCAAGGCTCCAGAGCAGCTTGAGGACCTCATCAGACCCTTGCTCGCTATCTCGGGGACGAAGTACCTTTTCATCGACGAGGTACAGAACGTCGATGGTTTCGAAGACGTGCTCAATGGGTTTCGCACTGAGGGTGGCTTCTCCATCTTCATCACCGGATCGAACTCCTATCTGCTTTCAGGAGAGCTGGCCACGAAACTAACCGGCCGCTACATCGAATTCGAGATGCAGACGCTGGACTTTGGCGAGTATTGCCAGATGAAGCGTTTCTTGGGACTACCCGTGAACCCGAATCCGGTCGCGGAGTTCGATGCGTATATCCTCGAGGGCGGCTTCCCGAAAGCGATGGATTACCCTCGGCTCGCCGACAAGCGCGCCTACGTTGCTGCGGTAATCCAGGAAATCTTCGAGAAGGACATCCGCAGGCGTGTGAAAATCAAGAACGTCTCCGTGTTCAACCATGTGCGCGACTACGTCATCAACAACTTCGGCGCCACCATGTCGCTTGCGAACATCCAATCCGACCTCGAGAGCAAACAGGGTGTGAAGGTCAAGCGCGAAACGCTAGCGAGATACCTCCAGATTCTCGAAGATGCGAAGATCATCAGCAAGTGCTCCCGCTTCGACCTGAAGTCCCGAAAATCACTGCGGGGCGAGCAAAAGTACTACCTGGCGGACCTGAGCTTCTACTTTGCCCTCAACACCGATAACCGCATCAACTACGGACCCGTCCTTGAGAACATCGTTTATCGCTACGCTCTCTCGCAGGGTTGCAAGGTCAGTGTCGGTCGCATTGGAAAGCTGGAATGTGACTTCATCCTCAGAAACCCCGAGATGGGCTACGCGTACGTTCAGGTCGCAATGACCATCATGGCCGACCGGGCCACCGAGGAGCGCGAGTATCGCCCCTTCGCCCAGATAATGGACAACTATCCCAAGTACCTGTTGACGCGAGGCGATGTTATCCAACAAAGGGATGGCATCATTCATGCTAACATTCCTGAATTTATGCAGGAAGGAAGGGCATTCTAGGAGGGCAATGCCTCCTTTCGATACTCGCTTGTATGAGGCTGATTTTGAATGGGCGCTTTAGCCTTCATTTGCTTTTATGAGCCTACTGCATCGATTCAACGCGCGTCCCTTGGTGGTGACAGGACTGATAGCAAGCAGACAATCTACCAAGGACGTGCCCTTGGTAGATTGCAAGTGAAAGCTGTTCCGGTAGTCAAAGATAAAGCCGACGACCCAATTGGAGTTGACTGGAATGGCACAACAGCAAATGAACGTAAAAGAGTGAGAATAGAGACAGGTAGAACATATCTTTATTATTCAGCCAAATTATTTATTAACTCCTCGCTCACGATGCGAGGAGTTTTTTAATAATGAATTATGAGAATATCACGATATCGTGATATCTTATATTTCGTGAGAGAAAATAGGGAAGGAATAAGAATTTAAGAAAATCAATCCGCTCGTCTAAAGGAGGTAGATTATGAAATTTCATCAGGTAAAAGATGTCTCTGCCTTGACTGGCTTAAAGTTGAGCATTCAGTTTACTAACGGCACCACAAAAATCTACGATGTAGCTCCGCTCATGAGGCGTTTTTCGGCTTTTAAGCTTCTGAAAGACGAGTCGCTGTTCAGAGACGTAGGGGTTGATCAGGGAGGTTACGGTATTATCTGGAACGATGATCTTGATCTCTCTTGTGACGAGTTGTGGGAGAACGGAATCGAGGTCGTGACGCCCTTTGATGGACTCATTTCGTTTTCAGATGCTAGCGAGCTTTGGGGTTTAAGCGAGTCCACTCTGCGTAAGGCTGTTGCGTACGGCAAGATAGTTCCAGGCGTGGATGCTCGCAAGTATGGTAAGCAATGGATTATTAACCGTGATGCTATGTTGCGCGAGTATGGCAATCCCGTGTGTTAGGGACTATAAATATTCAACCTCAAATACTGTCCATTTCAGTGGACAGTATTTTTTTATATGTTTACGTAGACTGGTATTTCTATAAACGCGTGGTCTTTTAGTAGGCATCGTGAGATGGGAGTACCAATGGAAAAGCAGAGTTCAGATAACCCCGTATGTCCTAAATGTAACAGCACAAATGTTGCTAAATATCTTTGGGGTTTACGACTGCTGGACGATCAATTAGAGCGTGATATTGAAGAAGGTCGTGTCATTTTAGGAGGCTGCGTTGTATGTGTAGATGACCCTAAGTTTCATTGCAATGATTGCAAGTATGATTGGAACTAGCTGTGATTTCAAATTTTGCCGATATCGGCAATAAATAGCCTCCTTTGCTATAATAATCTCATCAGTTTTTGCCGATAGGGAGGTGAAGCTCGATGGGATTTCTTTCTGCAGTAGAGATTGCTGAGCTCTGGGGTATATCCGAGAGAAGTGTTCGCAATTACTGTGCAACAGGTCGCGTGCCAGGCGCTTTTCTCGTGGGAAAAACTTGGAATATTCCAGCTGATGCCGTAAAACCTTCTCGAAAAAATGCTAAGACACCTTTAACAAGTCCGCTGCTTTCGCGCTTGATTGAAGAAAAGGCCTCAAAAATAAAGGGCAGCATTTACCATAAGCTCCAGGTAGAACTTACCTACAACTCTAATCACATTGAGGGAAGCAAGCTCTCCCTTGATCAAACGCGCATGATTTTTGAAACGGCGACTATCGGCGTTGAAGGAAATCCTGTTCACATTGACGACATTGTAGAAACTCAGAACCACTTCCGCGCTATCGATTACGTGATTGACCACGCAAAAGACCCTCTTACAGAGATCATCATCAAAGAACTCCACCGTATTCTAAAAACGGGAACTACAGATTCTGCAAAGGACTGGTTTGCAGTTGGAGGTTACAAACATCTACCAAATGAGGTTGGTGGGCGAGAAACCACTCTCCCAGAAAATGTTGCTAAAGAGATAAAGTTGCTGTTAAAGGCTTATAACTCAAACAGCTCACATTCCTTTGAAGACATTGTTGATTACCATGTTCGCTTTGAGCGCATTCATCCATTCCAAGACGGCAATGGGCGTGTCGGCAGGTTGATCATGCTCAAAGAATGCCTTGCTTATGACGTTGTTCCGTTTGTCATTTCTGATGATATGAAGTCTTTCTACTATCGCGGACTCTCTAAGTGGGACAAGGAGAACGGCTATCTTCTTGATACATGCCTTACAGCCCAGGATAGATTTAAAGCCACGCTGGATTATTTCCGAATTCCGTACGGTGATAAGTAGATTAACTGCTTTTCTCGTTTTAGCGTTATATTGCTGAACCAGACTAACAGACGTCATCATATTGCGCATGCAGCCGATGAGCTCCTTCTGGATAACGAAAGACCCTCGTGAGCCGTTGCGCCACTTCCTCAGGGGAGGGGGGTTCACTGCGTCTTTTGCGAGTGGTAGTCGTCCAAGGGGTTAGGTAAACGGCGTGAATGCCAAGTTCACGCATATACTTACCAACAGTTCGTTCAGCGATCTTATATCCTTTTGAGCGAAGTTCTTGGGTGATTTTGCCGGCACCGTAAATACAAAGGCTTTTGATCCAAATCGCTTTAATTTCACCTTGAATAAACTTCTTCCGAAGCTTTCGCGGTGATTGGTGATTATGACGCTTTTCTCGTTGATAGTAACCACTTCTTGAGATTCCAACATAATCACACATACCATTGATGGAAGGGTGGGATTCCAAAGCGTGCTGAACGTCCATTTCTTGGTATACCTTTTCGGTAGTTACTTGCTCAGAATTCCGATTGATTTTTTTAATACTTCGATCGCTCCTTCAGCGTCACGAAGTTGACGCTTTAGTCGTGCAATCTCCTTGTCCTTATCGCTGGCAAAATTACCAGAGCCACGGCCAAACTCCCCAGTCTCAGTAACTACTTCCTTAATTATGCTAAATCAGAGTCTCTATTTAACTTGTACACTTTTTATTCTAGGCCCATACAAAAAACTGACTTACTCAAGTTATGAGATAAGTCAGTTTTTTAGTTTTTAGAATTTGAATAAGTCATTAAGAGCTTCAGTCATAGTTGGGTGAGCGTAAATTTGGTCACGCAAGTCTTCAGCCTTTAAGTGGTGCTGCATTGCTAAAGTAATGACATTGATAGTTTCGTAAGCTTCTTCAGCGTAAATAGTAGCACCTAAGATTTCGTGAGTTTCTGGGTCAATCAAAGCCTTGTATGAGCCTCTTGGGTTGCCGATGACTTGGGCCTTTGGCACACCAGCTGCAGGCATTGTTAAGACCTTGTAAGCTTTACCTTGGGCCTTTAACTCGCTTTCAGTTAGTCCAGCTGAAGAAATTGCTGGCTTAATGAAGATTGAGTTAGCAAAAACTGGACGATTCTTCTTAGTTCTAGTCTTGTCACCAAAGAGTTGATTGTCCATAATCCGCCAGTCATCAAGCGAAATGTAGGTAAATTGCAAGCTACCGGCAACATCACCCATAGCGTAGATATTAGGAACACTGGTTTCAAGCTTATCGTTAACGACAATTTCGCCTCTTTGGCCAACTTCAAGACTGGTTTTTTCTAGGTGAAGGGCGGCAGTGGCTGGGTGGCGGCCAACTGACACAAGCATCACGTCTGCTTGCAAGTCCTTAACACCATCTTCGGTTTCAACAGTTAAGTTAAGACCAGCTTCAGTTTCTTCAACCTTGGTCAAAGAAGACTTAAGCATGAAGGTAACGCCATCTGCTTCCATATCAGCCTTAGCTGCCTGAGCAATTTCTGGTTCAAACCGGCCCAAGATACTTGGCATTGGTTCAATTACAGTTACTTTACTGCCAAAGCCAGCGTACATTGAAGCAAATTCAAGTCCGATTGGTCCACCACCTAAAATAACCAGATTCTTAGCAAGTTCTTTTTTAGCAAGCATTTCAGTTGAAGTAAATATCTTATCGTCAATCTTTAGGCCATCAATATTTGGTACATTACTTTCGGCACCAGTATTAATGAAAAGACGGTCGAATGTTAATTCTTCTGTACCTGATTCATCAGTTACCTTGATTGTCTTATCATCAATAAATTCAGCACTTGCATCAAGCACAGTTGCCAAGTCTTGGTCTGCTATCTTGTGGTAGTTCTTATTGCGTAGTTTTGCTGTCATAGCTTCCTTAGTTTCGAAAGCTTCTTCATACTTAACTCCTCTTTGAGAGTTAATCACCAAGTTCTTAGTTGGCAAACATGCGATGTTGATACACGTTCCGCCGTACATCATTGGATCTTTTTCAATCAAAAGCACTTCTTCGCCATGACTTGTCAGGCTCCCTGCCAAAGTCTTACCAGCTTTGCCAAAGCCAATAATAATATTCTTAAAATGTCTCATACTTAGACTCCTAATCCAAATTATCGCTACTTATTTTTTGTCAGTAACATATTTTTTTACAAAATATCACGATAGATGTCAGCTGTCTACGATTTTGCTTATAGCTATAATAAGTTCAATTGAATTGCCGGAGCCTTTGGCAAGCGCTGGCAAGAGAAGGGATTAGGTGCATGAACAACTAGCGATACTCATAAAACCCGAATTCACGTAACGTCGCTGACGACACTACCGCGGGTGTAGTATTGCTTAATCATGTCTTAATTTATAGCCATTTACCTGTGCATAATTGCATGCTACTCCGCGTGGTCTTCGGCAGAACCGAGGTATCATGCAGCTTAATCTTTCAAATATTGAATATACCTATCCATCAGCGGTAGAGCCTACCTTACATGATGTGACTATTACACTCCCACAGGGATGGACCGGCTTTGTTGGTAATAACGGATCTGGTAAAACAACCCTCGCACGTATCGTATGTGGTCTATTGCAACCCGACAGGGGAGTTGTAAGCCCATCGGTTTTCTCGGTGTATTGCGCACAAAATGCAACGGAGACTCCACCGAATCTTTTTGATTTTGCTGTTGCCTATGATGATGCGGCAATTAAATTGAGGCGAGAGCTTTCTTTAGAAGACGATTGGTCTTGGCGTTTTGAAACGCTTTCGTGTGGTCAGCAGAAGCGACTCCAGGTAGCGTGCGCTTTATGGGCCTCGCCTGACGTTCTTGTGGTAGATGAGCCTACTAATCATGTGGACGTGTCAACAAAACATGCTCTTTTTACAGCTTTATCGCAGTTCAAGGGTATTGGTGTGCTTATTTCACATGATAGGGAGCTGTTGGATAAACTTTGTGCTCAATGTTTATTTGTAGCTAACGGCACGGCAAATATGAGGACCGGCGGTTATTCTCAGGCGTCATCGCAGGTAGAACTTGAACGCTCTAGCGCATTGCACGCAAAGGAAGCAGCGCAAAAAGAGAAGGCTCGCATAGAGCGAGAAACCCAACGGCGCAGAGAAGAGGCTTCTAGAGTTCAGGCTCGTAAAAGTGGAAGAAACATTGATAAGCATGACAGTGATGCGCGTGCAAAAAAGCGGGGCTATATAGTTTCAGGTCAAGACGGTAAAGCTGGGAAGCTTGCTGCTCGCATGTTGGATAGACTTGAGAAGGCAACAGGTAAAGCCACAGGTATTCAGGTTGAGAAACAATATGATTCCAACATCTGGTTGGATAGTGAAGCAAGTAATAGAAAAGTTTTATTGAGGATGGAGCCTAATAACATTCTCATGGGAGAGAGCTGTCTACAAACTCCACCGCTGTTTATTGGAAACATGGATCATATTGGTGTTGTTGGCGATAACGGCTGTGGTAAAACAACGCTGATAAAGAAAATTATTTCAAGTATTTCTGATGATGTGCGGATGTTATATATTCCTCAAGAGCCAACTGAACTGCAAAAAACAGAGACAGTAAGAAAAATCAAAGGGCTATCAAACTCCCAGCGTGGAAGAGTGTTGTCTATTGTGGCACAACTCAATTCCGACCCTGATTATGTTCTTGCAGGTGAGTCGACCAGTCCAGGTGAAATGAGAAAGCTTATGCTTGCGCTGGGAATGCTCGAATCACCAGAGCTTATCGTAGTGGACGAGCCAACTAACTATTTAGACCTTGGTTCAACCGTAGCGCTTGAACGTTTACTGTCTGAATATCCAGGAGCTTTGTTGTTGGTCTCACATGATCTCTCGCTGGTTGATTCCGCTACATCGATAAAATGGAGCATTCAGCGATCAAATGATAACTTTGAGCTTGTGGTGCAATAGGGGCGAGAAACACGTTGGACAGTTACGGTGGTTGCGCGTTTGTGTTTGAGTAGCTCGCTGACACAGACCGCTGCTTTTATACCGCTCGCCGTAGTTGTTCAAGCAAGCTAACTTCTGCTGAAAATTTTTATATAAACTGAAAGGTCAAACTGATTTCTTCTGGGATTTCTCGTGTTTTAAGCATGGATTTCGGAGGGACCTATGCTTCACTTCAACCACGGTTCAAAACAAGAAACCAATGAGGGAAATGTGGCCGGTGCGGGCACTGCAGGCACGGGCGCTGTGGATGCCGCTGGTGCGGGTGCCGGAACCCCTAACATCCCCACGCCACCCGAAGGATATCAGCAGGCAGCCTTTGCCTCTACGTTGCCAACAATTGCTGATCAGACGGCTAACTTAAGCTCGCAGATTGGTGTCATTTCTCCAGGTGAAAGTGAGGAAGACGCTGAGGCTCGTGAGGCGTACGAGAGTTTGGCTCGTCACCGTAAAGCTCGTCGTAAAAAGAAACTTATCAAGGCAGGAATAGCCGCTGGAGTCTTTGTTCTTCTCGTCACATTGTTTATTTTGCCTATGTGTCAGGGCGGCCAGAACCAGAATACTACCGTGATGCCAAGCACTACGTTTGTCACGCGCGGCGAGTTCAGCGATTCTGTTTCCGCGTCTGGATCCATTAAGCCCGTGTCGTCAACTGTGGTAACTCCCGAGGTAGATGGCATTATTCAGGACGTTCAGGTTTCTGAGGGCACGTACGTTCATAAGGGTGACAAGCTCTTTACTATCAAGAACGATGAGCTGGATAAGGCTGTTCGTAAGGCATCTCAGCAGGTAAAAGCAGCCGAGAACGAGGTCAGTAAGGCTCGCTCAGCCCTAGCGTCCGCACGCAACGGTGTCCCCGAGGCGGGAGAGGACGGACAAGAGGCAAACGCTGCGTCCATTGCTGCGGCTGTGGAAGCGGCGGAGGCAAATCTGGAGAGCGCTCAGATTGCGCTTGAGGAGGCACGATCTGCTTACAACGACGCAATTGCCCAGGCAGACAAGCGTGTAGTCACCGCCCCATGCGACGGAACGGTTATTGTGATGAACGCGGTGAACGGCGCTTCGGTTGGCTCGTCCGCGCCAGGTGCTAGCAACGCCGGTCCTCTGATTACTATCGCGGACCTTTCCCAGATGAAAGTAAACGTTCAAATTAACGAGGTAGACATTTCTCGCATAGCTGTTGACCAGAAGGCTCAGGTCAGCTTTACAGCTTTGAGAGATCTGTATTGCGATGCAGTGGTTACTCACGTTTCTGCTGTTTCGTCCAACGGTGCCGATGCAGGTGCAAGTTACGATAGTCCTGGTCGCTCCATCGTTTCTTACACCGTTGACCTGCTCATCAGCAGCCCTGATGCCTCCATCAAGCCGGGCATGACTGCTAACGTGGACATCATGATTCAGCACATGGATAACGTTCTGACCGTGCCTCTTGTTGGTGTCATGGACGATGGCGATGGTGCTTACGTCAATGTTGTTACTTCTCGTGACGAGAAAGGCTATCCGCAGGTAGAACGCGTGCCAGTGACCGTAAAGGCGCAAAGTTCTACGACGGCCGTCATTGAGGGTGCTGGCATTGAGGACGGCACTGAGGTGATGATTGGCGGCGGCGCCGGCGGTCCATCTCAGGGCGCGGCGATGGACGCTCCAGCAGGCGCAACGTCTGGCTCGGCGAATGACGCAACGTCCGGTGCGACAGGCTCCAAAGACTCCAAGTAGGCGACGCGTATGTCCAAGGTAATTGAGGTACATAAGCTGCATCGCATTTACGAGACGGCTGCAGGTTTGACGCACGCTTTACGAGGCGTTTCTCTGACTGTGGAGAAGGGCGAGTTTCTCTGCATCATGGGTCCGTCAGGCTCGGGCAAATCAACCCTGATGAACATTTTGGGTTGCCTGGATACGCCCACTGCTGGTTCATACAAGCTCGAGGGGCTAGAGGTTGCAGATCTTTCCGACGACGACTTGGCGGAGATTCGCGCCACGCGTCTGGGCTTTGTCTTCCAGTCGTTTAACCTGCTACCGCGCACTACGGTGCTGCGAAACGTTATGTTGCCGCTCATCTACTCGGATATTCCCGCAAAAGAGCGAGAGTTGCGTGCTTGGAAAGCGCTGCGTTCTGTTGGCCTGCCCGAGGAGTACTACGAGCACAAGTCCAACGAGCTTTCCGGCGGTCAGGTGCAGCGTGTAGCTATTGCTCGTGCGCTGGTAAACGACCCGGCGGTCATTTTTGCTGATGAGCCAACAGGCAACCTGGACTCGGCTACCAGTGAGATGGTCCTCAACACGTTCAAGTCCATGCAGGAGCGCGGCAAGACAATCGTGCTGATTACGCATGACCCCGAGACTGCGTTTTGGGCTGACCGCGTAGTGCATATTCGTGACGGTCGCCTACTCACAGACGAGCAGGAAAAGGAGTTTGTGAAGCAACACGCCGCACAGTCCACGACGGGCGTGCACCCCGTGACAGGCGCGCACGCTGCGACGGGCGCGGATACGGCGTTGGGTGCGCATGCCGCAACGGGTGCGGATACGGCGCTGGGTGCGCATGCCGCACCAGCAGGCAGCACTTCGCGACCCGCGACAGGAGGTGCTGCGCTATGAGGCTGATGGATCTGCTGCGAGAAACCCTGTCTGCGCTCAACGCTAACCGCGGCCGCAGCTTGTTGACGGTGCTGGGCATTGTTATTGGCATCAGCGCAGTTATTGCGATGACGGCACTTATCGACGGCATCAAGTATTCGCTGGTCAGCTCGCTAGGCCTCAACCAGTCGCGCATGGTCATGATTTACGCGTGGCCAGACCGCGAGGTCACGCAGCAGGACCTGGAGATGCTGCAGCTCAGCGTACCAGGGTATGAGCTTGTCACCGGTATTGACTCCACCATGGCCCGCGTTAACTCGGCCGAGAAGCAGTTTGACGCGCGAATCATCGGCTGCACGCCCGACTACTTCACTGTCATGGGCCTCAAGGCATCTGCGGGTTCGCTCCTTACAAAGTCCGACGTAGATGACACATCTAAAAACGTTCTTCTCGACAAATTGTCTGCCGAGAAACTCTTTGGCAGTGCAGATGCTTCCATTGGACAGGTTGTTCGCATCAACAACGACAGCTACACCATTGCGGGCGTGGTTGACAGTGGTCCAAACGGCGGCGGGCAAGGCGATACGCTGCTGGCCTACATGCCGTACTCCACGTATTCCGCGCGTCTGACGGGCACTAAAACTATCAGCCAGGTTTTTGGTTACGCTCGCGAAAACGTTGACATGAAGGCGCTTGCGGATGAAACAAAGTCCTGGTTGCTGGACTGGTTTAACATTCCGTCCGCGCAGGCCGAAGATCGCGTGACGGTTATGACGCTTTCGTCCATTATTGAGCAGATGAACGCCACGCTTATGTCGTTCCAGGTCCTGGTTACCGCCACGGCGAGCATTTCGCTTCTGGTTGGCGGCATTGGCATCATGAACATGATGCTCACTAACGTGACGGAGCGCATTAGGGAGATTGGCCTGCGAAAGGCCCTGGGCGCTCGCGCGTCCGACATCACCAAGCAGTTCCTGTGCGAGTCCATTTTGATTTGCATTATGGGTGGCGTGATTGGCATTGCCCTGGGTTACGCCGGAGCGTGGGGCCTGGCTGGCTCGTTTAGCAGCATGATTACGCTTGAGACGGGAATAACACCTATCATCACGCCAAACATCGTGATGATTACCTCGGGAATCTGCATTGGCATCGGACTCATCTTTGGCTACTGGCCTGCTCGCCGCGCCTCGAAGCTCAATCCTGTGGAATCGCTCCGCTACCAGTAAGTGGGGTGAGTGCGTAAACGGCTTGTGGTCAGAGATTGCTTGCTGAAAGTAAATGACGTGCTACAAGTAGGGTTTCTCGCCAGGCGAGAAACCCTTTTAAGTGCGGTGGTTTGTTCAGCTACAGTAGATCATCCGGTGGGAGCAGCTCGATGTCCCATGAGGTGCTGACGTAGCAACAGATGTCTATGTCTGATGAATCAAATGTAGGAACTTGGTTTCCATAATCAGATTCACAAAAAGCTATATGATCGCAGGCTTTATACGCTAGTTCTCTTCCGTTAAAGTCGTAGTCTGCATGCTTAAGCCCAACCACCTTTGCTCCGGCAGCCTTAGCAAGAAGATTTGCTTTTTGATGACAGGCAATAATAGCATCTGCAGATAGGTTGTCTTTAATGGTGTCGTTATGTGCTATCGAGAACTCAACTGAAAAGGTCACTTCATCACCACATGAACTGAGTGCTTTCCAGATTTTCTCGACAAGATCTTCTTCAAGATGTTCTTCAACAGATAGTTCTGCGCGGAAATCATATCCCAGAAATTTTTTCTCGGCGACATAATAGTCACCCTCATCATCTTTCTTGTATCGGTTTACTTCGTGTCCAGAAACTGAATAGTTATTGTTTTTTAGAATTGAGGCAGGTAACCCGTTTTTCTCTAGAGCATCTTTTATTGTTTGAAGCAGCGTATTATATTTGGCTGTGCAGTTTTCACGGATCTTGGAAGTTCCTCGAATTGTGATATCAACGTTAATGGTGTCAGGCGGAACTTGCGTGCTCAATTTTGTAGATACGTCAATCGTTCGTTCCATAGTATGTTCCTTTCAGAGATGTTAGAGAAAAAATCAGCCGTTTGAACAGGTAATTTATTTCTCATCGTTGAATAATCATAGGTTCAAAAAAGATTTTGAGTGTCCAGTGTAATGGACACTTAGATAGGTATTTTTCAATACTTTGATAAGCGATTAATTTGAAAATTCAAAGAAACAAAATCAATGAAGTCAAACCAAAAAAACCCATGTAAAAGTGCAGTTTTAAGTGTAAACTTAATATCGCAGTTAGTTAAAGCTAACAAACTTCCAATCGAACGGAGTTTACCCATGCCTGCTCAGAACGAGAAGAAGGATCATCTTCCGGTACTTGGTGTCGGCCCCGCTTACGTGATTGCCATCACGGTTCTGACGGTTGTGTGTATTACCTTGTCTAAGCTGGGTTTTCTTCCGTATCTTCGCATTCGAGCAACGGTTGGCGTAATGCATGCCGTAGGTACGGCTTTTCTGATTGTGGGTATTTGGCTTTGGGTTTCCGCCGCTATCAAAGAAAAACTTCGTGAGAAAATCATTGCAAATCAGCTGGTAACCACTGGTGTTTATGCACTAGTCAGAAACCCTATCTACTCCGCATTTGCGTTTGTCATGTCAGGTGCAGCGCTGCTCTCTAGCAACCTTTATCTGCTACCACTACCCCTTGTGTTTTGGGCGCTTTTAACTGTGATGATGCAGGCTACAGAGGAGAAGTGGCTTCTCGAGCAGTTTGGCGATGAGTACAAAGAGTACTGCAAACGAGTCAATCGCTGCATTCCATGGTTTCCCAAGCGCTAACGTTTAACGTGGACATTTACGTGGATTTTTGCTCTTAGTCAAGCCCCAGCTCCTATAGTCGAGCTGGGGCTTGTTTGATTTTCTCGCTATATAAATACTTTTACGAAGCGTCTATGATATACATACGTCACGCTAGGCATGTTTGTGATATGCCTGCTCTATATACGTCATGCTAGTATGTTAATGCTTGTACCTGCTGCTTCATGAGAAATGAGAGATGCGATGCTGGATATTCGTCGTGTTTTGGCAAGTGCACCCAAAAAGCATACAGAGGAAACGCTGAATTCTCTGACGACTGTTTGGGGAGAGGCGCTTGATGCGTCGAACGTGTTGCCTGAGCATCCGCGTCCTCGCATGCAGCGTGACAATTACGTGATGTTAAACGGCGTGTGGGATTACGCGATTGTGCCGGTAGATGGCGGGGTTGATGTAGAGACCCTTGCACGACAGGCAATTCCTTCTCGTTGGGACGGACAGATTGTGGTGCCGTTCTCGCCAGAAGCTCCGCTCTCTGGTGTTGGTCGTACAGTGCAGCCGAGTGAACTTTTGTGGTATAAGCGCAAAATTGAACTATCTAAACTAGCCGATGACCAGCGACTTATTCTGCATTTTGATGCGGTAGACTGGATGTGTGCATGTTTTGTAAACGGCAAGCTTGCTGGTACGCATACTGGCGGTTACCTGCCATTTTCCTTTGATGTGACGGATTTACTTGGCTCGGCTGAAACGGGAGAGAGTGCTGCGTCTGCTGCGAGGACAGAAAGTGTGGCCACGGCAGACAGTTCGGACACGGCTGAGCTCGTACTTTGCGTTTGGGATCCAAGTGACACCGGCTCTCAACTGCGTGGAAAGCAGCGACTTTCGCGTGGCGACATTTGGTACACCGCTCAGAGTGGCATTTGGCAAAGCGTGTGGTACGAGATTGTTTCTGCGATTCACCTTGAGTCGCTAACGCTGAAGGGTGATATGTTTGGCGCGCTTGAGATTAGAGCGAACGTGCAGGCAAGCGGACCAGCAAGTGTGCAGTCGAGCGCGTTGGAGCTGGAAATTGCACTCAAGGATGGGCTTGGACAAGACGTTCTTCTCACCACACTTCCGGTGGACGAGGCAGGGGAGATATCCGCTGAGCAGCATGTGGATGACCCGCTGCTTTGGTCGCCGGAGCGACCGTACCTCTATGCCGTGGAGGCTACGCTGCAGCGAGATGGCGTGGTCGTCGATACAGCTCACAGTTATTGCGCGTTTCGTACTGTTGAGGTAAAGAAAGACGTGGCGGGCGTGCCAAGGGTGCACTTGAACGGGGCGCCATATTTTGTGCGCGGCGTGCTAGATCAGGGCTACTGGCCTGACGGATTGATGACCGCGCCGTCCGATGATGCGCTGGTATATGACATAGAGGCTATGAAATCGGCCGGTTTTAATACGCTGCGTAAACATATCAAGATTGAAAGCGAGCGTTGGTATTATCACTGCGACCGACTCGGCATGCTGGTTTGGCAGGATTGTGTTTCGGGAGGTAGCGCGTATAGTCCCTGGCACACGAGTCAGAAGCCGACGCTGTTCAGTTTTACTTGGAACCGATTTAATGATACAACTCCAGAACATTATCAGGCTTTATCCGCAGGTAATGAGGGTTATCGCAAGGAGTGGACAGAAACCTGTCAGGAAATGGTTAAGCTTCTGGATGGACATCCATCAATTGGTATTTGGACGCTCTTCAACGAGGGTTGGGGACAGTTTGATGCGCGAGCTGCTACTGAGGTTGTTCGTGCGTTGGATACAACGCGACCAATTGACGCAACAAGTGGCTGGTACGACCAGGGATGTGGTGACTTCCTGAGCATCCATAACTACTTCAGGCCGTTACGTGCAGGTTGGCATGGAAAGCAGCGCGGGAATCGGGCAGCAGTAATCTCCGAGTTTGGCGGGCTCGCACAGATGACGTCGGGCCACACTTCGCTTGATCACTCGTATGGGTACGGTGATTTTTCCACGGTCAAGGATTGGCGAGCTGCTGTTAAAAAGTTGCTTGCAGAGGTGGAATCGCTGCAGGATGAGGGCCTTGCGGGATACGTTTACACGCAGGTATCTGATGTTGAGGAAGAGGTAAACGGCCTGCTTACTTACGATCGAAAGATCAACAAGTTCAACGGGTAGTGGCTGTCGGATGACGCTGGTATCGCTCGGCGATACCCGACAAGTTAAGCGATGAGCAGTGGACTGAAAGATGCCCAGTTAATTGAAGCGTGTCCAGTAATACCGAGTGCCGATTCTATCCAAAGTGGTAAAAAATGCGTTTAGTTGGAGTTTCATTTTTCTGCATAACGAGTTTTCGCAGATAAAAAATTGCAATGGTGGTAAAAAATCGTCTTAGTTGGGCATAAAAATGACTTTTTAAAGTTTTGATCCCCAACTAAACGGATTTTTTACCTTTTTGGCCCCTTAAATTTTGAGCCTAAAATTGAGGGATACATAAAATTGAATATCTGCACATAGATATTCATATAAATGAATATCTTTCTCGTTGAAGTAGAAATTTTGCAACTTAACACAAAAACTTGCCTTCCAGAGGCTTGTTTCTGGAAGGCAAGGGGAAATCGTATTTCTGTAAGTACACGTTTCTGCGCTACAGGTACGCTTTGCATTTCACCTTATTACGCTTGGTCGTACGCAGACGCAGGTAGCTGCATCGCGGTCGCAGTCGCGCGTCAAGCGCGTCGCGCGTCGCGGCGCGTAGCTGCACGTTAAGCGCTTGCACCCGAGGTAGCATCTACGCCTGCACTTGGTGCGGGAGCACCAGCAGCAGGGGCGGGAGCGCCAGCTGGTGGAACAACTGCGCCGCTAGCGCTTACGAGGCGCTGACCTGTGGTTTGTAGGTACCAATCCAACCATGGCTTGAAGTTGAAGACAATCTCGTTGATGCCTGCATACGAGCCATCGGGATAGTACATTGCCTGGTAGTTGTGGGTGTTGATGATGTCGGCTGGTGTACCTGGGACAATGGTACGTACATACTCTTTATCGCCGTTTCGAAGTACACCGATGACAAACTCAACATTCTTCATGCGACCCTCGGGAAGAGAGTTGTGAACTGTGGAAAGACGGTTGCCCGACTGCTCAGGAACGCGTTTTGCCAGCATAGTGTCTGGGTTGTCGTGAGTATTGTTGTAGTAAAGGAACTGATTGTTATCGTCTGCGTAGGTCAGTTCAAATGGCATTGCCTTCAGGAACATGTCAATCTGGTTGACCGTCAAAATACCGTGGTCAAGCTTAACGTATGTGTCGCCCGAGACCGCGCCCACAAGCTCGGCGGCCTTCTCGACCCAATCAGGATCGTCGGGATCAATGCCCTGGATAGTGGTGGAAATTGAGTTGGTTACGTCCAGATCCTCTGGCGCGATTGGCTTTGGCTTCTTCAACTTGGAGACCACCTCTACGTATTTGACAAAGTTATCCAGGCAAAGGCCCAGGAAGCCGACGGTGCGCTCGTCGATAATGTTGCCGTCCTCATCAAAAGCCTGCTTGGCCTTTCCAAGAAGGAACTCGTTACCAGGTAAAACGTATGCGTTTACGCCCGGAGCATCCATAATCTTGCGCAGATGCACTTGCGCGCGAGAAGTTCCTTGGTCGTAGTAAGAAGCTCCGACAATCATGACAGGCTTGTTCTCAAATGGATGCACATCGTAGGAGAGCCACTCGATGACGCTCTTAAGCGCAGGTGAGATGGTATGGTTGTGCTCGGGCGTAGAAATAATGACGCCGTCAGCGCGGGTAATCTTGTTGTACAGCAGGCGGAGCTGGAAGTTCTCGTCCCACTTGAGGTCCTGGTTGAACAGAGGAATGTTATCAATCTCAAGGATCTCAAGCTCAAACTGCTTGGCAAAGTGCTTTTTGATGAAGTGCAGAAGCTTTCGGTTATAGGAAATCTCCGCATTTGAACCGACGATTCCGACAAATTTCATAGTAGTAGTTCCTTCCAGGCCTACAGGTTTTCCCAGTCAAAGTTCTCGGCCTCTTTGCGGAGAAGTTCGCGCGATGCGGCCATTTTTTCGTTGAGTTTCACAAACAGACGGAAATCGTCAAAAAGCAGGTCAAGCTTCTTGACGGTAGCCTTGTCCTTTAAGCTGCCCTTCTCGTCAAATGCCTGCTGAGCGCGGCCAAGAAGGAACTCGGAGCCTGGCATGATTGCGGCCTTGAGCTCGGGAGCATCCAGAATTTGACGGAGCTGAAGCTGTGCGCGAGAAGATCCGAGCGTGCCTAGGGATGCGCCGACAATCATGACTGGCTTGTTGACCATAGGGAAGATGCCGTAGGACAGCCAAGCAAGCGCGTTTTGCAGGACCGCTGGAATGGAGTGGTCGTACTCTGGGGTTGCGATGATGACGCCGTCGGCGGCCTCAATTTTCTTTGCAAGCTCTGAGACAACCTCGGGGACCTTCATCTTTGCAGGCTTGTTGAACAGGGGAATGTTGTCGATCTCCACCAGCTCAATGGCGGCCTTTTCGGCAAAATGCTTCTGCATAAACTGCAGGAGTCTTCGGTTATTTGACTCTTTTGAATTGGTGCCAATAAGGCCAACAAAGTTAAGCATCAAACTTCCTTTCTGAATTACGCAAGGAACTCAGGCGAGATTCCCGACGAATAATATACGCGATTATCAGTGGTTACTATGAGCGCCTCGATGTCTTTTTCTTGTTCCACACGAGCAAGGAGCTGACGGGGTTTCTCGCCATAAAGGCGCGTGGTCCAAATTTCTCCATCAAGCGAGTTGTCCGAGATAATCGTGATGCTTGCAAGTTGCGTTTCAACCGGATAGCCGGTCTCGCGGTCAAGAATGTGGTGATAGGTGTGTCCGTTTACCTGCAGTTTCCTTTCGTAGGTGCCGGAGGTCACCACGGACTGGTTGCAAATAGGCAGCACAGCAAGGTTGGTGCCTCGTGGTTGTCGCGGATCCTGGATGCCAATCTGCCACGGCCTACCCGCGAGCACATTGTCGCCAATTGTTTTAATGTTACCGCCAAGGTTGATGAGCGCGGAAGTGACGTGCTGACTTTTCAGATAATCTGCAATTCTGTCGGCGATGTAACCTTTTGCCAGACATCCCAAGTCCAGCTTCATGCCCTCTTTGGCGAGAAACACGGTGCAGTTCACGGGGTCTAATACGATGAGCTGCGGATCGGCAAGCGACAATGCGTGATTGACCTCGGCGTTATTTGGAATGCGAGCGTCAGCAAAACCGATTCTCCAGGTTTGTACCAAGGGGCCAAGTGCAATGTTTAAATGACTTGCAGGTATAAGGCTTTGTTCTTTGCCAATCTGAATGAGCTCAAACAACTCGGGATCAACGGGAACAGAATGTTTGCCTGCTGCATGATTGACCTGCATAAGCTCGGAATTGGCGTCATTTGCGCTAAACCGCTGGTTGTAGATGTTAAGGAGCCCAAAGACGTCATCAAGAAGCTGCTCTGCGGTGTGTTCTGCCTGCGCATCATTGGGAGGTGGCAATAAAGAGATGGTGATAGTCGCGCCCATCAGGTGAGTTGATCTGGAAATGTAGGCTCGTTCTGGCACGACTCTCCCATAGTGTCCAACAGCAGTTTGTTCAATTTTACCTGCAGATTGCTTGGCTGTAACTCTATTTTACGTTTGTTTGTTACAGTCATTTGTTGTATCGACAACATTTTGACGAGAAACTCTACAGCTTTGGTTGCTCGCTGAAGATCTCCTCTGACCGCAAAGCGTGGATTCCTCTTGGCCAAACGTGAAGAAAACTATGGAATTAATTTGATTATTTATTCATGGTGATGTCTGTTTATTGTTGATATGTACTTATTCCAGTATCATTTTTTGCAGAAAGTACTGACCGATGATTGATTCCTGGCTGACGCGTATACGCCAGCCAATTTTTTTGAAGGAGTATGTAGGAAATGAAAAACAAGATGGCGTGGTGTACACGTTTTTCTCGCTAGCAGAAATGAAGTTAAATCTACGCACTTAGTAGCATTAATTGTGCGCAATTTAATGAGTTTTCAAAGTCTTTGTCCAAGATTGAAATAAAAAACTTTAATTGAATACAATATTTCTTTAGAAATTAGGTCAAAAACCATTAGTATGTTTAATGGAGCTATGTATATCTCCAGGGGTACGTTCGATAGGAAAGATGGGGTTGATATGAGCAACTTTAAGAAGTCGTTTGCAACTATGTTTGCAGCAATAATGATGCTCACCGGTATCATTATTTTGGGTACAAGCACTGTTGCAAAGGCAGTGACCTATCCATTAACACAAAATATTGATTTTGGCGCTGATGGAGAGCTTACTGTTAACCTTAAGCCCACTTCACCCACAACCGTTAAGGGCAATGCAAATATCTCCACAGGTATCGAGATTGACGCAACTGGCCTTCATAAGCCAATCGACGGTCTTTACCTGGAGATTGAGGTAAACACCAAGCAGTCTTCTACGGATATCAACAATACCAACAACATTACTCCTGATACCTACCTTGATAACTTTGCTACTCCAGCTGCAGCTACACAGCCTATTATCAAGCGCGAGGAGACCATCGTTACCCCTGATGGCAAGACCATTAAGCGTCTGTACCTCAATACTATCGATACTACCGTTAAGTTGGAGCTCCCTTACGTTATGAGCTTCAGAGACATGGTTACCCCAGCAGATTTCCAGCTCAAGCCAGTTGTTCGTGTGTACAATGCAGACGGCACCGAGCTTGCTAATATGCCTGATCAGACATACTCCATTACCTACGACAAGCCTTGGCTCATGAAGCAGGTTGCAGGTGAAGAGACCAACGACCAGCTCCTGTATGGTGGCATTAACGCCCCAGGTGATTCGTCCGCGCTTTCCAACGATAAAACTGCAGACGTCATCTTCAGCTTTAGGCTTTACCAGTACTATCGTGCTTATCGCTCCATCATCATCACCGATACCCTTCCTACGTACGTAAATGCAGCAGGTCAAACCGTTACCGCTCACTTTGACCCAGCTAAGAACCCTAACTGGACACTCGGCCCAGATGGACGTACCGTAACCCTCAAATTTGATATTCCTGCAGGAATCACCATTCTTAACGACTACATCAGAGATAACCTTCCTGCATATTCCCAGCTCAAGCTTTCCTTCCCGGGCGCTCGCTACCTCGATGGCACTAATCGCGTGATCTTCAACAACACTGCAACACTTCAGGGCATCCCTTACAACCCAAGTGCAGCAGAAGAGACTGTTGGCCAAGTCCCAGGCAACGAGCACAACTTTGATGACGACTCTAAGCAGTTCCGTCTTGCTGGTAATGATTTCAGCGGTAACGGCATGCTTAGCAAGCGCGGTCCCGTTACCATCCAGTACGACAAGAACGGTCTTGCTGTTAAGAAGCTTGACTACACCATTAAGTTGGTCAACAAGCTGGACACCCCACTCACCGACATCGAGTTCATCGAGGATGTTGCCAACACCGACAACCGCCTCTTCATGACTGCGCTGACCGGCAATCTTGTTGCAGTTGGCCAGCGAGTTGGACTCTCCATGGACCAGATTGAGGTCCGTGGCTACAAGGCAGACGGCAGCTATGACATCATTCCTACCAGAAAGAACGGTGCAAACTGGCTTTACCGTGCTGACATGAACTCGGCAAGCCAGCAGCAGCTGCAGTCCTATCTGGACCAGATCAACCAGGGTACACTTGATCCATCCAATGCTTCCGCTGTGTCTCCTCAGTACAGGAAGATTGGTATTTACTTCAAGAACGTAACCCTGCAGCCAACCAGCAACATTGATTTCAACATCCAGATGATGTTCATGAATCCATTTGGCGAGGTTTACAGCGACAGACCTCTTACCAACATCATCAAGGTCAACGCCAACAAAGTTAATACCGACGGCACCAAGACCCCAATGAACTTCTCCGCAAATTGGGATACTCGCTTTACTCCATTTAGCGAGAAGGTCTGGCTGTCCAAGTCCTCTTGGTACCAGCGCGTTGGTATGCCTAACGAGCGCTTTAGTGCTCGCGTGGGCTTTGCGCTGACAGAGCTTTCACCTGCCCGTTATTTGAAGAATCCAACCTTCGTCGATCTTCTCCCTGCTGGCGTTTCTTATGACGAGAACACTTCGGTTTCACCAATTGCTGACTCGCTGCAGCCTGAGAAGGTTGAGTACATCAGGAACTACAACGAGACTGGACGCAATGCAATCAAGATTACCCTTCCATCTGGATACGTGTATCAGTATGGAACTATGGGTTATGAGATTAGGAACCTGGTAATCAACGACGACATCATTCCTTCTAAGGCCGAGAATGACGTTCTGAACAACAATAATGACGTCTACTTCTACGCCACAAACTGGACTCACGGCACACCAGATGATTTCTCTGGTATGTACAACGCCAGTAACTTTGTCAAGGATGACCTTGACATCAATACGAATGGTGTCACTGACGAGACTATTCTGAAGGCAACCGCAAAGGTTCTTGGCAACAACGTTGAGAGTATCCAGTCCGACAAGCACATCCGTAGTCTTGAGCCAAACATCGCTGGCGGCGGTACATTCTACGGTAGGGCATTTACCTCGGCTACTATCATGACTGACTTTGCTGGCGTCACCGATACCAGCGGACTCTTCCAGTATCGTCTGAGCATTCGTAACTACTACAACACGCCAATGAATAAGATTCTTATGTACGACGTGTTGCCATATGTGGGCGACGGCAGAAACTCTGCTTTTAGCAATACACTTCAGGGTCCTATTGATCTGAGGATTGGTTCAACTGATGTCAGCTCCCAGTACGAGATTTACTATCGCACCGATGAACACCCAGCTCAGAACGATATCAACGAGATTAACAGCCCAGAATGGACTAAGACTCCAGCTGACTACACCAAGGTAACGGCAATCAAGATTGTTGGTAAGGATGGCACTATTTTGCCTCCATACACCGTTCTTTCTGCGGTTCTTACCATGAAGGCACCACTGTATGATCCAAACCTCTCCGAGGCTCTTGCATACAACGACATGAGCGTTATCTACAACAATGAAGCTGCTATGCGTCGTACCGAGAAGGTCGCAAACCAGCTTGTTGACATCATGGATGTCAAGGTAGAGAAGAAGTGGCTTGACGCTGACGGCAACGCAATTGCTCAGCCAGATGCTACCTCCATTACCGTAAAGCTTCTTGCTGACGGCGTTGATACTGGTAAGACGCTTGACCTTACCGCAGCCAACAACTGGACTGCTTCGTTTACGCACCTTCGTAAGTACACCGTTGAAACTCACAACGATGGTACCAGCACAAAGACTCCTATCGTCTACACTCTTGAAGAGGTAGGCACAGACGCTAATGGCATGGTCACTTACAACGGTAAGAAGTACAAGGTAACCGCTACTTCTGGTCAGGCAGATGAAAATTCACCAAACGATTCCGTTGCACTGAGTGTTACCAACCAGCTGCAGCAGGAGAAGGTCTCCGTCTCTGGTAAGAAGCTCTGGGACGACTCTAACAACAACGACGGTAAGCGCCCAGCTTCCATTGTTGTCAGGCTTCTTGCAGATGGTGTTGAGGTTCAGCACAAGACTGTTACTGCTGCAGATAACTGGGAGTACACCTTCTCTGACCTGCCTAAGTTCAGTGGCAATGCAGAGATTACCTATACCGTTTCTGAGGATGCAGTACCTGACTACACCACAAGCATCAATGGCTTTGAGATTACAAACCAGCACGCTCCTGAGGCTTTGAGTATCCCAGTTAAGAAGGTCTGGGTTGACGACAATAATGCTCAGGGCTTGCGTCCTACTAGTGTTCACGTCAGGCTCTACGCAGACGGTACTCAGGTTGACGAGTTTGACCTGAACGCAGGTAATAACTGGTCTCACATCTTCAACGGCCTGCCACGTTACACTGCTGGTCACGAGATTGAGTACACCGTCAAGGAAGACCCAATTGCTCACTACACCACTTCCTACTCTGGTTCTTCAGCTACTGAGCTTACAGTTACCAACACCATTGAAGGTAAGGTTTCTGTTCCAGTAACAAAGAAGTGGATTGGTGCACCTGCTGATAGCGTAACTATTCACTTGCTTGCTGACGGCGTTGAGGTTCAGAGCGCAACTCTGACTGCTGCAGATAACTGGCAGCATACGTTCAGCAACCTTAACCAGTACAACAATGGTACGCTGATCAACTACACCATTACTGAGGATGCGGTTGACGGCTACACCACCCAGATTACTGGCGACGCTACTAACTATGTAGTAACCAACACCAACATGAAGACTCGCAACATTCCGGTCACCAAGGTTTGGGAGAACAAGGAAGGCGACTCCGCTGAGATTGTTCTGTATCGTGATGGTGTCGAGGTTGATAGGGTAACCATCACCAAGGCTGACGACTGGAAACACACCTTCAGCAACCTTGAGTTCTACGACAAGACTGATGGTCACGAGTACGCATACACCATCTCCGAGACTCCTATTTCTGGTTACACAACCCAGATCACAGGTAATCAGGACGACGGTTTCACAGTGACCAACACTGCTCCTGTTGTTCCTCCAACCACGCCACCTACTACTCCAGAGCCTAAGAAGCCAGGTCTTCCTTACACTGGAGACGCCTCAGGTATTGCTTCAATCGTTGGAGCTGCAGCTCTGTCTCTGAGTGGTCTTGGTATTGCTCTTAGAAGGAAGAACAGCTAATAGCTAGGCTTTTCGAACTCGCTGATAGCTGACTAAAAACAGGCTCCTGGTAAAACCAGGAGCCTGTTTTGCGTAGCGCACCAAAACCGCTAAAGCAACCAAGCTGTCAAGGTCACCGCATGTGCGGCGCAGAACTATCCCGTCGTATCGGTATCCTGGTGTTTTGTAGAGTTTTCGTTCCAACCCCAGCGCCAAGTGGTAAAAAATGCGTTTAGTTGGGGGTTACATTTTTCTGCATACGCGTTTGCCCAGGAAAAATTTTTAACTATGGTAAAAATTGCGTTTAGTTGGGCTTCAAATAAGATAATTTCAATTTTCATCCCCAACTAAACGGCTTTTTTACCTTTTTGGGCACTAAAATCAGTACTCTAAAATTGCGGTATTCACGATTATGAATAAACAGAGTCCATTATGCAGAAATCAAATTGCTCTAACGATTTTGACGGCTCTACCAACGCCAAGTTGTCTTCATCCGCCGAAAAATTAACGTGTACCAAAGAATTATCCAGCAACACGATATAATTTTAGGTAGTTCCTAGTTATTTCTTGTACTGCAAAACGTGGAGGTAAAAGGCACATGAGAAGCATTTTTGATGACCGTCAGGTATCTATTAAGTGCGACGATAAGTATTCTTATACCGTTACAAAAGATGGCCTAGCTTATGTTCCAGGTAATGGAAAGCCAGAGGTCAAGGTTTTGTTTTCAGAGGTCGGTTCAACCTTCTTACTGAATTATTGCAGTTCAAACGGTCCTTACGAGATTACCTTTAAGGATAACGACGGCCATAATCTCGTTAGCATTGACACAGACCTTAAGCTTCGTGGATTTGGACACAACATCCTAGATACAAAGACTATCATCCTCGCTTTTGCAGCCAATAAGCTAACTACTGAGTTCCCTAATAACCTTGATACGTTAAACACTAAGCTCGGGTTCAGCCTCAAAGAGAAAAAGATCACAATCGCAAACGGCGTGATTTCCGGCGCAAAGCATCAGGTCAAGCTTTCCGACATCCGTCGAGTTCAGTGTGTTGCTGGTGGCGCACTCAACAATCTCTTTGTCTTCACTAAAGAAAAAGGTGGCTTCTTTGATAGGGCAGACATCGTAGTTCCTGTCAACGAGCTCACAGTTCCTATTCTTGAGGCCGCAATGAGAAGAAATACTGGTCACGGTATCGATTTCAGTAGAGGCAATGGATTCGACCAGCCAAACAGCAACTTCATTATTATTCGTTATTTGGACTCTAGCTTCTTCGAGACCGCCCCTGGCGTCTTCAAAGAGGATTGGCAGAAGGACGCTTACGAGTTTGTTAAGTCCTTTGGCTATGACCTACAAACCATGCTAGGGGAGTAACTCCTGGCGAGAAAAACGTCTTATCCAAGAAAAACAGCCGCCCTCAATAAGAAGACGGCTGTTTTACTGTTAAATCAAATATTAAATCAATTCACTTTCATCAGTGATATCAATAGAGTCTATATCAGCAATTTCTTCATTAGACAATTCTGAGCCTTCTGGCATTACATTGTTAATAAACATATCAATTGCATTCTTAGCAATTATTTTAGTGGAAATTACATCAATACTTCCTCCAACAACGCCTCCAATAAGAGGAATTGCTTTTCCGAGATTAATAATTCCCTTTTCGCCAAATTTTGTAATTAAACGGTATCCAATACGCTGATTGATAGCAACTAATGCTTTGCCTGGAATTTTTTTAATAGCAGCTTGGAGTGTTTTCTCACCAAACTTAATTCCAACTTGTTTAACAACATCTTTTAATGCAGATCCCGTTAAGGCAAGATATACCATGGTTTGTACTTGATCCGATTTAATATCATAACCACCTAATTTTGCAATTCCGGCAACCATTCTTAATTGGACGTATAGAACACTACCTATATTTGCGGGAATTGCGACAGGCAGTGTAATAAGGCCACCGAGACCAGTAAGAAAACCTGATGTACCACATTTGAGAACTTGATTTTGCACGAGCATAAGAGCGGCATCTTTAGGTGTGTCGGCTTTACAAGCGTAGTCATTTACCATTTCTTCTACTGAACGACTTACTTTTGGAATTCCATCTAAAGCTTTCCCATAAATATCTGAAAGAATTTCTCCAGCATCAACTTCAGTTAGTTTTTTAAAGCTTGAATTGTCAAAGCAAGTGCAACGTTTGGTGATGGTAGACTTCCCAAGGGCACTTCCAACCCAGACGCTTACGTGGCCTTAAATTGAGTTCATTATA
>JAGZWL010000112.1:0-3468 GCA_018378955.1 Atopobium sp. | reverse complement strand
CAACAAGCGTCAACGCAACAAGAATAGCAAGAACAATGTTTTTATATCGTTTCAATTCAATTCCTTAAAACCGAACCGTACTAGTAAATACTTCTATCTATAGTAAGGGAATTAGACATTAAATTAAAGATAATATCCAAGACTAAACACAATTATTTCAAATTTTTAACTGGCAAAACTGAGGAAATCTGTACTCACCTTATAAAAATCAAGTGAACTCCTCATACATTTACAAATTACTAAATGCACAGGTTGTTCACTTGATAGACATAAACAAATTTTGAAACAGATTCAATAAATCCTGTAGTCTTAGAAACGTTTCTTGCTCAGATACATTGAGACACCAGCAAGAGAGCTTAATGTACCTGTAATTCCAACAATTAAAGAAGAGATACCAGAAATGTCAGAAGTGTCTGGAAGAACAGCCTTCTTTTTCTTTGGAGTCTTAGGCTTTTCCGGAGTCTGTGGTTGAGGCTCAGGAGTTGGCTCAGGCTGAGGTTCTGGCTGAGGTTCTGGCTGAGGTTCTGGCTGAGGTTCTGGCTGTGGCTCTGGAGCAGGTGGCTCTGGCCTACGATTTACAAACGTAACCGTAGTTGTTTCGTTAGAGCCAGTAATCTCACCAACCTGTGGATTAGGATCATCAATGGTATAGCCATCAAGGGTGGTTAGCTGAGTAATAATTGCGTTAGCATTTATTAGATAATCAGGAATAATTACGGTGCCATCAGGACCAGTTGTAAGCAGATAATTGTTATGGTCATCTCTGCTTAACTCACCTGTCTGAGTATAAGGAACACCAGGATTTGGTGCATCCTGAGTCATAGCACGAGGATCACTAGTACCAGGCAAATAAGCTGGATCAGGAGTATTAAATCCGCCCATAGAAGGAGGACATGCAGGCGCTGCGATTCCAGACGCATTATCATAGGAGGGGTTTGCTTTTAAAGTTGCGCCGGCAATAGGACTTCCATACTGATCGACTACTCTCACGATAATATTTCCGCGCCTATTTGGTAATTTAACTGTTACTCGAGTTGTTTCCTCAAAGAGACGTGTATCTGAATCGTAAGGGAATGTTACCGCATGAAGAGGGACCATACCATTAATGCTACCTGGAGTGCATGCAAAGACGGAATCAATCATTACAGCATCGGAATTATAAGCTAGTTCATTAGGATAATTTTTTGGGATAACCGTATAACTTCCTGTTACCGGAACAGTGACGCTTTGTCCACCTGGAACATTTGAGGCAATTCTATTTCCAAATTCATCTTCAATATCAAATTGGATATTAGTAATAGTACTAGAGGTTGGAATGTCTTCGCCACCAACATAAAGCTGGCCCATAATATGGACATTTTCAAAGTTAATGGTCTGAGGATCGCCATCACTACCAGCAGGAGCGGAGAAAGTCACGTTTTTAGCTGTGTGATCAATAACATATCCAGCTTTAAACGTTGTCTGCTCAACCTTATAACTTCCGTTAGCAAGGCTAGTCTGAGCTCTACCGTTTTGGTTAGTAATCATAGTTGTAGCGTTGGTACCAGTAACTGTATTAGTCACGGTAATTGTTACACCATCAACAGGTTGACCATAATAGTCATCAGTAACATTTACCGTAAGCTGATTGTCCCCTGCTGCGAGCGCAAGCTTTGGAGCTCCAATGACAATTACGCAGCATAATGCAACTAAAATTGACGCTGCTAAACACTTGAACTTTTTCACTTCAAACCTTCCAAATCCATAAAGGATTACAAATATCTAATTCAAATGATAAAAGAAAATCTCATTCAAATGAATATAAACTACATTCTAAATTGCAATTTATTAAATTTTCATATCATCAACAATAAGAATTAGCTATAAACAGCTATTCACTATCCATCCACACACAAAAAAAGCGAGAAGGCTCTTCTACTTGAAAGATCTTCTCGCCAAAAAATCGTCAATAAGTTTGATGGAATAGCGCTACTTATCCATAGTGAGATGAATGGCAAAGCCAGCAATCTCGTCTTTGAAATAGACCAAAAAAGTACTGCCATCTGGATTAAGCCTTCTAGATGACTCATCGATTTCAAAGCCACGACCTGCAAAGTATTTCTCGGCAGCTGGGATGTTGTTAACGTGGAAGCCAATATGACCCTTTGTGCCTCGCCCATTTTGTTTCATGACCTCTACCAGGGTCCCTGCAAAAAATGAGGGTGGCTGCTCAATAGTTGGAAGTCCCATAAGAGCGGTAAACAGGTTTGCAATCTTTTCCGCCTCGTCCGCATTGCTTGCGTTAATACCAACGTGAGCAACATACATATCAAACTGCTCGACTGGATTAAGAGCGCTGGAATTGTTAGTTGAATCTGTCATACATCTCCCCTTTCCTAGGGCTCAAGTATATAAGGGAAGCTCTAAGATGTGTGCTTGGTAATAAAATATTAGTCATTACTGTAACTAAGTACTAACAAAAAAGGCCCAGTTACCTAGGCCTTTAAATTTCTATGGTGGGCGATGCTGGATTTGAACCAGCGACCCCTTCCGTGTGAAGGAAGTGCTCTACCCCTGAGCCAATCGCCCGAACGACTTGCAATAATAACAAACAATGACGCTAATTTCTAGCTTTTGACTTTTTTGAAGGTGAATACGTAGACACAGCTTTATTCATCTGAACAAGAATAATTCCCAGGAAGATAAGCTGAAGAATCAGTGGCGTAATTACCATAGGCTGAGATGAAAGCTGCGAGACAAAAACCCATTCAATGGTAAAGAGAATGAGCTCAATACCAGCAACAAGACGGACAATGCCGTGGGTTTTCTCAAAGTCTTTAGCCAAGCTGATGCATTTCTGAAGAATATAGCAGCAATAAACTGCCATTAAGCTGCATAGCAGAAGCACAATCATGCTTGAAGAGAAACGACCATAGCCAACTGAGAAGGCAAAGATGACAATTCCGGCAACGCCAAGCGCACCAAGCATAGAGGAAAGCGCCATCATCAACTTAGTTCCACGATCCATACAAACCCCCAACAAGTCAGTTCACAAAGAAAAAACGTACACAAGAGGAGATAGAACAATAAAACGACGTCAACTAAATAATTTACTTTGCCTCAAGAGACTTTTTAACTTTATGAGATCCTCGGGCAATAGCGCTGGCCATTGCCAAAAGTGCAAACAGCTCAATAAACTGCAAGGTAACAGATGGTTTAAGTACCAACTGTCCAACAACAATAGCAGCTAATACAACGCATGATCCAAAAATCATTGGATAGGCAGCTGCAGCTCTATTAGGAACATTTGCCTCTCTAGCTGCATAACCACCAGTTAGAAGTGAGATCATACTTGCAAGCAAAAGAAGAGCGGAATCAATTGATGGACCAGCACCAATTACAAGAACCGCAACATTAACAAGACCTAAAAGTCCGCCAACCAAAAGCGCCAGACTGAAGAGCTTCATTTTACGAGTCTCAGGAGTCATA
>JAGZWL010000111.1:0-3623 GCA_018378955.1 Atopobium sp. | reverse complement strand
TCATGGCAATGAAGCTAATCTTTGATAAGGCTGGAGAATCTGGAGCGGTAAATACTACTGTTACCATGAAACAAATTGGTAAGTATGCTTCATCACATCCAGAAGATTTTAATAAGGCATATGAGTCTTGGGAGAGCCCCATCAAGCTTAGCTATGCTGCTAAGTATGGAACAAATAAGATTCCATTCCACGGTAAGGGAATTCTTGGTGCTCTGATTGCTGTCGATGTTCTTGTTGCCGCTGCTGCATTCATGATGGGTGTTATGGCTGATGTTTCATTTGCCAATCTACTACTACATCTGTTTATTCTTGTCATTGCCGGCCTGGTTGCACTTGTAAACATTGGCTCTTTCGATTTAATGAACAGAGAAGGTGTTGAGACGCTCGCTAAGACTCGTGCGCTAAGAAAGTGGCTTACTGAGTTCACTAACCTGCACGAAGCAATTCCAACCGATGTCATTCTCTGGAATAGGCTTCTGGTTATGGCAGTTGCGCTTGGTGTTGCGGATAAGGTTATCGAGCAGCTGAAAGTTGCAATGCCAGAGATGCTCAAAGATCCTCAGTTTATGCCTGTTTATAGCTGGTATTACTATGGAAATGGCATGCGAACCAATGCAATTGAGAGCGTAACTAAGAGCGTTACAGCTGCTCATTCCGTCTCAACAGCGGCACTTGCTTCTTCTAACTCAAGCTCCGGCGGTGGTTTTGGTGGCGGCTTCTCCGGCGGAGGAGGCGGCGGCTTCGGCGGTGGCGGTGGCGGTGGCGGTTTCTAACGCCATAAACGCTTCAATAAACACTGCAAGAAGCAACGTTTAAAGGCCTTAATTCTCCCCGTGAACTAATCGGGGAGAATTTCTTTTTTTAGAAAATATGCGATTTTGGCATATTTGAGTTAATAGTTTTACGCTGCACTTATGGAGCAGATATCTAACAGATTAGTGGGCCAGTGCCTTCGCGATTTGCGAAAGAAGCAACGTCTTACCCAAGAGGCGGTTGCTGAGCATCTTGCTGGAGATCAAGCATTTATATCAAAGGTTGAATCAGGCGAGCGTGGCGTTAAGCTCGGAGAAGTTTTTTCTTTTGCCGAAGCCTTAGGTATAGAAGCTTCCGAACTTATCGAAGCGTTGCGTACGTATCGATAGCTTTAGATAGCTTTAGATTACTTTTTAATATAAGAAACTTTATGTAGGACGTGCTTCTTAAAAGAGGTGCGTCCTTTACTGTTTACTACTTGCCACGTCTACATCAAAAGATAAAAGAAAACGGCTCAGAGATTTCTCTCTGAGCCGATTCAAGTCGTGGTGGCGGGGAAGGGAATCGAACCCCTGACACGGGGATTTTCAGTCCCCTGCTCTACCAACTGAGCTACCCAGCCATTGGTGCTTCGAAAAGCTTATTTACTATAACAGACTCAAGCGCTTCGTCAAGCGGGCAATTTATACAATCCAGAAATTTTTTCCGCCAGTGAGGTCAAATTCAACGGTCATACCTTTTATTGCAAAAAACGCCTCAATTTGCTCTTTTGTTTTCTCGAGCTCTTGACCGTCGATTTTCTCGCGCTCATCGGTTTTCTCGCTAGAGGAGAGTTCTATCCAGAGAGTTTGCTTGCCACATGTATCGCGCAGGTGGATTTTGCTCAAAAGGCCCTGCTGAGCAAGCCTTTCATTGAGATGAATGAGGTCAAAGAAATTGACAACTTTTGGCATGCTAACTCGTTTCTCTAAACGCTTGCTCTTAAGCATACACGTTTGCAAATTGGTACAATAGATTGTCTAGCTTGAATTAGGTCAGCGGTCGTTGCTGCCTCCACTGAATAAACTATTCGAGGGGAAATTATGGCCTTTACGAGAAAAGAATTCTTGTCCCTTTCTGCTTTGGGAGCTGCGGGTACTTTGGCTGCATGTACTCCACAGGCAAGGACGTCTGAGGATACGAATCAGCCTGCATCTAACGTGGACCTTGAAGAGTTCAAGTCACTTAAGCTGGACATGACCCAGTGGAGTTATGACGAGGATAACGACTGCTACTATCAGCTGGGCATTCAGTACTGCACTAAGCCTGCAAGCAAGTCGGTGAATACCCTCTCGGTCTTTGTACCTGGAAAGTATCTCTCGGGAAAGAAGAATGGCTCTACGTACGAGTGCGAAGTGAGCGAGAAGGCCGTTGTAGGCAGCTTCACCGCACGTACCGCGCCAATTGTCATGCCTATTAACACGGCAACGCTCGCCCCTCAGAGCGCCCCTACAAGTTACTCATACGAAGGCCTTGCACCGTACCTTGAGGCTGGCTTTGTGTACGTATACGCAGGTTTCCGCGGCAGAAGCGCCGGCTACGATTCAACCACAGGCTCGGACGAGCTTTACGCAGGCGGATCTCCTTGGCCAGCAGTAGACTTTAAGGCTGCTATCAGGTATTTGCGCTACAACAACGAGCTGCTCCCATGCAATACATCAAAGATTTTTGTGTTTGGCTTTGCAGCTGGCGGCGGCCTCAGCGCGGTGCTGGGAACCTCGGGCGACTCTCCGCTCTATACGCCATATCTTAAGGCTGTTGGCGCTGCTACACATAGCGAGAAGGGCGAGCAGCTTTCAGACTCTATTTACGGCAGCGCTTCATGGTGTCCTGCAACTTCATACGACCTTGCAGACGCAGCGTATGAGTGGTCAGCTGGTCAGTATGCAGATGCAACAGATTCTCGTGCTGAGGGTGTATGGACCCAACCTCTCTCGCAAGATCTTGCTGGCGCATATGCTTCATTTGTCAACAACATGGATCTTCTCGACAGCAATGACAGCAAGGCTAGTCTTGATGAGACTAACTCTGGCGTCTATACCGCTGGATCATATGCAGACCTTCTTATCAACGAGCTTAAGACTTCTGCGAACAACTTTGTTAAGGACAATGCATTCCCTTATACCTCTACGCCTCAGCGACTGGAAGAGCCTACGTTCCCAGGTGATCCAAATCTCGCGACGGTTCGTGGTACAGATAATGCAGCTCCTGCTACTCAGCAGGTTCAATCTACTATCTACGATACTGCTGAGCACTATTTTGGCTCTCTGAACTCAGAATCTATTTGGGTTGTATATAACCTTCGTCGTCAGAGCGTTGAGCTTGAGAACTTGAGGGGTTTCTCGCGAGCCTTAAGAGGCGCGTCGCTTCCAGTTGGAGCTTTTGATGCTCCTGATAGAAGCACCCGCGCTAATCAGCTTTTTGGTGTTGGAGAGCAAAGTACGCTGCATTTTGATGAGCAGACTGCTGACCTCATTAAAAAGAACCTTGATACTTACATGAAGCTTGCCGATTGGAAGTCCAGCTACGCTAATGATTGGACCTCTGATCTGAATAAGGCTGATACGCTGGAGAATGACATTCCAACTCGTGTTGATATGTTCAATCCACTGTACTTTACCAGCGCATCTTACAAAGGCTATCAGACAGCATCGGTTGCTCCTTATTGGCGTATTAATGAGGGCGCTCAGAATACTGATACTTCAATTTGCACCTCGTTCAATTTGGGCCTGTCTCTAAAGCATTTCTCGGGCGTGAGCAGTGTTGATTACACTCTTGTTTGGGATAAGGGCCACGTTCTTGCCGAGAGAACAGGCAATGCAACTGCCAAC
>JAGZWL010000001.1:47497-60494 GCA_018378955.1 Atopobium sp. | reverse complement strand
TTCGTCCTGCTCAAGCTCGTTCTCAATACCGTAACCGCCCTGAGCCTCTACCTTGAATTCATAGCCGCGACGCTCACACTCTTTTTCAATGGCCTCTTTTGCCATCCAGGTGTGAGCAATTCCAACCGTGCAAGCGCATACAGCAACGACGTTCATGGTTATGTCCTCTCGCAAAGTAAGTTGTGAGCCCCTATGCGGGGCGCACGAGCACGTCTTTTGACGACGTACGTTTCCAACTCATACTTTGCATTGTTTCAATCTTTTTTAAAAGAGGATTTCGGTAAACGTCTAATCTACCTTGTGTTATGATGAATTTTGTTAAACGTTTAACCAACGTAGAATCCAGCACACTCACTAACGTTGGTATTTTGCAAGTACCTTGTAAAAATTTCGGTGAAATGAGTGCCAATGTCTAAGACCACTATCATTGACCTTGCAAAATTAGCAAATGTTTCTATTGCCACCGTTTCAAATTACCTTAACGGACACTTTGAAAAGATGTCCGAAGCAACTAAGCAACGTATCAAAAAAGCAATCGAAAATACGGGATATATTCCAAGCGCCCAAGCTCAAGCAATGGTTAAGAAAAGCTCTGGAATTATTGCTGTACTCATCCTAGACAACACTAATGCCTGGGCAGCTCAAATGACTAACGGTATTGAAGATGCTGCTCTAGAGGCTGGATATCAGACAATTATTTGCAATTCTCGTTTTGACCCCACACTTGAAGCTGACTGGGTTGAGAAAATGCTTTCAATTGGAGCAGATGGCATGCTTATCCAGCCCACCAATCAATTCAGAGCGGTAGATAGACGAATTGCTAAAGTTGGAAAACCCGTTGTCTACTTTGACTGCGACCTTCTTGCCCTTAATACTTCCTGGATAAAAAGTAACCTCTACGACGGTGTTTATTCAGCAGCGACACATTGTGTTGAACGCGGATACGAAAACTTTTTGATTATTGGTGGAGAGCCAAAAGGTCGTACCAGAATTGAACGAGAATCTGGCTTCACCGATGCCTTAGAGGCCTTAAATAAACCTCATGAGCGTCTCACCATGGAGCAAAGCACGCTGTCTATCTCTGACATCACGCAATGGCTCAATAATCACATTCTTCCGTCAAAGAAAACACTAGTATTTGTGCCAAATCAATGGGCTCTTAAAAGTGTCTATAATGCCTTGCAATCCTACGAGACAGTAATTCCAAAGCAAGTTGGCCTGTTGGGATTCAATAACACCGATTGGACTGACCTGCCCGTTAAAAGCATCTCAACCATTGTCGAGCCTGTCTATGAAGAGGGCTACGCCGCTTGCAAGATGCTCCTTAAAAGAATCAAGGATCCCGCGCTTGAGCCCGATCACAAGCTGCTCACCTGCAAACTAAACTGGCTCAAATCAACCATCTAACAAAATGGCGAGAAGACCAACTGATCTTCTCGCCATACGTTACTGCTTTAACCAAAGCGCTTACAGAACGTGGACCTCATCTTTGGTGAAGTCAACAAAGGCGTGGTCACCAACGTTGTAAATCTTATGAGTGCGAGGGTTGAAGTCCGTAATCTTGATGAGAGTATCGCCTACCATAACGTGGTAGTTCTGGTAGTGACCCATGAATCGAGATAGAACTACCTCACAGGCAAGTGTTCCCTCGTCAGCAAGGCGTGCAGACTCTGGACGAAGAACAATGCAGCATTCCTTGCCCTTGTCCAGGTGAGAACACCCACTGACCTCAAACTCATGGCCCTCAAAGCGGCAAAGTGCAGTCTCAGAATCAAGCTTGTCTGCAATGGTTGCATGCAGGAAGTTTGACTCACCAATAAAGTCTGCAACAAACTCGTCTGCTGGGTGATAGTAAACCGTCTGAGGATCGCCAACCTGGTCCACAACACCCTTTTTCATAATGATGATGTTGTCTGAAAGTGCCATTGCCTCTGACTGGTCATGTGTGACATAGATGGCGGTAATGCCGGCCTCCTGCTGAATACGACGGATCTCGTTACGCATGTCAACGCGCAGCTTAGCGTCGAGGTTTGAGAGAGGCTCGTCGAAGAGGAGCACGCTTGGCTCAATAACCAGAGCACGCGCCAAAGCAACACGTTGCTGCTGACCACCAGAAAGCTGGTTGGTCATGCGTTCTTCCATGCCCTCAAGTCCAACAAGACCAAGGATGTGAAGGACCTTCTCGCGAATTACTGCCTTGTCCATTTTGCGGAGCTTGAGGCCATACGCAACATTGTCAAAGATGTTGTAGTGAGGAAGCAATGCATAGCTCTGGAATACCATAGCGGTATCGCGCTTGTTTGGAGTAAGCTCATCAATCTGCTCATCGCCAAGGAAGATCTTTCCCTCATCAGGGCTCTCAAAACCAGCAATCATGCGCAGAATAGTGGTCTTTCCGCAGCCAGAAGGGCCAAGCAGCGTTACAAACTCGCCAGGAGCAATAGTGATATTAGCGTCTTGAACTGCGTAGAAGTCTTTTCCAGTCTTCTGATCCTGATAAATTTTGGAAATGTGCTCAAGGCGAACGCCTTTTTTCTCTGTAGCCATGTGTTACTCCTCCTTGAGTGCTCGGCTGGTGCCAAAGTGTTTGATGGCCCAATTCATAAGCAATACCGAGCCATAGGTAATAACAATCAGAATTGTTGCAAAGGCGCAGGCCATACCATATGAACCCTTACCAGCAAACTCATTAATCTGAACGGTGATGAGCAGGAACTCTGGTGTGACCAAGAGGATAACTGCAGAAATTGCGGTGATGGAGCGGACAAACGCTGTTACCAGGCCCGACAAGAACGAGTCTTTAATCAGCGGCAACGTAACGGTCATAAACACCGTAAAGCTGTCGGCACCCATGTCATATGCGGACTCTTCAATTGATTTATCAATCTGACGAAGCGCCGAGATACCAGAGCGCGTTCCTGTAGGAAGCGAACGTACGACAAAGACAATAATCAAGATAAGTCCCGTGCCATACAGGCCTTGCAAAAATCCTGTGTGCATGACACCGCTTGAGAAACCGCGAATGTATCCAACGCCCAAAACCGTACCAGGAACTGCCATAGCCAGCATGGATACAGCCTCGATAAAGCCGCGACCACGGAAGCGACGTTTTACTACCAGGTAAGAAATAATCATCGAAAGCAGGGCGGTAATTGGCGCTGCAATAAGCGAGAGCATAAACGAGTCACTAAACGCTTGCAGGCCGTGATACTTGGTAAATACCTGCTCAAACCACTTTGTTGTTAGCTCGTAATTAGAGCCCCAGGAACGAACAAACGAACCATAAGGAACGCAGAGGTACATGCCAATAACAAAGAGTGCTACCAGCGCGCAAAGGATAGTAAGCGGGATGCGAACAGAGTTGTCTGTAATAAGCATCCTGGCTCGTGTTGCTTTGCCCGAGAGCGTGGACGTACTCTTTGCTTCCAGTACAAACTTCTGAACAACAAACATAAGCAGCGTGATGGAAAGAAGAACAACAGCCATAGCAGCTGCACCCTGCTTGTCATACGCGCCGGTGATTTGCAGGTAGATGGTTGTTGCCAGGGTATCGTACGAACCACCAATAATCATTGGGTTAGCAAAGTCTGCGATTGACTCAATAAATGAGACGAGAAAAGCGTTGCCCAAGCCAGGCAAAATAAGAGGAAGCGTAACACTGGTAAATACTTTCCAGCGGCTTGCGCCCATGTCACGTGCTGCTTCTTCAAGGGATGGATCAATGTTTTTAAGCAGGCCCTTAAGCATCATGTAGCACACAGGGAAGAACGACATAGTCTGGACAATAAAAATGCCCCAGAAGCCATAGATGTTGTTGTCAAAAATTCCTAAAAGACCGCGGGTAATCAGGCCTTTCTTGCCAAACATCATAATCATGGAAAGCGAGAGAACAAATGGTGGGGAAACAACAGGAAGCATGGAGACCACGCGGAAAAGGCCTGTCATAAACTTTGTACGAAGCTTTACGTACACTTCAACATACGCAAAAAGAAGGCCAATAAGCGCTGATAAAATGCCTACTGCAAATCCAACCCTAAGGGTGTTGGTAATTGCGCGATCAAACGAAGGCATAGCTAAGATGCGCGTAAATACATCAAACGAAATCCCATTATCGGAGACTACAGAGTCAACCATAAGAATGGCAAGTGGATACAATATAAAAAGGGTTAAGAAGGCGATAAGAACGACAATGGTCGTTATCAAAATTGGATCGCCAAGGAGCTTTTTTCGCTCAAGTTGAGCGCTCTGGGATTTTGCCATGCTGGTCCTAACTCTGAAACACTAAACCTATACGCAAAGCTCTATGTGGAACTGGGTAGGCAGAGATCTGCCTACCCAGTATAATCTGCCACTCAGATCTTGAGCAACAGCATTGTTTGCTTACTCGCGTTGGTTTTACTCCGTCTTGAAGCGGCTGTCTCCGCCACCAAGAGCTTCCATAACGTCCTTGACATACTGCTCGGTATGCTTCTTAGCATCCTCGAAGTTGTAGTCCATGACATTGTTTGGATCAAGGCCGTACTCAGTAGCAATTTCAGGCTGCTTTGCGTTGTCAATTACCAGGAACTGATAAGAGCCATTCTTCTGAGCAAGGTCAACGCATGCTGGTGAAAGTGCATACTCAATCCAGAGCTTAGCGGCGTTTGGATGTGCAGCACCCTTGAAGATTGCGGTTGCGCCAACCTCATATGATGCACCAGAGCTTGGAATCTGAAGACCAACATTCTCATGCTCTTGGTCAACAATCTGATAAATGCCGTCGTGGAGCATACCAATTCCGATGGTGCACTCGCCTGTTCCGATAGCCTTGGAAGGACCAGAACCACTCTTGGTGTACTGAGCAATGTTCTTATCAAGGTCCACAAGATACTGAATGCCCTGATCGTGACCGTACTTCTGAATAACGGTGTTGATGATCAGCTTTGCAGTACCGGCAGTGTTGTAGTTAGAAGACCAAATAAGACCCTTATATTTAGGATCGATAAGATCCTTGTAGTCCTGAGGCACGTCGAGCTTAAGACGCTGTAGCTCTTCCTTATCGTACAGAATTCCCAAAATACCCTTATAAATTCCGTACCAGTCTTTATTGGTACTCTTGAACTTATCGGAAATAAGGTGTGATGCATTCTTTGGCTCGTACTGCTCAAGAAGACCCTTTGAGGAGGAGACATTGTAAGGATCGGTTGTTCCGCCAAACCATACATCTGCTGATGGATGACCGTTCTCTTCCTCAATCTTTGCAGCAACTTCTCCGGTTGAGAGACGCTGTGCCTGAACATCAATGCCATACAGACTCTTGAAATTAGCGCAAACTGCGTTTAGATACTCTTCCTCACAAGAGCCGTAAACAATCAGCTTACCCTCTTCTTTTGCTGCCTTTACCAGCTCTTCTGGTGCTCCAACCGCGTCTGTAGAGTTGGTGTCAGATTCTTTTTTCTCGCCAGCATCAGAATCGGACTTTTTGCAGGCAGTGATACCCAGGCCTGCTACAACTGCACTGACTCCAAAAAAGTTACGACGCGTAAGATTTGACATAAGAACTCTTTTCTCTCCTTGTGGTCACCCACAGCTCCAATGAAAAGAACATACTCCTGTGTAAATCGTACTCAAACTTTTCGAAAATATTTCAACTATTCGATAAGTGGCTGATATTGGCGGCTATCGGTATGTTTTTGCATATCTAAGCAAAAAAGGCCAGGGACATAATCCCTGGCCTTGAACATTTGGTGGAGAATAGGGGGATCGAACCCCTGACCTCAGGCTTGCAAAGCCCGCGCTCTCCCAGCTGAGCTAATTCCCCGTACTGACTTCTGGTTGGGCCCAGAAGGTTTTAATAATCACCCCAACGGCGACTCGGCTAACGTTGGGGTGACTATTGTCACATAAAGTGGTGGGCCTGACAAGGTTTGAACTTGTGACCTCCCGGTTATCAGCCGGACGCTCTGACCAACTGAGCTACAGGCCCAACGCAGGGAAAAATAATACCTCCATACGCATCGTAGGTCAACACTTTTTTTGTTTTGTTTTAAAGTTTCTTGAAATTGGGTATGAAAGCAGAACAGAGAGTCGTAGACTATCTGCCCAAAGATTGATAAATAGCGTGCTTTTTGGAGTTTTTGTGTCACTAAAACGTATGGACATACAGACAGTTGTTGTCGGAGGAGGACCCATCTCTTCCGTTATTGTCCTGCGTCTTCATGATCCACGCGGGGTCTCCACGCTCAGCCTACCTATTAAGATTGGCAACATTGAAGCCTCTGCTATCAGCCTTGGTATAGACCAAGAGTCTACTCAGAGACCGCTCACGCACGATCTTCTCCGCTCCGTTCTTGATTCTCTGGACGCAGACATTAAAAGCGTGCGCATTGTAGGTGTCCATGGCACCACGTTCTTCTCGCAAATTGAGCTTATCTCTAAAGAGGGAGAACATATTTACGTGGATGCTCGTCCATCAGACGCAATTGCGCTGGCAGTAAGAACAAACGCTCCCATCTTTGCTGACGAGAGCGTTCTGGAAATTGCTGCTGCTCCAGATTTTACTGATGTCGAGAAGGACGTTCAGGCCCAAGAGCTTGAGGAGTTCCACCAGTTTATTGAGGATGTCTCTCCTGAGGATTTCTCTTAAGTCCTGCTCTAGAGCGAATTTTTAAACAACTGGCATATCTTTTATATAAAAATCATTACCGTTAGCGCGCTGATTTTCTCGGTAAACGAAAAGAGCCCAGGAGAATTACCTCCTGAGCTCTTCAAATTACGTATAGCTGAAATGCTTATTCGTCATCATCCAGCAGTGAATCGTCCAGTACTTCCTCTTCATCTCCGAGGTCAACAGACTCTGTCTCATCAGCATCGCGAGCACCTGCTGCCATCAGATCAAGCATACCTTGGTTCTCTGCGTGCTTAGGAGCCTTCTTTTTGTTGGCAACCATACGGGCAACTGCAGAAACAACGTCAGTACCAGAGAGGTTCATAACCTTGACACCCTGAGTAGAGCGGCCAAGCTTGGAGATGTCGCCAGCCTTGACGCGGATTACGACGCCCTCCTCGGACATAATCATAATCTCGTGCTGAGGACCAACAACGCGGCAGGCAACCAGGTTACCCTTCTTCTCCGTCATTGTGATGGTAAAGACACCCTGGCCACCACGCTTGTGAACTGGATACTCAGAAATTGCCGTACGCTTTCCGTAGCCCTTTTCGGTAATAACAAAGAGGTCACCGTTGCCGTTGGTAATTTCCATGCCAAGCATAGTCGCATCGCCCTTGAGCGTGATACCACGAACGCCCGAAGTACCGCGGCCCATGCTTCTTGCCTCTGCCTCGTCAAACAGGATTGCCTTGCCGTCGGAGGAGCACAGAACAACCTTGTCACCTGGGTGGACACGACGAACGTTAACAAGCTCGTCGCCATCCTTAAGGTTGATTGCAATGAGGCCGTCCTTACGGGTACGGTCGTACTCAGACATTGCTGTCTTCTTGACCATTCCCTGCTTAGTAGCAAACATCAGGTAGTTATCTTCTGGGAAGTCGCGGGTAGTAATGACTGCCTTGACCTTCTCGCCCTCTGCAAGTGTCTCGATGACATTGATGATAGCGCTGCCCTTTGTAGTTCTACTACCAACAGGAAGTTCGTGGACCTTGAGGCGATACACCTTACCAAGGTTGGTAAAGAACAGCACGTAATCGTGGGTAGAAGCAACAAAGAGGTTCTCGACAAAATCGTTCTCTTTGAGAGAGACTCCCTGAACACCCTTGCCGCCGCGCTTCTGAGAACGATAAATCTCAACAGGAACGCGCTTTACGTAACCTGCGTGAGTAACGGTAACAACCATGTCCTCTTCAGCAATAAGATCCTCGACGTCCAGGTTCTGAATGTCCTGGTCAGAGATTTGCGTACGACGCTTATCAGCATAGCGGTTGGAAATCTCTCGGAGCTCATCGGCAATAACAGCCAGAATCTTTTCCTCGTGAGCGAGAAGATCCTCGTAGTAGGCAATATCAAGTCTGAGCTGGGAAATCTCGTCAACAAGATCCTGACGAGCAAGACCGGTAAGGCGGCGCAGACGCATCTGAAGGATTGCCTCGCCCTGAATCTCATCCAGGCCAAAACGCTCGTTCATGCGCTTCTTTGCCTCAGCGTCATCCTGCGAGCTGCGGATGATGTGAACAATCTCGTCAATGTTATCAACTGCTGTCAGAAGGCCTTCCAAAATGTGGACACGCTTCTGTGCCTTGTCCAGGTCAAACTCAGTACGACGGCGTACAACATCAATCTGGTGATCAATGTAGTGACGAAGAATCTCGCGAAGAGAAAGGGTACGAGGAACACCGTCAACCAAGGCCAGGTCAATGATGCCAAAGTTGGACTGGAGCTGAGTCTTCTTGTACAGGTTATTCAGAACAACCTGTGGAACAGCATCACGTTTGAGATCCAAGACGATGCGCATACCCTTACGGTTGGACTCATCGCGCATGTCAGAGATGCCTTCGATTTTCTTCTCGTTGACTGCCTGAGCAATCTTCTCCTGAAGAAGACCTTTGTTAACCTGGTAAGGAATCTCGGTAACAACAAGGCGCTGGCGACCACTCTTGACTTGCTCAACGTGAACCTTTGCACGGACCGTAATAGAACCGCGACCAGTCTCGTAGGCGTCCTTGATGCCCTGAGTGCCCATGATGATGCCGCCTGTTGGGAAGTCAGGACCAGGTAGAACGGTCATGAGCTCCTCAGTGGTAACGTCAGGGTTCTCAATCATCATGCAGACAGCGTTAGTAACCTCACCAAGGTTGTGAGGAGGAATGTTGGTGGCCATACCAACTGCAATACCTGAAGAACCATTAACCAAAAGATTTGGGAAACGAGCAGGAAGAACTGCAGGCTCTGTCAGAGACTCATCATAGTTTGACTGAAGATCAACGGTGTTCTTGTTAAGCTCTGCCAGCATCTCCATAGCACTTCTGGTAAGGCGTGCCTCGGTATAACGCATTGCTGCTGGTGGATCGCCGTCGATAGAACCAAAGTTTCCGTGACCATCAATCAGAGGAAGCCTCATCGAGAAATCCTGAGACATACGGACCATGGAGTCATAAATAGCAGAATCGCCGTGTGGGTGGTACTTACCCATGACTTCACCGACTGCCCATGCAGACTTCTTATGTGGACGGTTTGGCGTAATGCCAGCCTCACTCATTGCGTACAAAATACGGCGGTGAACAGGCTTAAGGCCGTCTCGAACGTCTGGAAGTGCGCGAGCAACAATAACGGACATGGAATACTCGAGGAAGGAAGTCTTCATCTCTGAGGACAAATCGGTTGGCTTAAGCGTGCCACCGTGAATGTCTGAGAGGTCAAGACGAGTACCAGCCTCATCAGAGATAATGTGTGAAGTTTCTCCCGTTATGAGATTTTCCCCAGTCTCTGGGTCAAACTCGTCAGAGTCTTCTTCTACCTCGTCATCTTCGTATTCTTGATCCATATCGTTTTGTGCATCAAGGCCTTGATCCTCGTCTGCGCCAAAAAGATCATCATTCATATTTTTATCGTCTGCCACAAGTTACCCTTTCATTTTCTGTCTAATGATTTAGCGAGAAACCATTAAATGTCCAGGAAGCGGACGTCTTTTGCATGTGTTTGGATGAAGTCTTTACGCTTCTCAACCTGATTGCCCATAAGGTCAGAGACCGCGCGATCAGCTGCAAGAGCATCATCGATGGTTACCTTAAGGAGAATGCGGTTCTTTGGCTCCATAGTGGTTGCCCAAAGCTGCTCTGGATCCATCTCACCAAGACCCTTGTAGCGCTGAATGGTGTACTTGGTGTTGTCCTCATACTTCTTTGTCTCAAGAGCAAGTTCTTCATCGGTATAGATGTATTTACCGTTCTTTTTACCCTTTGGCTTAATCTGATACAGAGGAGGCTGAGCAACGTAGATATAACCTGCGTCAATCATTGGCTTCATATAACGATAGAAGAAGGTAAGCAGAAGAATTCTAATGTGAGAGCCGTCAACATCGGCATCGGTCATGATGACAATCTTGTGATAACGAGCCTTCTCAATATTAAACTCATCTCCAACGCCCGTACCAATAGCGGTAATCAGCGAAGTAATAGTGTCAGAAGAAAGTGCGCGGTGAGCCTGTACGCGCTCAACGTTCAAAATTTTTCCGCGAAGTGGAAGAACTGCCTGGATAGAACGGTCACGTGCCATCTTTGCAGAACCACCTGCGGAGTCACCCTCGACGATGAAGAGCTCAGTCATCTCTGCATCGCGAACGGAGCAGTCTGCAAGCTTTCCAGGAAGAGCAGCTGACTCAAGAAGTCCCTTACGGCGTGTTGCTTCACGAGCTTTACGAGCAGCAAGACGGCCTTTTGCAGCCTGCGATGCTTTCTTGAGAATCTCTTTTGCCTGATTTGGGTGCTCTTCCAGGTACTCTGAGAGACCCTGAGTAACAATCTTGTTGGTGAGAGTTCTCATGTAAGAACTACCAAGCTTTGCCTTTGTCTGTCCTTCAAACTGAGGATCTGGCAGCTTGACTGAAATAACAGCAGTTAAGCCCTCGCGAATATCGCCGCCCTCAAGTTTAGGGTCTTTCTCTTTAAGAATTCCCTGCCTGGTGCCATAATCATTTATTACTTTAGTAAGAGCAGTACGGAAGCCCTCGAGGTGCATTCCGCCTTCCTCAGTGAAAATGTCGTTTGCAAAAGAAAGAGTTCTGTCACTGAAGTCAGTATTCCACTGAATAGCAACCTCTACCTCACCCATCTGAGACATTGGAGCGTCAGGGTCTGACTTACCTTCAATATAGATAGGGCGAGAAAGTCCTGGTAAAACGGTTTTCTCGTCATTAAGGTACTTAACAAAATCGATGATGCCGCCAGCATACTGGAAATCAACCTGACGAGGAGTGAGCTCACGCTCATCAACAAGAGTAATTTTAAGGTTCTTGTTAAGGAATGCGGTTTCCTGGAGACGGTCACGAAGTGTGTCAAAGTTATACGTAGTGGTCTCAAAGATCATGTCGTCTGGCCAGAAAGTAATGGTAGTACCGTTAGATTTTGAAGTACCAATTTCCTTCATCTTCTGAACGGTTTTACCGCGCTCAAAGACCATCTCGTAGATTTTGCCATCACGCTTAACCTGCGCAACAAGTTTCTTTGAAAGAGCGTTTACAACAGAAACGCCAACGCCGTGAAGGCCACCGGAGACTTTATAAGCGTTGTTATCAAACTTACCACCTGCGTGAAGGATAGTAAGAACAACCTCAAGAGTTGGGATCTTTTTCTGTGGATGAAGGTCTACAGGAATACCACGACCATTATCTTCAACAGAAATAGAGTTATCTGGATGAACGGTTACCTTAATTTTGGAGCAATAACCAGCCATTGCCTCATCGACTGAGTTATCTACAATCTCCCAAACAAGGTGATGCAGACCAGAAGCTGAAGTTGTACCAATATACATACCTGGACGCTTACGAACAGCCTCAAGGCCTTCAAGGATCTTAATCTCTGTACCGTCATACTTATTTTCTTTTGCCACGTAAGTCCTCTCTTCAATTGTGAGCGGAATGATATAGGTATTTTACTATGAAATCGCCAAAATCAACTCGGCACAGAGAAATTTCATTGTTTAAAAAGTAATATTTGGTATCTGAGAGGCTCTGTAAAGAGATTTAAGGACAGATTAGTGACAGATTAGACTAAAGACTCTTTTTTTGTCTAAAACTTGCTTCAATCGCTTTATAAGCCGTTGACTTGAGTGGCTCAGAAAGACCAGAAACTAACTCAGAAATTTGTGATTTTTCTTCTGTAGTGAGTTCTGGAAGAACTTTCTTCTCAACTTTTTGGCCCTGAGGTTGCTCTTTTGAGGAACCGTCTTCTTTACCAGCGTGTCTGTTATATTTGTCCAGCTTAAATTCAAGATCTGAAAACTCTAGACCATGCTCTGACAACCTTGCTCTATAGATTTCTCTTTGTGCAAGAAAATCAATCATGCACATACGATTGTCTACATAAACAGTAAGTATAGGATATTCTCTACCAGCAATTTCTCTAACAAATACGCCAGTTGTGTGTTCTACTTCTCTTTCACCGTTTGACTCAACCCATGCAAGATAAGCGCGACGATTTTTAGACATACTCTTAGAATCTCTGAAGGTTCCAAGCAGAGCACTCATTAAATCTTTTGCGTTTTCATTACCACCACGCGCAGGCATTTCTTGTTGATTATTCATCACTAAACCTAACTATCTGCGCTTTCTCTAAAATCTCTTCAGAGAAATAACCAAGGTTAGTAGTTGTAATTACGGTTTGGATGTCATGGAACGCAAATTCCATAATGGCTTTTCGGCGATCTTCATCAAGCTCACTCATCACATCATCTAAAATCAGCAGGGGTTTCTCGCCAAGTATTTCTTCTGAGAGTAATACTTCTGCCATTTTAAGTGCTAAGACCACCGTTCTAATCTGACCTTGAGAACCATAATTTCTAGCGTCTTTACCCTCAATTAAAAACTCAACGTCGTCTCGATGAGGTCCTTTTGTACTTTGCTGACGACGAATATCATTCGCGCGAGCGGCACTTAAAGCCTGTAAAAACTGATTAGTAATTTCTTCTCTAGAGGCTTCAAGAGAAACCTCTCCAATTGAAGAAATATAGTTCATTTCTAGGTGCTCTCCGCCAGAAAGTTCCCGGTAAATCTCGCATGTTTTCTTTGCCAGGCGCTCAAACAAATGAATGCGCGCATGAAGAAGCGTTGCTCCTCCCCTTGCAAGCGAAAGATCCCATGCATCAAGCAAATTATTGTCAGGCCAATCAGATTTAAGCAGCTTGTTTCTTTGCTCAACTGTTTTGGTATATGCCGAGAAAACCTTGAAGTAGCTTTTATTTGCCTGGCGACCAAAGTCATCGAATTCTTCTCGGCGATATGATGCGCCACCTTTAATCATTGAAAGATCATCAGGATTAAAAAGCACCGACATCAACGTGCCAGAAATA
>JAGZWL010000001.1:0-47461 GCA_018378955.1 Atopobium sp. | reverse complement strand
GACGACGTTCTGTGATGGTACAGGTATTTTCTAGCTTTCTTCCATCTCCTGTAAGAGAAATCTCTATCTTTGCCTCAGAAGTACCTGTGAGAAGGAGCTGTGAAGGTGTTGGTTTTCTAAAAGAATATCCAGCGGTAAGGAGTTGTAATGCCTCTACAGTATTTGTCTTACCTGCGGCATTTTTTCCTACAAAGATAGTAGTTTGCGCAGATAAATCTATTTCTTTCGAAGCAAAACAACGAAAGTTATACAGCGAAACATGTTCAACTTTAAGTCCCACACAACCCCTATCAAATTAGAGGCGAACAGGCATCAGAAGATACAAATAATTGACTTTACCATTTGATTTAAAGATTGCAGGCTGAGAAGGACCCTGGAGTTCAAGACGCAAAAGGTCCTTAGAAGGAGCAGCGTTTACACAATCAAAAACGTAGTGGTAGTTCAAAGCGATTGAAAGAGAGTCTCCTTCAATTTGTGCCTCAATGTGCTCAGAAGATTCACCTTGATCTGGTGAGGATGCAGACAGCTTAACTTCTTTTCCATCAGCATCAACATCAAAACGTACTGATGGATTTGCCAGAGCAATAACAGATACACGCTTGAGAGCTGCAGAGAAATCCTCAACATTAATATCAACAGATGCAGTACAAGACGTTGGAAGTAGCTGCTTATAATCTGGGAAATGACCTTCAATCTTTCGCGAAATGTGAGTGGTATTTCCAAACTGGAAGACTACCTGGTTGTCTGTAGTACCAATTAAAACCTTCTCAGTCATGCTACGCATGGAAAGAACGTCGTGGAAAACTTCACCAGAAATAATTGCACTAAAAGATTCACCTGCTGGCGTATCTGTATTGGAATCACAAACAGCAAGACGGAATGAGTCAGTTGCAACAAGGCGAATAGTATTGTCCTCAACGGTGAGAGAAATTCCCTGAAGAATAGGACGAGAAGCTTCCTTTGAAGTTACACGATAAACTTTATCAACCATAGTTGATAGAAGTTGACTTGGAAGCTCGCAGGTCTTCTCAAGATCAAACTCTGGGAACTGTGCCCAATCGTGTGCAGAAAGAGTATTAAGCCTAAAAGATGAACGCTGGCAAGTTACAGAAAGCGTACGCTCTCCACCTTCAAAAGTAATTGCTGCATCAGGAAGATTTTTAACAATGTTCTGGATAACCTTTCCAGAAACAACTGTCTCTCCTTCTTCTTCTACGTTTGCTGCAATCTGATGCTTAATAGAGATAGTTAAGTCACTGGACTGTAGCTCAAGCATGCCATTAAAAGCTTTGAGATAAATACCGGAGAGAATTGGAAGTGTTGTATTAGAACCAATACCCTTAGAAACAATATCAAGCGCCGTCTGGAGAGCGGATTGACTTACGGTAAATTTCATGACGACCCTTTCTATTATTTCTTAGATAAGAATAAAAATATCGTAGTAATAATAAGCTATGTTGAAAAGAAGAAAGCTTTACATTTCTAGAGGTAGAAATATGTTTCTAGAGGTCAGATTTGTTTGCTTATTTTTGACATTCATAAACAAAGTAAAACTCCCTCTCTTAAACTCTCAACACCAAACCAGTACTTCTCTTCACCAATTGACATCTTACGAACAGGTTTTAAACACTAACTTTGTTCAAGGATAGTCTTCTTGAGTTGAGAAATTTGATCATAGAAGCTTTTGTCTTCTTTGATTCTCTCTTCAATTACCTCAATACTGTGCAAAATTGTTGCGTGTTTTCTTCCTCCAAAATGCTTACCAATATTTACCAGCGTGTATTGGCAAAGGTCATGAGCAAGATAAAGTGCAACATGACGAGGCTCTGCAATTTCTTTATTTCTCTTGTTACCAACAATATCGCGATGGCTAATGCCATAGACGTTCTCTACGACTTCTTGGACCTTCTCGATATTTACGGTCTTTGAAACGCGTCGCCAAAGAGTATCTGCAATCTTATCAATCTCTTCTTGCTTAATGTTTTTACCGGACTCTTTTGCTTTGATTTGTCCAGTGACGCAACGATTACAGAAGCCTTCAAGAGTTCTAATACTTTGACCGGCCTTATCAGCCATATAGCGACGAATATCTTCTGGCATATCATCTGCAGAAAGAGAAGAATTTCTCTCTTTAAAAGCTCGGTCGCAGAAGACGTGAATAAGATTGAGCTTCATCTCGTAACTTGGAGACTCAATGCCAATAACAATGCCACCACTCATACGAGAAGTAATACGATCATCAAAACCGTCAGAGCCCATACCGAGCTGAGCTGGAGTTCTATCGGCTGCAAGAATAATCTGCTTACCTCTATCAATAAGAGAGTTAAAAATATTGAAGAAGAAGTTGATGGTACCCGCTTTACCAGCAAGTTTTTGGACATCATCGATGATAAGAACGTCAATGTTTTGGTAGTTATTACTCAGTTCTGTTGCTGCGTTTCCTGAAGCGTTTTTACGAACTGCATTTACGTAGTCATCAACAAAGGCATCTGCGTCTTTGTAAACACAAACGCGCTCGATATCTTCAGCGTTGATGTAGTTCTGAACGGCTCGCAGAAGGTGAGTTTTTCCAAGTCCACTTGCACCGTAAATAAAGAGTGGGTTTGCCTTACCTTTTGCGTCGTTTGCAACATTTAAAGCATGTTGATGAGCAAGCTCATTCTCGTCACCAACAACAAAGCGATCAAACGTGAGATTTGAATTGAAGGATGTCTCCTCATAAAGAGGATTACTCTTACGTCTCTTTAACGTCTGTTGTTTTAATTCTTCAAGACTCTGTTCCTGGGATTCAAAATCTTGAATCTGTTCTGGAACAACAGCCTGTATAGGAGCGGTTTTCTGCTTCCAAGCGTTGAACTCTTGAGGAGTCATCGTAGAAGTAGTTGTAACAGGAGTAGAAGACTTTGTAAGCGTAAGACTTAAGATAATATCTTCAAAGGCCGCAGCCGAGAGACATCTCTCAACAATTGGCAGATTCTTAAGGATACGGTTATATGCCAAGCGCATTGGAGTCTCAGCATAGAGCGTATTATCTTCAACTTTAATTGGAGTGCAGGTTCTCAACATGGCGATAAAAGCCTCTGGCTGATTCTCTTCAACCAAAAGGTCAATTGCGTCTTGCCACAGAGCTACTGCGTCTGAATCAATTGATGCATCCATACGTGTCCAATCAAAATGTTGAAAATTGGGACACCTAGTATAGAGGAATGTTGATAACTTTCAGCGAATAATGTTGAGAAACTCTATGAAAGGAGGGTTTCTCCAATAGTAGTAAGCTTATATTTTTGCCCAACTTTTCCAATTATTCCTATGTTTACCAGCGATTTTAATTCTCTTGACCAGGTTGGTGTAGAAAGGCCAAAGGCACTAGTGAGTTCTGTTGCTCCAACCCATTCATGTTCAGAGAGATATTGAAGAACTTGTTTTGCTCGATCTGTTAACACCAGATTAGGAAGTTGTGCAGCTGGTTGTGCAGATACCTGTTGAGATACTGCTTGTGGGGCATGTGAAATTGCCTGCTGATTTTGATTAACAGGCAATTCTTCAGCTTCTTCTTGAGTTGGAAGTGTCTGAATATGAGCATCTTTAGAGCGGCGTGTTGACAAGGTAACAATTGTTCCGCCAGAGATATTGTCTTCAAGGGTAAGGCTTCCACCCTTCTCAACCATATATTGCTGAGCATAAGGAAGACCAAAACCAACGCCTCTAATAAACGATTTCATTTCTTCCGTTGCAGAAGAGGTACCAAACTCAAGAGCTCGGTTTTTTTCTTTAATACCAGGTCCTTGATCTGAAAACCTAATGGTATTTCCGTTGTCCATAATTGAGATTGTGGGTGCTACAAAGCGAGCATGAATGAAATTCTCCACAATCTCGCGCATAACCATAAAAGGAATTTTTCCACCCTGCTCGTGAGCAAGCTGGTTAACGGTTGCTGCAATCTCGTCAAGATAAGAACGAGCATCTTTAGGTTCTACAAGAACAACGCGAGGTGCTGCGGCTTTATCGTCATACACTGCAATACGTGCAGCATAGCGGACGGTGAGAGAGTTATCAGAACCAGCATCTTTTTCATCCTGGTTGGTGTTTTCCTCAACAAAAGGAAAGAAATCTCTTGCCATGACACCTCCTTTTCAACAATTGTTAAACAAATGAAGAAAACTTTTCGTTTCCTTTCACAGTGAATGAAAGTTTTCAACAAGTGTTAAACATCTGTAGATAACTTTGTATCTTTGTGAAAGACGTACTGAATGATAGTAGCATTTACCGGACATATTTCAGCTTACAGAAATATTCCTTTCAACAAATTTCTTCATGTATCACAAGTGAAATTTTCAAAATGAAAGGTTTTCTCGCTAGGCTTTTGAATAAAAAAGAGAAAAAGTTGAGGTATTTGCGTAGAAAATTTGACAGGTACCCATAAACGCGAGTACAATCTGTAGGCTTTTTAATCGATACTGTACCCGTTCGGGAGGAAATAGCTATGAAGCGTACCTACCAGCCAAATAAGCGCAAGCGCGCAACTACCCACGGTTTCCGTGCACGTATGGCAACTAAGAATGGTCGTGCCGTTCTCGCTCGTCGTCGCCTTAAGGGCCGTAAGCGCCTCACTGTCTAAGGAATGTTTCTGTGAAGACCATTAAATCTCGTTCAGAGTTTGAAAGGGTCTTCTCCGCGGGGAAGAGGGCTCAAAGTTCTGTTCTTCGTATACGAGTAGCACCATCCACTGAGGCACATCCTTCCGAGGTAGCCTTTGTAGCTCCAAAAAGACTAGGTAACGCCGTATTTAGAAACAGGTGTAAACGCGTTTTACGCGAAGCAGCTCGAAAGAGCGGTTTACCTGTTGAGGGATACGGCATTATTCTCTTTGCGACTAAAGATACACACAGCACTAATCCTGCTGATATAAGCGTTTCTTTGGATGCTTTGTTAAGAAAGACAGGGGTCAAATGAGCGAGAAAAGACAAAAATCTTTTCTCGCAAACTTGTTCCTGGGTGCTATTCGTTTCTATCAAAGAAACATTTCTCCCCTTTTTAAGCCTCACTGTATTTATCGGCCCACTTGCTCCGAATATGCAGTTCAGGCCATACAAAAGTATGGTGTTAAAAAGGGAAGTTGGCTTGCTCTTAAGCGTATTGCTCGCTGTCACCCTTTTCATAAGGGAGGATACGATCCCGTTCCGTAAAGGAACGCACCGGAGGAAATATGTGGGATTGGATTGTTAACTTTCTATACACAGTCTTAGCGGGACTTCAATCATTCTCGGGAGACTGGGGTATGGCAGTTATCCTGCTTACCATCATCATCCGTATTATCCTGGTTCCAATGACCAACAAGCAGACGGCCTCTATGGCTCGTATGAGTGTTGTTCAGCCTAAGCTCAAAGAAATCCAGGAGCGCTATGCCGATGATCCTGTAAGGCAGAATGAAGAGATGCGTAAACTTTACGCTGAAATCAACTTCAATCCTCTTGGTGGTTGTCTACCACTGCTTTTACAGTCCCCTATCTTTATTGCACTCTTTACCGTTGCAAAGATGGTTCCAGTAGACTCCCGCTTCTACAACATTCTTCCTTCTATTGCGCGTGCAACATCCGACATCTTTGCTGTTGATGGCTTTGTTACCGCTATCCCTTACATGATTTTTGTTCTTCTGTTTGGCCTTACTACTTTCCTTTCCATGGCAGTAAACGCTCGTACAAGCTCCGGTGAGCAGCGTACCCAGCAGTACATGATGGGCGGCATGATGACCCTCATGATGCTCTGGTTTGGTTGGACTGTGCCAGCAGCTGTTCTTCTCTACTACGTAACTTCTGGTATTTGGCAGCTTGCTCAGCAGCAGCTTATTACCAAGCGTATTATGGAAAAAGAGAAGCTCAAGGCACAGGCTCAGATGGCTAATAAGCCAATCGAGGTAGACGTGGTGAGAAAAGAAAAGAAGCCACGCCCTCACAAAAAGGCCTAAGAGCTGGGGTTAAACAAAATAACTTTTGTTTACAGAATTTGTTACAGTAGATTAATAGTTAAACTTTTTATATTGACTGGAGGACGACATGGAGGATGAGACTTTCGTTTCTGAGCCAAACGCTCTTAATGAGTCTCCTGTCGTTGATTCACAAGACGAGTTTGCTTCAATTCGAGAGCACTTTGAAGCTGGAATTCAGCTTACTGATGCTGAGATGAATAAGATTGCTGATACTGCTGTCTTCTATCTAAGAGAGCTCCTCTCGTTCTTTGGCGAGAATAGCTGTGCAATTGATGAGTACGATGGAGAAGACGGTGAGCTCATTCTTGACGTAACCGGTGGAGATCTTGCAATTCTTATTGGTCGTCACGGCAATACGCTTGAGGCTCTTCAGATGGTTCTTTCGTCTTTGATGAGCGCTAAGCTTCACTTCCACTATCCAGTATCTGTTGATGTTGAAAGCTATAAGAGCCGTCGTCGCAATAAGCTTCAGGAGATGGCACTCTCTGCTGCTTCTCGTGCTAAGAAGACTGGTAAGGTTTCTCTTGCTCCAATGAGTGGTTATGAGCGCCGTATCATTCACATCGCACTTCGAGATAATCTTGAAGTTACAACACACTCTGAGGGCGATGATCCATACCGCCGCGTTGTTGTTACAGCTATTAACGGCTAAGAATTTTCAACAAGCTTTACTAATTTGATGAGGAAGGTTTACGCCTTCCTCTTTTTTTGTGACAATTCTTCTTGTTACAAGAAGTTTTGTCACAGGAGAAGCAATGTCTGAATCAGAGAAGTCGTTATTCGATTCAAAAGAGAATGTACTTAAGGAACTTCTCCTTACCTATGGAATCGATTCAACAGAGCACCTAAGAAGACAGCTTCTGAAACATATTGAACTACTAATTGAGATAAATAAGAATCTGAACCTTACAAGAATTACTTCGGTTGATGACGCGCTAGTGCTCCATATTCTTGATTCTTTGTTACCACTCAAAGTGTGTAACGAGTTTTTATCTGGTACTCACAACTATATTGATATTGGTACCGGTGGCGGCTTTCCTGGACTGCCTCTTGCAATCATGAGTGACAATAAAACACTATTGGTTGACTCTATTGGAAAAAAGATCAATGCGGTTCAGTCAATGATTGATGAGATTGGTCTAAATGAGAGAGTTAGGGCTGAGAAGCTTCGTGCAGAAGAAATTCCAAATGCTTATAAACAGAAGTTTGATTTTGTAACATTTAGAGCTGTTGCGAAGGCAAATATTCTTTTGGAGTACGCAGAGCCTTTCTTAGCCCCACAGGGCACTCTTATAGTAATGAAGGCCAATGTTGATGAGATAGAGCTGCAGGACGCCTCTCAGGCAGCCAAAATTTTTGGGTATAAAAATGTTTCACGTGAAACATTTGACTTACCAAACAATCTTGGCCATCGAGAAATTCTTTTATACAAAAAAGTTGCAAAGAGCAAAGTCAAATTACCAAGAAAAACTGGAATGGCTAAATCAAATCCGTTTGTTGCAAGAAGAGGGTAATTGTGGAATGTTTCACGTGAAACATTCTGTATTATTAAATAAACTTGGTCAAACGGAGGATAAATGAGCTACAAAGACCTTTTGAGGGGATTTCAGGATAGAGATCCTAAAGTTCTGGCAGTAATTAATCAAAAAGGCGGAGTTGGAAAATCAACTACCGTAATTAATCTTGCCGCCGCATTAGGTGAAACAAAGAAGAAAGTTCTCATTATTGATTTCGATCCACAAGGAAATGCGACAAGTGGTTTTGGAATTGATAAAGAGGAACTTGAAGCTGATATTTATGACGTAATTCTCAATGAAACGCCAATCGAAGAGGTATTGCAGCAAACAGTTCAGAAATACGTAACTATTGCACCAGCAACTATTCAACTTGCCGGTGCTGAAATTGAACTTGTCTCCGTTGAATCAAGAGAAAATATTTTAAAAAGAGTAATCGACCAGGTTAAAGAGTATTTTGACTATATTTTGATTGATTGCCCACCATCATTAGGGCTTCTAACAATTAACGCCTTAGTTGCAGCAAATAGCATACTTATCCCAATTCAGTGCGAGTATTATGCACTAGAAGGCGTTACTAAAATTGTTGAATCAATGAAGATGGTGCAAAAACAGCTTAATCCAGATCTTGAAATCTTTGGCGTAGTAATGACCATGTTTGATAGTAGAACTTCCCTATCTAAGCAGGTAGTCAATGAAGTATCTAATTACTTTGGTAACAAGGTATTCAAGACACTTATTCCAAGAAACGTCAAAATTGCTGAGGCACCAAGTCATGGTTTGCCAGTAACCATGTACGCACGAATAAGCATGGGCGCACTTGCATATAACAAACTTGCAAAGGAAGTGAATCGTCGTGGTTAAAAAATCAGGACTTGGCAAAGGCCTTAATTCGCTCTTTAGCGAGGTGGATGCAGAGGTCGGCAATAAAAAAGAAACCACTACACTGCCCTTAAAGAAGATTAAGCCAAACAAAGACCAGCCTCGCAAGCGTTTTGACGAAGCTGAGCTCACTGAACTCAGTGATTCTATTAAGCAAAACGGTATTCTTCAGCCACTTCTTGTTCGCGAGAAGGGCGACCACTACGAAATTGTTGCTGGTGAGAGACGTTTTCAGGCTGCGAAACTTGCAAAATTAGAGGAAGTACCTGTTGTAATCAAAGCAATTTCTGACGAGGAAGTATTCAAGCTTGCTCTTATCGAGAATTTGCAGAGATCTGACTTAAGCCCAATCGAAGAAGCACAAGGTTATAAGCAGCTCATTAAACAGGAAAACTTAACCCAAGACGATTTGGCCAAGGTCCTCTCAAAATCAAGATCTGCAATCACAAATACCCTACGCCTTCTTGACCTTCCAACAGAGGTACAGACTTTGATGGTAGAAGGACGTATTAGTGCAGGACACGCTCGTGCAATTCTTTCCGTTAGTGGTAAAGAAGGAAGAATTAAACTTGCTCAGAAAGTAATTGAAGAAAACTTGTCTGTCCGCCAGACAGAAAACCTTGCTCCACTATTTTCTGTCACTAATGTAGAGAAACCAAAAAGACAACCAACTCCACAGGCATATAAGCGTGCGGCAAGGCAATTAAGAATTGCTTTGGATACTCCAGTCAAAGTGCGAAATATTCGTGGCAAGAATAAAATTGAAATCGAATTCAATGATGAAGAAGAGCTTGCTGCTTTAGTTGAAAAACTATCAAACGGTAAAGAAGCATAATGAAGATAAAATTTGCAATTATATCCACAGTTTCATTGATTGGAATAGCTTTTCTCGCTAAGCACACCTTGTTGACTAAAGAAGCACAAAGAAGTTTTTTCCACGCAATGAGAAGGTCGAGAAGGGCACTTGATGCAATTCTCGACGATTATTCAGGTGGTATTGATAGAAAAACTTCAAAAAACATTGTCTCTCATCAAGCGAGAGTAGATAAAGAATGGCTCAAAGCAATTAACTAGAACAAATGTTCTACATATGAACTAAAAAAGAAGGAACTCGAGAGGGTCCCTTCTTTACCTGTAGTGTGTAGGGTATGCTGCCCTTAACGTGCGTTTCTCTTCTGGAAGAGCTGTCCGCAAGCTGCATCAATGTCAGATCCACGAGAAAGACGAATAGTTGCTTCAACGCCAACAGAGTTGAGGCTGTTTACAAACTCCTGTGCGCGGGCAGGGGATGTTGGATGGAACTTAGAACCCTCAATCTCGTTAAGCTGAATGATGTTAACGTGGCAGAGCGTTCCTCGACAGAAGTCTCTCAAAGCTCCAAGCTCATTGTCGGAATCGTTAACGCCTTTGATCAGCGCATATTCATACGTTGGACGACGACCGGTCTTATCGACATACTCACCCATAATGTCGTACAGGTGAATCAGTGAGTATTTACGAACTCCTGGCATGAGGGTGTCTCGCGTCTTTTGCACCGCAGAGTGAAGCGAAACAGCAAGCGTAAATTGCTCGGGCTCTGAGGCAAAACGTTTAATCATAGGAATAACGCCACAGGTAGAAACCGTAATATGGCGCGCACCAATGCCGGCCCCGTCAGGGGAGTTGAGACGTCTCATAGCCGCAAGAGTAGCGTCGTAGTTCATGAAGGGCTCGCCCTGGCCCATAAGAACAACGCTGGTAACGCGCGCGTCAAAATCGTCGCGGACGTGCATAACCTGCTCGTAAATCTCGCTTGCAGAAAGAGAACGCGTGAGACCAGCAGCGCCTGTTGCACAGAAAGCACAGCCCATGGCGCAGCCAGCCTGTGTAGAAGCGCAGACCGAAAGCTTGTTGCCAGTTGGCATGCCAACGCACTCGACAGAAGTGCCATCTGGGTAGCGAAGCAGGTATTTACGACTTCCATCCTCAGAGACCTGGCGAACAATCTGCTCAGCACCAGCAAGCGTTACCTGCTTAGATAGTTCTTCTCGCAGCGTTTTTGGAAGATTACTCATCTGATCAAAAGAGGTAGCGCCCTTAGACCAGATCCACTCCTCAATCTGCTTTGCACGGAATTTTGGCTGGCCAAGGGACGTCACAAGCTCAAGAATTTGCTCTGATGAGAGGCTTCTGAGGTCAGATTTGGCGGCAGCCTTCTGTGGGCGAGAATCAAGCGCGGAGAGGTCTGCGCCGTCAGCCGTGGTGTTTGTGCCGTCAAGAGTATTATTTGATTGCATTTTTGTCCTTCTCCAACTCTTCTAAGCTATCTGCGGTATCTTAGAAGAAATACGTTTACTAGAGTTTACCCTATGGGAGACTTATCTGAAGGAGCGGAAATGACACGTGAAGAGCTCAAAAAGCTTCATGTAGCAGTTGTTTCAGGCGGTTGGTCAGACGAGCACGAGATTGCCATGGAGTCTGGCAAGCAGTGTGCAGCAGCACTTAAAGAGGCTGGCTTTACCAGTGTTGACCTGCTTGATGTTGCAGAAAAAGACTTTGTAGTTACCCTTGCTCAGGGTGGTTATGATGTCGTATACGTTGCTATGCACGGTCGTTTTGGCGAGGATGGCTGCATCCAGGGTCTTCTCGAGATTCTGCACATTCCTTACACGTTTTCTGGCGTTCTTGCGTCTGCTATGGGAACCGAAAAAGAGCTGTCAAAGCTTATGTATAGGCAGGCAGGAGTTCCAACGCCTAAGGGAATTGACGTTCCTGCAGGTACCGTCTTTACAGATGAGCAGGTAGACAAGCTTATTGAGGACCTCGGACTCCCTATGTTTGTAAAGCCTTCTGGCAACGGCTCCAGCTATGGTGTCACACGCGTCACTTCGCGAGAAGAGCTTCCCGCTGCACTTGAACTTGCGGGTGAGCAGGGCGAGCGCATCCTAATCGAGGAGAGCATTGAGGGAACGGAGATTACCGTTCCTGTCATTGGCAACGAGAACCCAACCGCTCTACCAATCGTTGAGATTGTTACCGGCGATGAGTTCTACAGCATTAAAACAAAATATGAGCCAGCATCCCTTCACCATGTGATTCCAGCTCGTCTTGAGCCTGCAGTGTACGCACGCGCCCAGGAGCTGGCAATTAAGGCTCACAATGCACTTGGCTGCCGCGGCGTTTCTCGTAGTGACTTTATTGTTACGAAGGACGGCGTCCCAGTGGTGCTGGAGACAAATACCATTCCTGGTATGACCGCACGTTCTTTGCTGCCTGATTCTGCACGTACCGGCGGCATTGATTTCCCTGAGCTCTGCACTCGCTTTATTGAGTTTGCGCTTGAGGATCGTCAGTAGATTTGTAGGTTATGACCAGCACTAAAAGCGCTACGCAAAAACTAGAAGAACTCATTCTTCCAGGTACCCCCTCTGCGGTTTGCAAGAAGTATTTAGAACTTGCAGAGAGGGCTGAGCATGAGTCATTTGATGTCTTAGAGGATGACATTGTTGTTTTGGATACCGAGACAACAGGTCTGTCCTTTAAGAAGTGTTCCCTTATTGAGATTTCTGCTGCTAAATTGAGTGGTAGAGAGATTGTGGAGCGCTTTCAGACTTTTGTTGATCCAGGGTGTCCAATTCCAGAAGAGATTACGGCCCTCACTTCAATTACCGATGAAGACGTTAAAGGTGCGCCAAGCGCAAAGGAAGCAGTTGCTGCACTTGCAGAATTTGTTGGCGGTCTTCCGGTTTTGGCTCACAACGCCACGTTTGACCGTACGTTTATTGAGCGCATTCCTGGTGGCACTTCTGTCTCCGACACCTGGATTGATACGCTGTCGCTCTCACGCATAGCGCTACCTCGACTTTCTTCACACAAGCTTTCCAGCATGGCTGAAGCGTTTGGCACCATGAAGGTTACGCATCGCGCAAGCGATGACGTAGATGCTCTTTGTGGGATGTGGCGCATCTTGCTTTTGGGACTTATGAATCTGCCCCGCGGTCTTCTCGCCAAACTGGCGTCAATGCACGACGGAGTGGAGTGGACGTTTAGGCCAATCTTCTCGTATTTGTCGCAAATGAAGGAAGAAGAAGCAGTTCAGCGCGGTGTCGCAAAGAAAAATGCAACAGGTGCCGAACTTGCAGATGCAGAGATCTCGGGCACGTTTTTCTCGCTCAAGGATATTCGCGCCCAGCTTGTCGCCGACATAAAAGCAAAGGCGAGAAGAGACGCGGACGACCCAGAGACGCCTGCCATGCTGCCGATTTCTAAAGACGAGATTCACAGAGCGTTTGCTAAGCCGGGTGTTGTCTCACAGATGTATGACAAATTTGAGACGCGCAGCGAGCAAGTCAGCATGTCCGTTGAGGTCAGGAATGCGCTGGTCACCTCTTCGCATAGAGAGCTTGAGGCGGGGACTGGCATTGGCAAGTCAATTGCATACCTGCTGCCTGAGGTGCTTTTTGCGCAGAAAAACGATGTTACCGTAGGCATTGCTACAAAGACAAACGCCTTGACTGACCAGCTAGTTGCTCATGACCTTCCAGCGCTTGCGAAGGCGCTTCCTAGCGGGTTGAGTTTTTGCAGCTTAAAAGGGTACGAGCACTATCCGTGCCTGCATCGTGTTGATAGAGCTGCCCTTGAAGAGCTTCCACTGACGCTCATCGACCAAGAAGGTCGCTCGAGCAATAGCGTTGCGTCTGACATGCTGACCGCAATTGCGGTGATTTATGCATACGCATGCCAGTCGGCTGATGGCGACTTGGATGCGCTGGGTATTCGTTGGCGTTCAGTTCCACGCGAGATGGTAACCATCAAGGCTGCAGAGTGTCTGCGCTCCAAGTGCCCATATTACCCTCACGAGTGCTTTGTTCATGGAGCTCGTAAACGCGCAGGGTCTTCAGATGTTGTGGTGTCCAACCACTCTCTGTTGCTCAGAAACGTTGCTGCTGACGGTAAAATTCTGCCTCCTATCAGGCATTGGGTAATCGATGAGGCTCATGGTTTTGAAGCTGAAGCTCGCCGTCAGTGGGCAGTAGAAATCTCTGCCAAAGAAATGCGAAACGGTTTTGAGCTGCTTGGAGGCATCAAGTCTGGCGCTATTCACGCCGCTATGGTGGGCGCTGCCAACCTTGAGGACTCTACGCTGCTCACGGGGCTTCTCACGCGCTCTGCCGCCGCAGTTCAGCGAGCCATGGCAGCAATGGGCAACCTTATGGCCACTGTGCATGAGCTGGCTCCGTTGGCTAAAAGTGATGGTGGTTATAACTCCCTTCAGCTTTGGATCAATGACGAGGTAAGAGAGACAGAGGAATGGAAAGAGGTCTTGGGGACCGCTTCCGTTGCTCTTTCTGCTCTTGAAGAAGCGACGCTTCGTATAGGCAAAGCTACCGATGCACTTGTCGCGTCGGCACCAAACCTCGCAAGCAACTTGAGCGAGGCTGGGGTGTTCTTGAGTACCCTTCTGGATTCACTGAAGCTCATCTGTGAGGGAACGGACAAGAGCTACGTCTATTCAGCCAAGTTAACCCGACTAAAACGCGACATTGGCTCTGAGGCCCTTATGGCCGAGAAGCTTGATATTGGAGCAGAGCTGGCAGAGAAGTGGCTGCCGGAGACGCATTCTGTTGTGTTTACCTCAGCAACCATTGCTGTTGGAGATGACTTCTCGCATTTTGAGCACGCTGTTGGCTTGGATAGAGGCTCCTTTGAGCACAAGAGCCTGCACTTAGACTCCAGTTTTGACTACGAGAATCATATGGGCGTCTTTGTGGCTGAGGATATGCCTGCGCCAACAGACCCGGGTTACTTGGACGCACTGGAAAAGCTGCTGTACGACGTTCATGTTCAGATGGGCGGCTCGGTGCTGACGCTCTTTACCAACAGACGTGATATGGAGCGCCTCTTTGAAGCGCTAGAGCCTCGCTTGAGTGAGCGTGGCCTTAACCTTGCCTGCCAGGAGCGATCTTCTTCCGCGCGACGCGTTCGCGAAAAGTTCCTGGCCGAGAAGAACCTCTCGCTGTTTGCTCTTAAATCGTTCTGGGAAGGCTTTGACGCTGCGGGAGATACGCTGAGGTGCGTGGTAATCCCTAAGCTTCCGTTTGCAAGCCCTAATGAACCGCTGGTCAAAGAGCGTGAAGCGCGAGAAGACCGTGCGTGGTGGCGCTATTCTCTGCCAGAGGCGGTAATTGCAACCAAACAGGCTGCTGGTCGCCTTATCAGGAGTGCTGAGGACAAAGGCGTTTTGGTGCTTGCCGATTCCAGGCTTGTGTCCAAGCGATATGGCAGCTCGTTCTTGAAGTCATTGCCCAACAAGAACTACCAGTGCGTCTCGACAAAGGATATCTCCGAGCAAATTGCCAAGTGGCGAGAAGAACACGACGCGTAGCAGCACTAACAGCTACCAAATTGGCTTAAAGTTGCTCTTCTGCAGCAAGAAGAGATGCAGCATAGGCGCGCATTGCCTGCGTCACGGCATGGTCTTTGGTTGTTACTTTTCCCTTAAGGGCAAGTAAGCGTTGTAAAAGCCACGTTCCGCCGTAATAGGGGATAGTTGCTTTAATCTCTGTGGCATTGCGCTGACCGCCAACCGTTTTGAGGCCAGGCCACGAATAGTGCGTAAGAGCACTTTTATCAAGGAATACAAGCTCTACTAACTGAGATCTTTTTTCTGCAGCAGAATCTCTCACGTGTTCTGCGAGCTTTAACTGATCAAACGAAGCGGATTGCGCTTCAATACGGCTCATGCGATTGACTCTAAAGACTCTTTGCTGCTCGAGGTCTAAATCTATTCCCTCGATAAGCCAGCCGTTCTCCCCGTATGACAATTGATAGGGAAGTACATCTCTTTGGCTGACTACAGCTTCTTTATTGCTTTGAGTTTCCACAAACGCCATCTCAGAACGATACTCAAATGAAATAACCTGTGATTCTGAAATTGCATTTGAGCAGGTGAGGAATGCGTCTACGTCTTTAGTATGGCTTTTAGAGACACGTGAAGCTGAAGCATCATCTGATGAAGAGTCTGCCGTATACGGAGACTTCAGAAGTTTCCAAAAAACACTTTCTTGGGGTAAAGCAAGTGTTGTAAACGCCTCTTTAAGCGCTAACGTTTCTTCGTCTGTTAAGACAAGCCTTCGAGTTCTAAACGGAGACTCTCCAACGAGCGTCAAAGTATCTTGGTCTCCAGTAAGCGGGAGGGGAAGATAGCCATTCTCGTCCGTGAGCTGCAAAAGCTCCATCAGAATAGCAGCCTCTTCTGAGGAGATGCCAAACCGCGACTGGACCGCACTCAACTCGACCGCGTCAAAGGAATCTCTAAATGCAGAAGCAAGCAACACGAGTTTGTAGACGGCCGAAGAAATGTTTTTTCTTCCAAAAGAGGTGTTTTTAACGGCCATTGACAACCTCGCTTAAAGACTCTTTCCATTTTGCGAGAAGAGACTCTGGAGACCTTGGAATTAGTCCATGAGCAAGAATCCAAGATAAAGCAGTGTTCTCATGGGCGTAAGCAACGGTCCATAAAGCTCCATTAGGAAGAAGCTCAATATCGCCTTGACCTTGCGAGAAATGCTCAAAAGCCGCGAGTATGTTTTTGGGGACAAACGCAACAAGAGTGCCAGCCTGTGATCCGATCTGGAAATCAAGCAGGTTGTAGTCATTTGAATCAAAATCTTCCGGAATGGAGAAGTGCTCATCTTTAAGAATTGCAGCATCTAAGACACGGTCAATGCGAAAAGTTTTGATTGAAGCGCTCTCAGTACCGGACGAAAAATCTTGCCCCACAAAGTACAGAAGTCCCTGTGAAACAAAGAAGTCCAGAACGCCCAGACGCTTTTGTTTAATCTGGTCCTGTGAATTTGTATAGGTGACGTTTACCAGTTGTTTAGAGCTGAGTGATTCGTATAGAACAGGAAAGACTTTGCTTTGAGAAGAAGCACTGAGTTTTTGGCTCCCTGGCTTGTCTGAATCTGAGGAATAAAAATTACCCACAATTTTAGATAGCGCGTTTCTTAGTTCCTCCTGGTACACAAAAGTTGTATCAGTGAGAACTGCGCTGCAGATAACAAGCAGTTGATTGGCATCTTCAGGGCTTAAGTCATACGAGGAATCAAAGAAATTTGAGTCCGAAAGATAGAACGACTTTTCTTTTCCTGTTTTTACCTCAGTAATTGCAAATCCGAGTGATTTTAGAACAGCTCGGTCTCTTGAAAACGTTCTTGAAGCTGAATCAGTAGACAAATCCGAGTAAATCGTCGTATAAATCTCTGCCGAAGGCAAAGGCCCTTTTTGAAGTAGCAGCATAAATAGCGAGAAAATCCTCCAGGCACCTAGCTCGTTGTTGCCTAGAGATTGATCGTTTGGAGCCATATCCACCTCCCGCTTTTTGCTAGTTGAACTCAAATCTCTCTAAACATATACGAAAGTTTTTGATATTTAGTGCAGAATTTCTAAATTTGGACGTAAAAATACACTTTAACCGCTATATTTCGATATAAGACGTATACTAATGACGTATATATGAAACCTGTCAGAAGACATGCCAACGAAGGACGCAGTATGGCCATCACACATGACTATGTTGACTATCTAGACGAGCAGATTGATATTGCTCCTGCCGGTAGCCAAGAGGAGCTTCAGGCTGCTCAAACCATTGCTGAAGAAATGAAACTTCACGGGCTTGAGGCAACCATTGAAGAATTTGATGCTAAGTCTATTAAGAGTCTTGGTTATTCAATCTATTTAATCCTCCTCTTCATTGGCGTTATTTTTGCAGGCACTGGCAATGCAGCACTTATTGCTTTTGGCGTTCTGCTTGTTGTCGGCTTTGGCGCACTTACGTGCCTCAAGTACTTTGGTAATGACATTCTCGGTTCATTCGGATCTTCCATCAGAAGCCAGAACGTTGTTGCTAAGCACGAGGCCACTGGCGAGCTTGTTGCAAAGGGCAACCGTCCAATCGTCATCGTTGCTCACTATGACTCCCCACATACAAACTTCCTTGTTGAGTCTCCTGTAGCAAAGTATGTACCTCTTGCACAGAAGTATTCGCGTTGGTGTGTAGTTGCAGTATTTGTTGCTACATTTGTTCAGATTCTTCGCTTCCTTCCTGATCCAGTTCGTGTCCTTTTCTGGATTGTTGGTATTCTTGCAGCTCTTCCACTTGTCGCCCTTTCTGTTGCAACTATTGCAGAGCGTTTTGCACCTTGTACCATTGGCGCAAACAATAACAAGTCTTCAGTTGCAGCTCTTCTTGGTATTCTCGAGAATGTCCGTCCTACCGGCCATCGTCCTGAGGTCGTTCATCACTTTGCAGGCGATGCTGCTGCACTTATCCCAGAGCCTGATGAGGTTGAGGGCGTCCGCCACGGTGAGGAAGTCCTTAATTCGTTGGGTATTCTTCCTGAGGACTGCGAAGTAAGCTACGTTGCTTATGACACTACTGGTGCAAGCCAGACAGCATCTCTTGAGGATGTTGCAGAGGCTGTAAATGCAACAACAGAAGATGAGCAGGCTGGGGATGCTGCTGACAACACCGTTGCTTATGATTCTGTTGACGATGAGCTTAATGCAACCATGAAGCAGGTTCATGAGTCCGCAGATGCAGACACAACGCAGGTACAGCCTGATGCAACACATGAGCTCCATGCTAAGAACGATTTTGCTCGTCGTGCGTCCCTCTTTGATCTTCCTGATCCTTCTGGCGATGCCGTTGATCCTCTGGCTCCATCTTCCGAGCCAGCTCCTCACTATGTCCCAGCTCAGACAGCTACACCAACTCCAGAGGCAGAGGATGCAGAGAGTCCATTCGATACCATTTCAGCCGATGAGGGCCTAACAGAGGCGCAAGACGCAAAGACTCCTGAGGCAAAGCGTCGTTCCTTTAGACTCTTCGGTCGCAACGATGGTCCATCGGATGACTGGAAGGGTGGCGCAGCTCCATCTGCTGAGAATCGTGAAGAGACCGACTCTGAAGATGCAGCTGCTATTTCTGAGGATGATCTTCGTAACGCCGTTCTGTCTCTCTCTGATGACGAACTCATTGCACATGACATTTGGTTTGTTGCGCTTGGAGCATCTGACTTTGATCACGCAGGCATGAGAGAGTTCCTCTCAAAGCACAGAACTGATATTCGCGGTGCTTTCCTGATTAACCTTGATTGCGTTGGCGCTGGCTCGCTCTCTATTCTTAAGAACGAGGGAATTGGCAACGTTCGCCGCGCTGACCGTAGAATGACTCGACTCCTTTCTACCATTGCAACTGATCTTCATATCGATGTTGAGCAGAGCGCATTTGACTGGGGAACCACTGACGCAACTCCTGCAATGCAGAATTCAGTTCGTTCCGTTACCTTAATGGGCTTAAACGAGGATGGACTTCCTGCACTCAGCCGTACCGCCGCTGATGTTCGCGAGAATGTCAACGCTGGTCAGTGCGCTGACGCAGCAGCTCTTGTTACTGAGCTTATTAGACGCTCATAAACGAATAAGTTACTAGCTAGAGTAAGTTTTTAAGAAAGGGCAGAGGTTTCTGCCCTTTCTTTTTTAGCGCAAAGGCAAGGTTACTCAACTAAAAAGAACGTCTAATTTTTGCTGCAAATAAGTGGACACATCCAATAAGTACCGATCCTGCCAGGGCGAGTAAAAGGGGAACTGAGTAGGCATTATCTGCTGTTCCAGGAAGATGGGGCTTAGGGGTCACACGAATAGTTTGCGCTTTGGAGTGACTGTCCGTGTGCGAAGCAACTTTCTCACCATCTTTTGAGATTGTTTCGTAGGCAGTAACTTCTTTACCTTCAAGTGAAGCGGTCCTTACAGAAAAAGGAACTGCAGCTTCTCCTGATGAGGTAGGAGCTTTGAAGCGAATAGTTCCACGAGCGATGGGTTCCGCTGTACCTTCTTGGAGCTGTTTTGTCTCATAGAGCTCTCCGGTAATTTCGTACTCTTCTCCTGGGGTAAGACCCTCGTATTTAATGTGATCAACAAGATTGAGTTTCTCGGTATATTCAGGATTTTTTGATCCTGCGGCATCTACAAGCATCGTTTGTAGAGAAATTCTTTCATCAATAAGTTCGGTAGCCTCTATAGTCCCTTCAGAAGTAAGGGTAACCGTAGGGTTCCATTCTTTGTTGAGGGAGTAACCTGCTGGAGCCAGCACCTCTTTAAGCGAGTAGGAGCCAAAGGGAAGGTCTTTAACAGCAGCCTCTCCAGAATCGTCTGTTTCTACTGTGGTGACAACTTCGTGCGGGGCAATCCAGTTGCCTTGGTAGAAAATGGGCTGAGTGGAGTTATTAGTAAGTTCGATTTTGGCGCCCTTTAAACTTGGCATCTCTTCTGCTTCAGAATAACCATCGGACGAATTTAGGGAAGTGTGTCCAATTTTCTTGATCTTAAGATTTCCTTTTATTACCTCGTCTTTAAAGGTGAAGAGGTGTCCAGAGGAAGGATTTACTTTTCCGCTAGAGATATTTGTCCAGAATAGATTTCCGTCTTGGCTTGATAGCTTCCAAGTTTGAAGCGAATGTTCTGGAAGTTTATAGCCTTCAGGTGCTTGAATTTCTTCGATTTGGTAATACCCCAGAGGAAGCCAGGGTTTCTCGCCAAGAGTAAAAAGGTCATCTCCAGAAACCTTATGGTCTGCATCAAAAGAGACAAAACCTTGTTCGTCGGTCGAGAAAACCCATGTTCTAAGTGTTGTTTCAGAGGAGCTGCTGTAGGTCACCTTAAAAAGCGCGCCTTGCAGTGTTGCGTTACCTTGGGGAGAAGCACTTTGTTGCTCGGAATGATTGTTTTCGCTGAGGCTCGTACTGTGGTCAAAGTCTTGCTTTGAAATGCGTAGATTAAAGTCTCCGACAGGAGTGTCGGTAACCGTGAGAGCGCTCTCTTCCTGGTTTTTTATCTCTACAGCATGAATTGTTTGATCAAGAAGAAAGCCTTTTGGTGCAGTGGTTTCTTTTACGTATACCGTTCCAACAGGAAGCTCATCGAGCGTTGCAGACCCAGATTCGTCAAGAGTGAGGCTGCCAAGAAGATTGGTGCAACCCTCATCGGAATATACTCCGTAAACTGCGCCTTCTAGGGAGTAGTGCTCGTTATTTGAAGTGACATCGGGTAATAGGGAGCCTTTGGTGATTTTGAGAGAGCCAGATCGCTGCCCAAAGAAAAACAGAACCTGTTTGTCTCCTGTAGGCACAAACAGCTTGGCAACTCCACTCTCCGGACCACCACCGTTGGTTTGAGCATAGTTTATAGCATCGGAGTAGAACTGCTCAATAGGTTGATGAAGCTCCGTCTGAGGAACACTTACCGCAAGAGCATGGGCTTCTCCGCGCATAACTGCCCACAGCGCAAACTGCGTGATGGCTCGCGCCTTCCAACCTGTATAGCCATACACGTCTTTTTCTTGGGACGCAGTAGCTCCGTGATAAATGATGTAGTCAATAGCTCTAAGCTGCTCGGCGGTATACGTTCCACCGCGAGCGCCATTAGCTGAGGTGAGGTTTGTATAAGACTGCGGATCAATTACACTTCCAGTTGCTCCTGGCCAGGCGCCATAGTGATTGAACTCATCTCCACAGTAGAGATACGTACCGTCGCTAGCGGTCCACATAGGAATTTGTTGTCCACCAGGAAAATCTTCTCTTTGTGCAACAGTAAAAGAGGGCTCTTGTGCAAAAGCAAGTCTATGAGCAGGCTTTAGGAAAAAGTGACTAAGGAGAAGAGCTCCAATCAACAGAGGGATAAACCAAAAGTGACAGACAGAAGCAAAGGAGCGCTTCCGTGCAGTTCTTTCTTCCTTAGGTTTTGAGGATTTTGTGATAAACATGCGTGCCTCCAAACTGAAAAATCAGAGGTAGATTGCGTATATAGAGATAATTGGTAATGCATAAACGTGAGCTTTTGTTGCAACATATAGACAATTAGTGTTAACGTATTCAGTAATCAGTAACACTTACTAATTAATGAGGTTATCGTGCGGTACAGCAAGCAACGTGAGGCAATTCGTACTTATATGGAAGGTCGCCATGACCATCCAACAGCAGATAGTGTGTATGCAGCAGTAAGAGAGGAGTTACCAAACATCTCTCTTGGAACTGTTTACCGTAACCTTATGCAGCTTGTTGACGCAGGCGAGCTCCAGGTTGTTAATACCGGCGATAATATCTCTCGTTTTGATCCGACAACAACCGAGCATGCACACTTCCAGTGTCATGAGTGTGGCCGTGTCTTTGATGTTGACGGACCAGTTCTGAGGGACCTTACCAGCCTCACCAAGGATTCTTGCGGCGAGGTTGACTCTTACGCTCTGTGCTTTACGGGTATTTGTAACGAGTGCCTAGCTAAGAACCCAGCGCTCCATCATAGCGTTAACTAATATGTTGCAACAAAACAGCTTTCTTTAAGACCGGTGCTTCACCGGTCTTTTTCTTTATGGGGGAGCCTCAGGTTTGCGAGAAAACCTGTCTGCTAGACGTGCCCGCAGACCCGCATGTCCTACAGAAGGGAAGCTGCTTGGCATGACGGGGTCTCCGCCAAGCAGCTTTGCCCGAGGAAGGCGGAGTTGTCGGGTGGAGAGCAGGCGCCTATAAGAGGTGGGATAGTGGTGTGCGGGGGTCTCTCGCCAGAAGTACTTTTGCATAGCGCTCCTTTCGTTGGAGAGCATGCTAAAGAGTGACTTTGTGCCTATTCTGACCAGCGCCTGTCCAGTTTCTGACGGAGAAAATTTGTGTAGGCGCATATTTGTTGTATATGCGCAGCTAGGCAGAAAGCAACTCATCAAACTTTTATCTAGTTGCTAAGCAAGCAATCAAAAGGCAAAAAATACTGTGATAAAATCTACACAATTGCGGGTATCGCCAAGTGGTAAGGCAATGGCTTCCCAAGCCATCATCCGCGGGTTCGAATCCCGTTGCCCGCTCCAAAGACATACAAGAGCCCTTCGGGGCTCTTTTTATGGACAAGATTGAAATTTGGCGTTGTGAAGAAGGTTGTTCGGGTAGAAGTTGAGCGGAAATATTTTGGATATATCTTTGATAGAGCGTGCTTAATTACTCGAATTACGCGGACTGATGGTTGAAGGGAACAACATGGCACAAATTCCTATGACAGATCAAGAGGTAAAGATTGCCCTTGATGCGCTGTCTGATCAGATTGATAAATACGCAGAGCTTCTTGTTAAGAAGGGATGCGCAATTTCTGAGGGAAGTCAGCTGGTAATTAACGCTTCAATTGAGATTGCTGATTTTGCCCGTAGGGCTCAGCGAGCAGCTTATGCGGCTGGCGCAGAATTTGTCACAGTTATTTGGGGCGATCAAGAATCCTCAAGAATTATGTACGAAAACGTTGACCTAGCGCGTCTCTCTAAGACACCAAGCTGGAAGATTGAGCAGCTTAACTCCCTTGCAGAGCAGGGTGCAGCATTTTTGTTCCTCTCGTCTGATGATCCAAATGGTCTAAAGGGAATTGATCCAGAAAAGCCAGCTGCTGTTTCTCGCGCAAGAAACCTAGAGTGCGACGTCTTTAGAAACGGCATGGACTTTGGAAAAAACGTTTGGTGTATTGCTGGTGTTCCTGCAGCTGAATGGGCAAAGGTAATTTTCCCAGAGCTTTCTGAGGCTGAGGCAACCTACAGGCTTTGGATTGCAATTTTGGACGTTGCTCATGCAAGTGGAGAAGATCCTCAGAGTGCTTGGGAGACCCACAATGCAACATTTGAGAAGACCAAGCGCTTCATGAATTCTCACCAGTTTGAAGAGCTTCGCTATGAATCTTCAAATGGAACTGATCTGACTATTGGTATGAACCCAGGGCATCTTTGGGAGGGCGGCGCTGGAAAGACTCAGGATGGAACGTTGTTCTTCCCTAACATTCCTACTGAGGAAGTCTTTACCACGCCAAACTATCGCAAGGTAAACGGCACTGTTCACTCTGCGTTGCCTCTGATTCATGCCGGCCAGATTGTTAAAAACTTCTGGTTTACCTTCAAAGACGGCGAGGTTGTTGACTACGGCGCTGAGCAGGGCAAAGACGTTCTGACTTCTATTGTTTCTCAAAAGGGCGGCAAGTACCTGGGAGAATGTGCGCTTATCTCCAAGAACACGCCTATTCGCCAGAGCGGCATTCTGTTCTACGATACCCTGTATGACGAGAATGCTAGCTGCCATTTAGCGCTTGGAATGGGCTTCCCAGAGTGCCTGAAGGGCGGCCTTGAGATGAGTCCAGAAGAGCTTTTGGCCAACGGTGTTAATCAGAGCACTACACACGTTGATTTTATGATTGGTGCAGACGATTTGAACATTTGGGGAATTTCTGCCGATGGAAAAGAAACACCAATTTTCGTAAATGGCCAATGGGCATGGGAGTAAACTGCTACACTATCCTAGTTGCGTGGTAAAATTGCCACGCCCGATAATGGGCCGTTAGCTCAGTTGGTAGAGCAGGGGACTTTTAATCCCAAGGTCTAGGGTTCGAACCCCTAACGGCCCACCAGGTAATTCAAAGGTCGGGTACCATAGTGGTACTCGACCTTTTCTTTTACGAGCAGAAGGAGTCTCATCGTGGTAGATCGCTACACCGGCAAAGAAATGGGCCACATCTTTTCTTTGGAGAACAAGTACGCCGTTTGGCAGGAGATTGAAGTCCTTGCGTGCGAAGCACAGGCTGAGCTTGGTGTTATTGGCATTTCTCGCGAAGAGGCAGCTTGGATTCGCGAGCACGCTGCGTTTAATCGCGCTGAGGTAGACGAGATTGAGGCCGTTACCAACCACGACGTCATTGCCTTTCTGACCAATATGGGCTCCTACATCGATGCTAAGGTTCCAGAGGGTGAGCTCAAGCCAAGCCGCTGGGTTCACTACGGTATGACCTCAACGGACCTGGGCGATACCGCCCTTTGCTATCAGCTCACCCAGGCATGTGACCTGCTTATTGCTGCGGTTCGTCGCTGCGCTGCTATCTGCAAGCGTCGCGCATTTGAGGAGCGCGATACTCTGTGCGTTGGTCGTACTCATGGCATTCATGCTGAGCCTATGACCTTTGGCATGAAATTTGGTAGCTGGGCTTGGGAGTTTAAGCGCGACCTTGACCGCTTGAAGGATGCTCGTAAAAACGTTGCCTATGGTGCTATTTCTGGTGCTGTTGGAACTTACTCTTCCATTGATCCTTTTGTAGAGGAGTATGTTTGCGAGAAACTCGGTCTTGTCCACGATCCACTTTCAACCCAGGTAATTTCTCGCGACCACCACGCGTACCTTGCTGGCGTTCTGGCAACCGTTGCTGCTACCTGCGAGCGTATTGCAACTGAGATGCGTGCGCTGCAGAAGACCGATACCCTCGAGGCTGAGGAGCCATTCCGCAAGGGCCAGAAGGGCTCTTCCGCTATGCCTCACAAGCGCAACCCCATTACTGCCGAGAAGATCTGTGGTTTGTCCCGCGTAGTTAAGGCAAACGCACAGGTTGCTTTTGATAACGTTGCTCTTTGGCACGAGCGCGATATCAGCCACTCTTCCGCTGAGCGCGTTGCCCAGGCAGACAGCTTTATTGCTCTTGACCACATGCTGTCAAAGCTTGAGTTCCTGCTTGATGGCATGGTCCTGTATCCAGAGCAGATGATGGCCAACCTCAATAAGACCCGTGGCATGCTTTTCTCGTCAAAGGTTCTTCTTGCCCTGGTTAACACTGGTATTACTCGCGAAGAGGCATACAAGATTGTTCAGTCCAACGCTATGAAGGTTTGGGCAGATATTCAGCAGTGCAAGGAAGGACCATCCTACCAGGAGCTTCTTGAGGCAGATCCAGCCTGTACGCTAAGCCATGAGGAGCTTGAGAAAATCTTTGATCCTCGCGCATTCCTTACCCGTTCAAACGTTTTGTTTGACCGTCTTGAGCATCTTGAATTGGACTAAATCGTGTCACTGTTTGGGAACATTTCTCGTCGAAATTTCTTTAAGACGGGAGCGGCTGGTGTCGTAGTTGCAGGCGCAATTAGCATTGCGGCTGGCTGCTCTCATCAAGAAGGCTCGGGAGATGCAGGAAAACCGCTGGTACTTGACGAGTCCTCTGGCACAAATGTGCTGGACTCCTATAGCTCAGCGGAGTATTCTGCCCAACCTAGCCAGACCTGGAGTCTTCCTTTGGGAAGCGTGTTGCATCCAGCCGATGGAAATTGGATTCCCGTCACCACGGCCGGCGCATCTGCTACGCCAATGGTAAAGGGCTCTGCTCTTTCGCTGACGTCTGGCCAGGTTGTTGACGTTGTTCCTGCGGCTCAGATGAACAATACCACCGCCGTAATTTACGACGTTCGCTGCTCCGACTCCGTTTATGCATGGGTTGAGGTGGACACCACAACCTTTGACTGGGAGCTTCTTGCCGCACCATTTTCTGACGGCAAGCTTACTGGAGATGCAAAGGTCCTCTACAAGGCCGATAAAAACTGGGATCCGGCTCCGTTCGCCTGTGGAGACGATAAGGTGGTTTGGCTAGTCCAACCAGCTTCTTCTGGCGAGAAAACCCGTGAATCTTCGCACTGCTACGTGTGGCGTGTGGGGGATTCTGAGGGAACGGATGCCGTTGAATCTCCAGGTAGATTTGCTACTGCACCGTCTGTCTCAAAGGGTGTAGTTACCCTTACTCCTCGAGTTCGCGCCTCCGAAGGTACTTTCTATGGCGTTACAGCATACCTGCTGGGGGATAACCTTAAAACCAAGGTTGACCAGCTTGTTATGCCTCAATCTGTCAAACCTTTTGCAGCAAGTCGCGTAGACGATAAGTTTATTGTGTCGGTTGAAGCAAGTTATGACTCGGGCGGTCTGTTGGGCAAGATGGGAACATATATCCTGCCTGCTTCAGGCGAAAACCCTTACGTCATAGAGCGTGAACCTTATGCAATATCAGCAGGTAAAGGTAGTCTTTACATAGTTAAGAGCCGCGCCTCTTACGTGCTTGTTGATACACAAAATCAAACGGCAAACTGGCTCTATTCAATGGATAGAAGCGTTGATTACGGAGAGTTTCCTGCTCGAGAAGGCAACTGTGATTCTTTTGTAACCTACTCAACTGTTAAGGATCCTACCAGCGGATATCCGGCTTCCGTGACAGTTCGTGTTTTTTCTTTGTAGATTATTTGTAGGTATAGAGATAGAATGAATACAAATAATTAATGAATAATCGTAATGTGCCATACGCACATACATGCAGGGCAAAAGAAAAGGGGAGACAATGGCTTCCGACGAGAAGAAAATTCTGATTGTCGAAGATGAGAAAGTCATCCGTGACGCCGTCTCAGCATATCTTGAGCGCGAAAATTACGTTGTTAAGGGCGTTGGCGACGGTCAAAGTGCAGTTGAAGAGTTTGAAAAGCATGCATTTGACCTGGTGATTCTCGATCTTATGCTCCCAAAGCTTTCTGGAGAGCGCGTTTGCCGTGCAATTAGAGATACCTCTAACGTGCCTATCATCATGCTTACCGCAAAAGGTGAGGTAGAAGACAGAATTATTGGTCTTGAGCTTGGTGCTGACGACTATCTTGTTAAGCCTTTCTCGCCACGTGAGCTGGTGGCACGCGTTCGCGCGCTGTTCCGTCGTACGTATTCTGAGCCAGATACTGCTGTTGACGTGCTTGATTACGGCACCCTTACTATTGATATTTCTGGTCATAAGATTCTCATCAACAACGAGGAAGTCGACCTGACCGCTTCAGAGTTTAAGCTGCTCACCACCCTTGCTCGCTATCCTGGCCGCGTGTACACACGTATGGAGCTTGTCGAGAAGGTCCTGGGTTATGATTTTGAGGGCTATGAGCGCACTATTGATTCGCATGTCAAGAACTTGCGCGCAAAGCTCGGCGATGATCCTCGTAATCCTCGCTGGCTGTTCACTGTTCACGGTGTTGGCTATCGCTTTGAGGCTGGCAACGCTAGCCACGAGTCCTAAGCTTTAGAGCTTTGGCGCTCTTCAAGAAACATCACTCAAATTCTCTTAAGAACCCTCCGGAAACTGAGGGTTCTTATAAAACTATTAAGCCCGATCCCGTTGGCACTCAAAGCTTTACCACCCGTATGGCGGCGTTCTTTGCGCTGACTGCCGTCATGACGGTATTGGTGCTCATTTCTGTTTTGGGCATTGTGTGGGAAAACCGTTTTACTACTTATACCAGGGAGAACCTACAAAACACCGTTGATACTACCGCGCTCAATATGTCTCAGGCGTACGCGCGCGCAGACGGCTGGAATGCCGACGTTCTCTCTATTGCACGTCAGGCCTCTGCAACTAATTCCGATATTGGTATCCAGGTCTTAGATGTTTCTGGCGTGGTTCTGTATGACGACTCGGCACCAAATGCTCGCCGACCTGGTGGAAATAGTGCATTATCTGGCCCTCAGACGGGTGACGCCGTGGTTTATGCAGTTGTCCAAAACCTGCAAGGTGAGCCTGTGGGCAGCATTAGAATTTGGACGTTTGGTTCTGAGCCGTTCCTGACCCAGCGAGACATTGCGTTCCGTAATGGCTCTTACCAGGCAATTAGTCTTGCTGCAGCCATTGCAATTTCGCTTTCTGGACTGATTGGTATTTTGGCTTCACGCTCGCTTACCAAGCCCGTACGTCGTATTACCGAGACGGCTGTTCAGATCAGAAGCGGCAATCTTGCGGCTCGTTCAGGTATCCGTGGCGAGAATGAACTGGGGCGTCTGGGAGAAACCTTCGACGACATGGCATCTTCACTCGAAAGAGACATTAAGCTTGAACGCCGTCTGACCAGTGATGTTGCACATGAGCTCAGAACTCCACTTATGGCTATCATGGCCACCGTTGAAGCAATCCAAGACGGTATCTTGCCCGCAGATGAAGAGCGCTTGGAAAACATTGTGTCTGAGAGTAGACGTCTTTCTCGCCTGGTAGACGCCATGCTCCACCTCTCAAGGCTTGAGAACGGAAAGACAAAGTTCAACCCAGAAAGCGTCAATGTGGTTGCTATGGTGGCGAGTCTCGTTGCGGTACAAGAAACACTCTTTAAGGAGAATAACCGCACGTTGACCTTTGTGGATAAGACACCCGAGGGTAATTGTTTTGTTGATATTGATTCGGACATGATTCGAGAAGCCCTGACCAATTTGCTGAGCAATGCCATTCGCTATACCGACGACGGGGGTCATGTTGTTATAACCGTATCAATTGATGATACCGATGCGGTTATCTCCGTGACTGATGATGGTATGGGAATTGCTCCTGAGGACATTCCACAGACCTTATCGCGATTCTGGCGTGCAGAAGAAAGCCGCGAGCGCGCTTCGGGCGGTCTTGGCGTTGGATTGGCAATTACAAAAGAGATTATGGACCGTCATAACGGCACTATCTCGGTAGAATCCGAGCTTGGAAAGGGCACGACCTTCTCGCTGCACCTTCCTCTGCTTGCCCAAAATAATATCTCTGTAACAGATACTTTGTTGTAGGTCGATTTTTGGGCATTTTGCCGTACAATCAAAGGTCCTGCAATACAACGCGCTTTGCGCAGAAGTGAGGTCATTGTGGCTGGAGCTGAGCTTCGTCCCGATTCGCACGGTAAGGTTCGCGATATCTACGATTGTGGCGACAAACTTTTGATGGTTGCGAGCGATCGCATTAGTGCTTTCGACTTTATTCTCCCTGACGAGATTCCTTTTAAGGGAGAAATTCTGACACGTATCAGCGCTTTCTGGTTTAATCGCTTCAAGGACCTTCTGCCTAACCACATGATTTCTGTTCTTCCAGATCAGACTCCTGAGCAGTTTACAGATTACACTGAGTATCTTGCTGGTCGCGCAATGCTGGTAAAGAAAGCACAGACTGTGCCAATCGAGTGCATTGTCCGTGGTTACCTTACTGGTTCTGGCAAAAAGACTTATGACCAGGACGGTACCGTCTGCGGCATTAAGCTGCCTGATGGTCTGACTGAGGCCTCTAAACTTCCTGAGCCAATCTTCACTCCTTCTACTAAGGCTGAGCTTGGCGATCATGACGAGAATATCTCCTTTGAGCGTTGCTGCGAGATTGTTGGTGAGGATGTTGCTACTCAGCTGAAGGAAGCCTCGCTTGCAATTTATAAGGCTGCTGCAGAATATGCTGCAACTCGTGGAATTATTATTGCGGATACCAAATTTGAGTTTGGTTTTATCGACGGAAAACTTACACTTATTGATGAGTGCCTTACACCTGATTCAAGTCGTTTTTGGCCTGCTGAGGGTTATTCTGAGGGACACGTTCAGCCAAGCTACGACAAACAGTATGTACGCGATTGGCTGAAAGCCCACTGGGACATGCAAGGAGAGCCACCTCATCTTCCAGAAGAGGTCATTGAGGGCACGTCCGAGCGTTATCGTACGGCATTCCAGATTATTACGGGAACTGAGTTTGTACCACTGAAGGAGACCAATGTCACTGCGTGACACCATTACAGGCGCAACCAAAGAAGCGCGTGAGGCTACCGCAAGCCTTTCAAAGAAAGAAACCTCTGAGGAGACTGAGCGTCCTTCGTATTCCGCTTTTGGTCGCAAATCTGCTGCTACTGCTAAACCAGTGAGAGAGGCAGCTGCGTCTGTACGTGTGAGTGGCTCCGGCTCTGGCTCCAGTGCTCCAAAGAGCAAAGAGGAGAAGCGTGCTGCACGTGCTCGCCAGCGCGAGCGCGAGGATATTCGTAGTCGCGGATTTGAAGCAATGCTGCGCGCAGATCCAGACTACCATCGTGCCGAGCGCGTTTGGTGGGTCTTCCTGGGCCTTGGCTTTGTGGCAACCATCATTACGCTGGTGCTTTCTTATATGGTTCCTGAGTCTAGGGATTTGAACACTGGCGTTGGTATGATTTCTGCCATCATGCTGGTCTTTGCTTACTTCTGCATCTTTGGTTCGGTCGTCTATAGCTTCTTTAAGATGCGTCCTCTTCGTAAGAAGATCGAGGCTAAGGTTGCTGGCATGACCGATAAGAAGCTCAATGACTTCTACCTCGAGCGTCAGGCTGAGTATGACAGAAAGAGGGCCGAGCGCAAGGCTCGTCGTAAGTAGCAGCAGCTCTGCTGCTGGCGCCGCAAGCGATGCCGAGCGCACAGCACTTCTCGTCACGCAGTTGCTAGCTTGCTAGCAAGATTTGCGTACGCGAGCCTACGTGAGTAGAATATCCCACATGCCTTCGTAGCTCAGGGGATAGAGCACCGCTCTCCTAAAGCGGGTGTCGGCCGTTCGAATCGGCCCGGGGGCACCATTGATTTCAAACCGGCAGCTTTGCGCTGCCGGTTTTTCTTTGTTACGGCGTGTCAGCGTCGGCTTTTAGGTTTGGCGTACAAAATAGCGCAGCTTAGCCGCGCCTCGCTGAAGAACTGTCATGTTTCTACTCAAGATAATCGGACGACTGGACTCAATGTCTGACAATTAGAAAGCCTCGCTACTTGATATACATTTCTATGCATAAACTTAACCTAATATGCTAGAAAATGAATAGCGTCGTATAAAAGATTTAACTATAGGTAAATTCCGCACCTAAGGAACACACCTATGTCAGATATTCTGCTCAATTGCGGACATATTACACACCTAATGAAGATAATCTGCATGCTTTAGCTATTTTTAGCGTCATGTATACGTCTTTTTGACAGATTATCCGACATAGGTGTGTTCGGCCATCAGCAAATGCATCCGATCGGCTGTATTCCGAAAAATGATGCAAGTAAGCCTTGGTCATTCGAAGATGTTTTGTTGCTGGAGACACTCGTGATAATCGCGGCAATAAAACGCTCGCAGCGCTGAAGCGCTTGCTTCGCCGGTTCCGGCGACGCCACGTGCCGCTGTCGAACGATTTCTGTGGCAGCAAAAAGCCCTGCAACCAAACACGGTTGCAGGGCTTGAACGTACTAGTTGTGCTCATTGCGCGCTTGGAGCCGCACATTGCACGCCGCAGCGATTACGCTGATGGGCGAGGTCCGCTGGAGACGCGGATGGTGATCGTAGCACCAGGTGCAGCGCTTGATGGCGTCTGTCCAACTACGTTACCGGTTGCGACATTGTCGTCGTATACCCAGACGGTATTGACCTGGAAGCCCGCGTTCTCAAGCGTGGTTTGAGCCGTCTCAAAGTCCTTGCCAACAACACTTGGAACAGATCCGCTTTGGGCGCCAGACGAAACAACGATCGTTACGGTAGAGCCCTTATCTGCCTTGCCGTTAGCTGGAGACTGGGAGATAACGCGGCCCTCAGGCACGCTCGACGAAGGCTGCTGCTGAGTATCTACCTTGAAGCCTGCATCTTTCAGGACATCAGATGCACGCTCGGCAGTCATCTCCGTGACGTCTGGAACATCTGCCTTACCCTTGCCAGAAGACAGGTGATAGGTGATGGTATCGCCAGCTTTGGCATCGCTACCTGCAGCTGGTTCTTGAGTTGCAACGTAACCAACGGTAACGTCGTCCGACTCAACTGAATCGCCATTTCTTGCCTTGAGGCCAACAGCAGCAAGAGCGGACTCAGCCTCTGATGGACTCTTATTAGTGAGGTCAGGTACCTTAACTGCCGCAGCAGGTTTGGCGCCCTTAGAAACAACAAGATTGATAGCAGTTCCTTCAGCGGCCTGTCTATTAGCACTTGGAGTCTGGTCAATGACCTGACCTTCAGGAGCAGAATCGCTATAGCTTTCTGTAACAGTTCCCAGCTTAAAGTGGCTGCCAGAAGCATTTAGCACCTGAGTTGCCTGGTCTTTTGTCTGACCAACAAACTGTGGAACCAGATACTGCTGGGAAGAGTTGCCGAGCATCTGTGCAATAGCAAAGCCCGCAAGAGCCAGGACAACTAAAGCGCCTAAAACGCCGAGAATAACGTTGCGCTTGTGACGCTTATTCTCGCGCTTGTCCAGCTCATCAGCCTCTTCGCGAGAATGGACGCGGTTCAAGCGACCAGTGTCGCCACCGCGCGTGATGTAGGTGTTGGAGCCGTCAATGCCACGGCGATCAAGTCTGGAAGTTGGCTGAGGTGGTGTCACAATGCGGGGGCTCACGGTGGTGTTGCTTGGAATAGTGGCGCGGCCAGCAATGAAATCGCGCAGCGCACGAGCAAGCTCATCAGCACTCTGATAACGGTCAGCCGGGTTTTTCTCCATGCAACGAAGAATGATTGCCTCGAGTGCGGGGTCAACGTTGGGGTTGATCAGCGATGGTGGCTGAGGAGCTTCGTTGACCTGCTTCATAGCAACGCTGATAGCGTCGTCACCAACAAAGGGAACGCGGCCAGTTGCAGCCTCGTACATGACAATGCCTAGGGAATAGATATCGGTGGTTGGTCCCAAAGGCTTGCCCGTACTCTGCTCTGGAGAAACGTAATGGGCGGTGCCAAGAACAGAGTTATCGGTGGTTAGACTGCTGTTCTTTGCACGAGCAATGCCAAAGTCCATGACCTTGATGTTGCCATCTGGCTGGACCATGATGTTCTGTGGCTTGATGTCACGGTGAATGATGTCGTGACGGTGTGCTACAGACAACGCCTGAGCAATCTGAGAGCCAATCTGAGCCACCTTACGGGAATCAAGGGCTCCATGTTTGCGGATGCCACTCTTAAGGTCTGTACCACGCAGATACTCCATGACAATGTAGTAGGACTCGCCATCCTTACCCCAGTCGTATATCGAGACAATATAAGGACTGGAGAGCGCCGCTGCAGCCTGAGCCTCCTGCTTAAAACGGGCAGCAAAGGAAGGATCGTTTGCGTACTGCGGCAGCATCATCTTGATGGCAACAGTACGACCAAGAACCTGGTCCTGTCCGCGGTAAACGGTGGCCATTCCACCGGTACCAATTTTGTCTTGAACCTGGTAACGCCCACTGAGCATTCTACCTGGCATAACTCAACTCCTATCAAGCGTGCGATTTTCTCGCCACGTCACTTACTATCTTAGAACACACCCAACTACTTGGGGAGAAGACCGTGCGGTGTTTTAGGCGCTACGAAGCAGCTCCCAAAGCCTGGATGTTCAGGCACTGCGCAAGAACACGTCCGCCAACTTGAGCACCGTAACCTAAAACGTTCTCGCCGTTGCCTTCGATGACAACAGAAACAACAAGGGTTGGGTGGTCGTAAGGCGCAAAACCGATGAAGAACGAGTTAAAGTTGCCGTTCTCGACGTCTGCCGTACCTGTTTTACCTGCAATCTTGACACCCGGAACGCGAGCTCCCATACCAGTGCCGGATTCAACAACGCCCAACATTGCCTCTCGGACCTGTGCAGCGGTATCCGCAGACACTGCCTGTCCAAGCGATTTTGGTGACGTTGTAGAAACAACAGCTCCCTCTGGCGAGAGAACGCGATCAACGATGTAAGGGTTCATGACCACGCCGCCGTTAGCAATTGCAGCCGCAACAACAGCGTTTTGCATGACGGTGGTCTGAGGACCTGCAGGGCTTGCATGCTCTCCAACAGGAAGACCGCAGGATGCCCAGCCAAGCTCCCAGGTGGTCATCTCGGCAGGATTTGGCATCAACGATGGTGTAGTGGAGAAGTCCTGACCAAGTGCGGTGCCATAACCAAAGGCACGTGCATAGCTGACTAGGTTGTCTGCGCCAAGTGCTACGCCAAGCTGCGCCAACGCCGTGTTAGAAGAGCGAGCAAATGCCTCACGTAGAGGAATAGTGCCCATGTCCTCGTTGGCGTAGTTGTGGATGGTTCCACCGCCAAGCTCCATAGTTCCTGGAGCTGAATAGGTGGTGTCCAGCGTGGTAGTATGCGTGTCAATTCCAGCAGAAAGCGTAATGGTCTTAAACGACGAACCAGGGGAGTAGAGCGCCTGGGTAGTTCTGTCGACCAGCTGACTGCCAGTGCCGGATTCGATAATGGTGCCCAGTTCAGCGTGGGTATACGAAGGGCTAGAAGCCTTTGCAAGTACAGCTCCGGTAGCAGGGTCCATGACAACAATAGAGCCCGAGTAGCCCTGGAGCGCAGCTTCTGCCACGGCCTGCATCTGGGAATTGATGGTCAGGACAACGCTTGAACCAGCGGTATTGACACCAGCCATCGAGTACAGAGCGCTTCTCCAGTCGGAATGATCTGCGTGTCCGGTGAGTGTCTCGTTCATAGAGGACTCGATACCCGCAGTTCCGTACTGGGTAGAGATGTAGCCAACAGTGTGAGAAGCCATGCCGTCGTGTGGATAGTTGCGCACGTAGGTGCCGTCGTCTTGCTTGACGCTCTCTGCCAGGGTGACGCCGTCAGAAGTCATGATGGCGCCGCGCTGAACGTACGCACTCCTAGCAATGGTGTGGTTGTTGGTAGGAAGCGCCTGAAGTCTAGGAGCGTCAATGACCATCAAGAAGGTCAAGTTGCCGAGAAGAACGGTGAAGAAGAGGGTAAATACGGTAACCAAATTGGTCAGACGTTTTCCGAGAGCAACACGTCCCAGAACACCGGACTCCTCAGACTGCAGACCAAAGCCTCCACGGATGTGGCTGCCATGTAGGACAGAGGAGGCGTGAGCTCCTCCAGAAGAAATTTCGAGTCTTTGGGAATCGAGTACCTTTTTACTTGGCTCAAGCTCTGTTTCGCGACCAGTTCCCTCGTCACCTGCTCTGAGCAGCAGGGCAACAATGATAAAGCTGGAAAGAAGAGAGCTGCCGCCCTGACTCATAAAAGGCAAGGTGACACCAGTTAGAGGCATCAGCTTAGTAACGCCTGCAACAATAAGGAAGGTTTGGAACGCCAAAACACTGGTAAGACCAGCAGCCGCAAAAGCAGATGAATCGGACTTTGCACGAGCGGCTGTTGCGAGGCCGCGCACGGTAAGGAGCAGGAACAAGGTAATGATTGCTGCTCCGCCAAAGAGTCCCATCTCTTCTGCAATGGCCGAGAAAATAAAGTCAGACTCAACAATAGGGATCAGCGTAGGCATTCCCTTATCAATTCCGGTGCCAGCAAGACCTCCATCTGCGATGGAATAGAGGGACTGGACAATTTGGTAGCCGTCTCCAGCGGGATCTTTGAACGGATCAAGCCAAATGTTGACACGAGTCTGAACGTGACCAAAGAAGTGGTAAAGCACCACGCCGCCAATAGCCAAGAGCGCAATACTGACAAAAACGTAGCTGGCGCGACCTGTTGCTACATAGAGCATGATGACAAAGAACACGAAGAAGAGCAGTGCACTACCAAGGTCGCGTTCAAAAATAACAACAATCAGGCTAATGCCCCACATGACAAACAAGGGCAGCAGCATTTTGAAACGAGGAATGCGGAAAGGTCCAAAAGAACGCATGGAGACCGATAGGGCTTCTCGATTCAGTGCAAGATAAAACGCCAGGAAGAGCGTAATGGCAATCTTTGCAAGCTCGCCAGGCTGGAAGGTAAATGCGCCAAAAGAAATCCAGAGTTTTGCGCCGTAGCGATCCTGGCCAATAACAATTGGCAGAAGAAGCAGTATGACGCCGAGAATACCAATGGAGTATTTGTAGCGCGCTAACGCGTCAAGGTTTCTAATGACTGCCAGCACCACAATCATCACAACAACAGAGATGAAGAGCCAAATGGTCTGATTAACTGCAAGATTTGGCGCAAGTCTGGTGACCATGGTGATGCCAATTCCCGAAAGTACAAACACAATGGGGAGAATGGCGGGGTCTGCTGCGGGAGCAAGGAACCTAATAGCAATGTGAGCCACAGTAAATGCTGCAAAGAGACCAATAGGAACGGCCATAGTCTCAAGGCTGAGTGTTGAGCGAGCAGTAATCATGTACATGGCGTACAGGAGAAATACGGGAATTGCTCCTGCAAATAGTAAGAAGAGCTCTGTATTACGCCTTAGTCCACCTGCTTTTTCCATTCCTACTCACCTCCCGAACTTGTTGTTGACGTTGTTGTTTCTGTTGTGGGCGTTCCGCCAGACTGAGCGTCTTCTTTCTTTTTGACCGCTTTAGTGTTGGCGTCATCAATTTGTTTGCGGTAATTCTCGACGGTACTATGCGCTTCATCCTCGTTTTTGACGCGGATTCCTTCGGCTAGTGAGTCTTGAACTGCGTCAGGCAAATCTTTTATTTCAATAGACGTAGTCTCAACAAGCGAAGACATGTTTATGCCGGCGATTGTTGTAGGAATACCTCGATAAACGCCAACGGTAGTTCCGTTAATTCCTAAGTACCACTCGCTACTTACAAACAGGAAGAACACGGCAACAGTGGCAGCAAAGAGCGCAAGAAACGAGATAAACGTTGCAATGACGCCACGGGTAAGGTGACGTCTGGTTTGATCGGCTATACCGTCGTCTAAGACATCAATGACAATAACGGTGATATTGTCAGATCCGCCATAAGTAAGAGCTGCAGAAACAAGATTATCTGCGGCCTTTTGCGGCGTGACGTTAGAGACCGCAATGGATTCAATCTCGTCGTCGGGCACCATGCCAGAAAGGCCATCAGAACACAAGATGATGCGGTCACCATCAGATACTTCAAGCGAGAAATGATCTGCATACATGTCTGGATCAGAGCCAAGAGCTCGCGTAACTACGGAGCGAGAAGGGTGTGTACGCGCCTCATCAGCGGTAATCTGGCCAGAATCAATGAGTTCCTCAACGTAGCTGTGGTCGTGAGTAATGCGGACCAAAGTTCCGTGATGAAGCAGGTAAATACGAGAGTCGCCAACATGGGCAACAGCCATCTGATTGCCCTCAATGAGAACGGCTGAGGCGGTAGAACCCATGCCTGGTTTGCCAATGCCCTTGGCAGGAGCGTCAATAACTTCCTGGTTAGCAGCCTCAATTGCAGCGCCAAGACGAACATCGTCTGCGGTACTTGGCGCCTGCTCAGCAATGACCTTAACGGCAATAGAGCTTGCTACCTCACCAGCAGCATGACCACCCATACCGTCACAGATAGCAAAGAGAGGGGTACGCAAAAGGAATGAGTCTTCGTTGTGCTCGCGAACTAATCCCACGTCAGAGCGGGCGCCCCAAGAAATAAAGGTGTTAGAACCTGAAACTGCTTCTGCGTCGCCTCGGCCATCAAGTGGCAGCTCGCAACGACCAGGAGCGCTGATGGGCTCTTGTGCAGGTGTATCAGAAATATGTGTTGTATCAGAAGAAACCATGAGCCTCTTATCGACGTCCAACACGCATAATCACATCGCCGACCTGGACTTCGTCTGTGTCGCGAAGCGTAACAGGCTGTTCGATGATGTGACCATTAACCATAGTTCCGTTTGTGGAACCAAGGTCTTCAAGCACCAGAGCGGGTCCCTGGATGGTAAAGCGGGCATGTGATGCAGAAACGTAAGGTTCGTCAATCACAATGTCAGAAGAAGGGGAGCGTCCAATAACAACGGGTCCCAAGATATCTACGTGCAGACCACGTAAGGACTTGACGCCCTTCTCGACATCAACGGACCAAATAGCTCCGTCTTTGCGCTGTCCGCGGACAAGACCAATGCCCGTACGCATGACTGAGAACAGGAAGATGTACAGCAGGACAACAAGCAGAACGCGTCCTGCAAAGAGAATCAGATCAATCATTAGTTCTCCCGGAACTGAAGGTCCATAAGACCAATGGTAATGAGGTCTCCGTCGCGCAGAATTACCTCATCTACGTCGATATCGTTGACAAGCGTTCCGTTAGTGGAGTGCAAATCAGCAATATGCCAATCGTGACCGTCATAGGTCATCTCGGCGTGACGTCTTGAAACGTTAGGATCGCGCAAAACAACGTCTGCCTGAGAGCGCTCGCGACCAATAATGGCACGAGGAGCCTCGACGCGATACGAACGACCGCTCTGGCGATCAATCAAAATGCAGGTAGCATCCATGTTTGCGCGTGGCGTGCCCTGCAGATTGCGAGAAGAACGACCGCCCACGCCGTTTAATTGGGCATCAAGGGAAGGCGTGATACGACGCTGAGTCATAGGAACAGGAGCTGCTGTTGGGATAGCTCCGTTTACGGGCAGGTCTGGAAGTCCGTTTGAGCTAGGAAGAACAGGCATAGGAGTGGACTCAGCTGCGGAAACAACAGGAATTGCGCCTTGAGCCTCAACAAAATCTGGTGGCATTACCGCAAGACCAGCGTCTGTACCAGCAAGGTCTCCTAAAACCTCTGGAGTTGCATTTTCTGCGGCAACAGGACGGACCACGGACAGAGGGTCTGGGTCTGGCTCTGGCTGTGGTTCTGGCTGAACAGCGGCGTGAGAATTGCGCTGCTGAGGCATTTGAGCTGCAGCTCCTCCAACGCTGGAGTTTCCGCCCAAGAACGCGCGCTCTTCATTGCGCAGCTGGTCAAGCGTATTGCCGTCAACATTTTCTGCAAAGACAGCAAATTTTCCAGGCTTCAAAGAAGGGTCAACCATAAAACGAACAAGTGGCTGGCCTACAAATACATAATCTTTTTGCTGAGCCTGAGCAGCCACAAAGTCAGAAACCTCTGCAGTTAGATCAGCATAAAGAGGACGCATCAGTGAATCGTCTTGAGGAGCAACTAAAACGGTATACAGGGCAGGTGCAGTGTCTACACCGTCGATTTCATACGTCTCACGTTCCATCTCTTTAGCTGCGCGTTTGGCAAGCTTCTTAAAAGAGAAGGGCTCTGCGTATCCCTGAGGTGCGGCGCCAAAGACCGAACCAATACGGTTTTCAAAGTCACTAAGAAAGCTCATCTAATTCCTCGCCTTCCTGATCCGCTTGAAGTGGACCTATCAGGACAATTGCAATACATACAAGTACACATAAGAATAACGTAATTAGTACAGAAACTATACTTTCAACTACCCAAAAATTGGGATTCTCCATCCAAGCTGCCCATATAAAGCCACCTGAAAGCAATGAGGCGCAGACAATTTGTCCAAAAACCGCCCATCCGCGTCGTCTTTTTTGGCTTATCAGCGATCCCAAAAGAGCAGATAGAGCGCATGCTCCCAAACGAGTCCAAAACGGAAGGCCCGAGGCCAGTGAGGTGTAGTCATAGGCAAGGGGTGTTGCAGCAAAGCCAAAAGACAAGCCTTTGACAAGCAGTGTTCCAAAGAGAAAGCTAAAGGCTCCTGTTAAAGCTGCAGGAAGAGGTCTCATTGTTGTAGAAACTAGTGCTGGAGCTGAAACCGGAGCAGGCAACAAGGCGCCTAAGAGGCAGTTAATGCTGCTGAATTTTGAGACTCTTCCCGCAAACGCCCACCAGATAACGCTCACCAAGGTTACGAGCGTCGCAAACGGAAACGAAGTGCTGGTAGGACTAATACTTGCCAAAGCGTACACCGCGCACGCGATGACAAGCGCAGATCCTAAGGGCGTCCAAAGAGCGGCAGCTGCAGCCCCCACAAGAGAGCCAACCACAATAAACGTAAGCGATTCTGGGGCAATGAGCTGGAACAATTGGGCGAGAAGAACGCCGGTGACCAAGGCGGTTGTGCCACGCACGGCAGCCGAGGGCAGCCAGGGGAAGCGGATTGAGAGGGGAAGATGCTTGACGTCCCACGTCTCGGTTTCCTCTTCTTCTGACTGTTCTACGAGGGCCTTGAGGCTTTTCTCGCCCTGTTTTTCGCTGCCAAGAGGAGCAACAATATCTTGGGCAAACTCTAAGACGCTTCCCTGTCTCATTGATGGCTCAGGAGAAAGTGCCTGCGTCAGGGCGGCGTCTACAGCAAACGGAACCTCGGGATCCTCCTTAAGAAGAGGAATCTTTGGGCCCTTGTACATGCGATCAAGGGACTCTTTAGCTGTTCTACCTGCAAATATGTTTGTGCCTGTTAGCGCCTGCCTCAAAACAACAGCAAGCGAGAAAATATCAGCGCGCTCGTCAACAAGCATGCCTTCAACCTGCTCAGGAGGCATGTAGCCAACCGTGCCACCTCGAGCACCGCCATAACCAGCAGCTGAGGCAAGTGTTGCCATACCAAAGTCAGCAAGTTTTACGGTGCCTTGGCGGTCGATCATGATGTTTGTTGGCTTAATGTCCAGATGGAGCACGCCATTTTCATGGGCATATTGAAGCGCCTTTGCAAGTGAAGAAACCATGTGAGCTGCTTCGGCATAGGTGAGATAACCGCCTTCAACACGAGCTAGAAGCTCTGACAGATTAAGGCCGTCAACAAACTCCATGACCAGGTAAGCGTAGTCGCCTTCAATCTCAAAATCGTGAACGGTCACAATGTTGGGATGCGCCAGCAAACAGGCTGTTCTTGCCTCTGAAAGAGCCTCGTCAACAGTAGAAGCAAGCACACCAGGTGTTTCGGAAGCACCTAAAAGCGGCATACGTTTGATTGCTACGCGCCTCTGCAAACGAGTATCCCAGCAGGTACAGACGGTGCCAAAGCCTCCATTACCCCTACGGGCAAGAACGCGATATCGATCCAGCAAAATCTCTGGCTCAGCTGCAGGAGATGCCTGCTGAGCAGAAGGTGAATGTAGATATGTAGTCTGCGTGGTCTGTGACCGCGAGTCACTCACGGCAACCTCCTGTGTTTAAAGTGTGTTTGTTGGCCGTGACTGTCTATATTCTACCGCTGAAAAGAATTTTCTTATATATCTATTGTTTTTCCATTAGAAGAAAACAAAATGTTGTAGTATTATTCCCTAGCACGCGGGTGTGGCGGAATTGGCAGACGCGTACGGTTCAGGTCCGTATGAACGCAAGTTCATGGGGGTTCAAGTCCCTTCGCCCGCACCATTTGTATTTAAAAAGCCCCTTCACGGGGCTTTTTTGTTACCTATTTGTTATCTGATTCAAAGTCAGACCAACCCTCTTGGTCGTCACCAAAGAGGTCCCAGTCGTCTTCAGTCTTTTTGTGGTTGAAATACATCTTCTTAGTTTTGCGCTCTAACACAAAAGAAATAACCAAAAAGAGCAGAATTCCACCAAGTACGAGGAACAACACACCGGTTTTATCGCCAAAAAGCCAGCCGACAAATGAGTTAATTGCGTCCATAATCCAGCTCCAGAACATGTGAAGGGTTAAGAATCTGAATACAAGTATATACTTGGTAAGCTATAAGAAAAAATGCACTGCCAAAAAAGTGTTGATTCAAGGAGAAGCTGCATGCTTGATATCAAATTTGTGCGCGAGAATCCTGACCTCGTAGATAAGTCTTGCGAGTCCAGGCAAAATGCTCATTGGGATCGCGAGAAATTCTTTGAGCTTGACGAGGAACGCAGAAGCGTAATTGCCGAGGTTGAGTCTCTTCAGGCAGAGCGTAACGCTGTTTCTAAGCAGATTGGCCTTCTTATGCGTGAGGGCAAGAAGGAAGAGGCTGAGGCAGCTAAAGAGCAGGTAGCAGCTAACAAAGACCGCATCGCAGAGCTTGATCAGCGCCGCGGAGAGGTTGAGGAAGAGCTCACCGCCCTTGTTGCAGCTATTCCAAACATTCCTGACGCATCCGTTCCTTATGGCAAGGATGACTCTGATAACCCTGAGGTTCGCAAGTGGGGAGAGCCAACTCAGTTTGATTTTGAGCCAAAGGCGCACTGGGATCTTGGACCCGAGCTGGGCATGATTGATTTTGACCGTGGCGTAAAGCTTGCAGGAACTCGCTTCTATCTTCTTGGCGGCATGGGCGCTCGCATGGAGCGTGCGCTTATCAACTTCATGATTGATACACATAACCAGGCAGGCTTCAAAGAGTGGTGGCCACCAGTTATCACAAATCAGGATTCTCTGTTTGGCACTGGTCAGCTTCCTAAGTTTGAAGAGGACCTCTATCACGTACAGCCTGACCTCTACCTCATTCCAACTGCTGAGGTCCAGCTCACAAACATCCATCGTGACGAGATTCTGGACGCATCTCAGCTCCCTCTGCTCTATACCGCATTCACCCCATGCTTCCGCGAGGAGGCAGGTTCAGCTGGTCGAGACACCCGTGGCATCATCCGCGTTCACCAGTTTGACAAGGTAGAGATGGTCAAGTTTGCAAAGCCCGAAGACTCCATGAATCAGCTTGAGTCCATGGTTCAAGAAGCCGAGAAGATCCTTCAGCTTCTGGGTCTTCCTTATCACGTGGTTACTCTCTGCACTGGTGACATTGGCTTCTCTGCATGCAAGTGCTATGACATTGAAGTTTGGCTCCCAAGCTATAACGCATACAAGGAGATTTCTTCTTGCTCTAACTGCTGGGATTTCCAGGCCCGTCGTGCAAATATCCGCTATAAGGATCCAGCAGAGTTCAAGGGCACCCGTCTAGTTCACACGCTTAACGGCTCCGGTCTGGCAGTTGGCCGTACAATGGCTGCAATTATGGAGAATTATCAGAACGCAGATGGCTCCGTTACCGTGCCCGAGGCGCTCCGTCCTTACATGGGTGGCATCGAGGTTATTCGACCAGAATAGTTTCTCTTTTTAATCAAAATTGATTCAATCTCTGAAATGGTCTTCTAGTGAATTGTGAAGACCATTTCTTTTGCTGATTTATAGAACATATGTTCTATAAATTTGCTATACTGAGATCAGCAAAGGAAGAAAGAGGTGGCTATGAAAGGTCTGGTAGAGGTACAGAAAGAAATTGTATTAAGGCAGTTTGTTCAGGGCAGTGCGGCAAAAATTGGATTCGGCCACAAGGAGTTTTATTCAGAGATCCATATTGCATCAGAGCAACTTACAACTTTAAGAAAGTGGATTTCAGGCCAAGGTAGAGTGGGTTTAAAAGATCTAAGCCCACAAGAGTATCTGGAGGTCATCATGGCGGAAACATGCATGGCTGAGGTAATGGATGAGCTTGATGAAGCCGGCATTTCTTATCAGTATTTGTATGCAAACTCTTCCGGTGAAGTAGCTTTAAGACCAGGTAGATAATAAAAAAGAGCTCCCGAAGGAGCTCTTAAGTTCAAGTGGTGCGGCGTATAGGATTCGAACCTATGACGCCCTGATTCGTAGTCAGGTCCTCTATCCAGCTGAGGTAACGCCGCGTGCAAGTAGATAGAATGCCATTTTCCAGTTGAAAATGCAAGACTAATCTTAGAAAAAGTTCTTTCTGGTAAGAAAAAAGCTCGTTGCAGAGATGCAACGAGCAGAAAATTCTGGCGGAGAGCTGGGGATTCGAACCCCAGATGGGCTTGGGGCCCATACTCGCTTAGCAGGCGAGCACCTTCGGCCTCTCGGTCAGCTCTCCAAAATGGGTGCTTGAGAATGATACCCCGAACTGGCGTCACTCACAATAAGACATTTTACAAAACATGTGAAAAATGCTCAACAACCACGTTTTTTCGGTGAGCGCGAAGTACATCCCATGAAAAGCGATTGGCAACTTGTACTGCAGAAAGAGGTTCTTCTTTTTCTGCAAGACCTACGCAATAAGCCAGAAAGCCAAGAATCTCTTCTGGTGTTTTTCCTTGGTCTCTCAGAACACCAAGGTCTAGATCGTGATTGCGTTTAGAAAGTCTCCTGCCATCTGGCGCAACAAGTAGCGGGAGGTGAGCATAGATGGGATGAGAAAAGCCAAGCACATCTTGTAAATAAAGCTGTCGAGGAGTAGACGAGAGAAGGTCTGATCCTCTAACTACTTCAGTTACGCCCATGTCAGCATCGTCAACTACTACAGCAAGCTGATATGCAAAGACTTCGTCTGCACGCTGGACAATAAAGTCTCCACATAATTTAGAAAGATTTTGAGATGTTTGACCATAGACTTTGTCTTCAAACGCGTAGGTCTTATTAGGAACTCGTATGCGATTTGCTGGAATTTTATGTTTGGAAAGCTCTTCACGCTTGGATTTGCTCAGGTCGCGGCAGGTTCCCGCATAGACATATGCACCATCGCTGGCATGAGGAGCTTGTGCAGCGTGTAAGTCTGCTCGGGAACAAAAGCAAGGATACAAAAGTTTCTGTTGTTTCAATTTCAATAGAGCGTCCTGATAGAGTTCCGAACGCTTGCTTTGGAAAAACGGCCCTCTGTCCCAAGTTAGTCCCAACCACTGTAAATCATCCAGGAGAAGGGAGGTGTATTGAGGATTATGAGCACGAATATCCAAGTCTTCGATGCGAAGAATAAAGCTGCCATTTTGGGAGCGAACGCTGGCCCAAGCCATAAGCGCTGAGAAAACGTTGCCTAGGTGCATCCTTCCAGAAGGAGTTGGCGCAAATCTTCCAATGTAAGAACTCATTCTTAGAGATCTCCCGCATAGATATAGGCAAATCCATAGTCTTTTGTTGATGACTTAATAGCTGCCTTATCTTTACAGGTGAGGCCTTTGTGCTGATAGAAACCAAAGTCGCAATCGTCATCAGTTGCAAGGAAGTAATGCTTAGCTCCTTGCTCTTTCATAAAGTCCAGAACGTAGGAGAAGAGCATGCCCCCAATACCTTGGCTCTTTATAGCGGGGTTAACGCAGAACAGAGTAATTTCCCATTTGGCATCGTTAGTGTTTGTGTTCCAATAATCATGAACAAGATGAGATTCGACATCACCAAAGATCTCGTAGTCCTTAAAGCGAGCTTCACTCAATAGTTTCTTAGCTTTTGCTGTTGTTTCGTTTTCTAACTTCTGCCATTTTTCAAAATCTGCTGGGATTTCTCCGTTTGAGCAGAAAATAAGACCAAGTATTTGGCCATTTTGCTTTGCTACAAAGCGATGAGTAGAAACGCCAATAAAATGGGCGATATCAATAGTTGCAAGTGAGCGACTTTCATCTTTTGATTCACCGCCATCCAAGTACCAGACACGTTCAACGATTGATATAAGTTCTGATAAGTCAGTATCTTCGAAGGGGACTATGATTGGAGCATCGGCAGACATATGAAATAGTTCCTTTCAGGTGTTTTACAGCGGAAGATTATAGAATAGTTTCAAGTTTGTTTACATCTAGTACGTAGTGTTTCGCAGCTGATAGGCTGTAAGTGTTTCTGATAGCAAGTGTCGAACACAAAGGAGCGGCAATGGCTGAGGCCCCTATCAAACGTGCGCTAATTTCGGTAACAGACAAAACAGGTATTGTTGAATTTGCACAAACGCTTACTAAAGAGTTTGGCGTTGAGGTAATTTCAACAGGCGGAACCGCAAAAATCCTCGAAGAGGCTGGTGTGCCTGTAGTTCCTATTGAGTCTTATACCGGATTTCCAGAGATGATGGACGGCCGCGTTAAGACGCTGCATCCTCGTGTTCATGGTGGTCTTTTATGCCGTAGAGATAATCCCGGTCATGTCGCAGACGCAGAGAATAATGGTATTGGCATGATTGACCTGGTCTGCGTTAATCTCTATGAGTTTGAGAAGACTGTAGCTGATCCATCAGTAACTCTTGAAAATGCAATTGAGCATATCGATATCGGTGGACCTTCAATGCTCCGCTCTGCTGCAAAGAATAATGATTTTGTTACGGTTGTTGTTGATCCGGCAGATTATGGTCGTGTTCTTGATGAGATGCGTGCCCATGACGGTGCAACTACAAGAGCTTCTCGCCAGCAGCTAGCTTTGAAGGTATTTAAGACAACGGCTGCATACGATGGCGCTATTGCCGCATACCTTTCTGGTGTTGTTGAAGCAGAGCAAAGTAAATTCCCAGAGACTTTGCTGGTAAAGGCAACAAAAGAACAAGATCTTCGTTACGGAGAAAATCCTCAGCAGTCCGCAGCGTTTTATAAGATGCCTGGAGCTCCTGCACACTCTCTGGCAAACGCTCAGCAACTTCAGGGTAAGCCCTTGTCTTACAACAATTTGCTTGATACTGATGCAGCTTGGGCTGCTGTTCGTGAGTTTGATGACCCATCAGTCATCATTTTGAAGCACCAGAATCCTTGTGGATCTGCTACGGCGGAAAATGTTGTTGAGGCATACGATCGAGCATTTGCTTGCGATCCAATCTCTGCATTTGGTGGAATTATTGCAGTTAATAGAGAGGTTCCGCTGGAGTTTGTTGAGCACTTTGCAGACATCAATAAGCAGTTTGTTGAGGTTCTTATTGCACCAAGCTTCACAGGAGAGGCTCTTGAGCGTCTATCAAAGAGAACAAATCTCCGCGTCTTAGCTACAGGCGGAATCGATAGAAGCCGTGAGCTTGAAATGAGAACTGTTGACGGCGGATTGTTGGTGCAAGACCTTGATCATGCAGATGAAACCGCAGAGAGCTTTGAGGTTGTTACCAAGCGCCAGCCGACTCCAGAAGAGCTGAACGATTTGGTATTTGCTTGGAAAGTTTGCAAGACCGTTAAGTCAAATGCAATTTTGGTTGCAAAAGATCAGGCTGGAATTGGTATGGGGCCAGGTCAGCCTAATCGTGTTGACGCCGCTCTTCTCGCGTGTGAGCGTGCAGAGGCAGCTTGTGAGCGCATGGGAATTGATTCAAAGAATCTTGTGGCAGCATCTGATGCCTTCTTCCCATTCCGAGATAACGTTGACACCTTGGCGGCCCATGGCGTAACAGCCATTATTCAGCCAGGCGGATCAGTCAGAGATGATGAGTCTATTGCTGCTTGTGATGAATACGGCATTGCAATGGTGTTTACAGGCAAGCGTCACTTTAGGCACTAATCTGCTAATTCGGGATTAGCAGTTCATTTTAAAAAAAGTTGGGGGAGGACACTGTGGACCAGGAAGAGTTAGAAGCAGCTCAGAAGTTTGAGCTTGATAATCTAGAACTTGTTTGTCGTTGGAGATTATCTGGAGGTGTCCTCCCTCTTGATAACAGGCACTTACGTGCGCTGAGCAAGCGAGTTGTTGCGCAAAAAGAGGTTTCTCCGCACTTGATTGCCTGGGCTAAGCAGCACATCGAAGGAACGCTTAAAGAAGGATCACAAGAGTTTCCAGATGGTGTTCTTATGATTTTGCTTGAGAGCAATGGACAGGCTGCTATGACTGTCGGACCTTACCAGTCTTTGGAAGAGTATTCTGTTCTGTCTCTTGCGGGACGCGCAAGGATTTCACAGCGAGAAGAGCAGCAAACTCATTGTGCACCAGAGGTGCTTTGGCTGGTAAAAGACGGAAAGCTTATTGCGGGCGTCTCGGAAGAAAGCGTTCGATCGGGAGTCACAAGTTTAGTGTTAGACATGGCACAGACTCTTCATGAGCCAACAGAGTTTAATCCAGACGTTATTGCCCAGGTATTTGATGGAACCGCCGAATTTGATGAAGCTTTTCTTACTTCAGATGAACATGGAATCGTATGTGCTTCTGATGCTCAAGGCGAGATAGGAGAGCGTTTCTTATTTGGTTACA
>JAGZWL010000110.1:0-3709 GCA_018378955.1 Atopobium sp. | reverse complement strand
CGGTCTGAGCCTGAAGCTCTTCATCGCTCATTTCCTGCATCGTTGGTTCAAGCGCATTGATCTTCTCGACAATACGCTGATATGCTTTGAGGTCCTTGTCAGCGCCAAAGGACAGAATCTTAGAGAGGAAATTAGGCATAGCTTTTTCCTTGACGTCGGGCATCTATCTTCGGTTGATAGACACAGTATTCAACTTATATATCATACCCCGTCTAACTGCTTGAATCACACTACATGGCGTCGTAAAATCCCAATTTCGTTATTTCTCCACCACTAGTTTCTATTGATTCTTTTCCCTTTTCTGCACCTGCAATCATCCTGAGCTGTTTAGACGGCATTTTTCTACGCTTCATTACGTATTTCTGCACGTACAAATCGTAGTAATGCTGCGCATCCTGCGCCCGGCCACATTTTCTCAGTGCCTGAATGAGCGCCATAAGTGTGTCCTCTCGCATATCATCAACAAGGTAGGCGAGCTCTGCAAAATGCACCGCAAGCGTATAGTGGGTAATTCTCAAAGCAGCCACCGAAGCCGTTACCATGGTATCTATGTATTGATCTCTCAGGGCAACTCGAATGGGATCTGCAAACCTAAAGCATTCATCCTCAGGAAGATACAAATCCCCTTGGTACAGCTCTTCCGCCTGCTTAGCCAGATGCACTATGTCTTCATCGCTGTTCGATGACGCCACACTTTTTGCTAATCGCGTAAAAATATCAATATCTACGGTCACCTGCTGGGGATTAAAACCAAGTGTCTTTTCAATCCGAGATGCTTCCAAAGGCTCACAATCTGTCTGAATCTCCTGGACCTCTTTGCGAATAACTCGAGTTGCTTGATACAGGCGCTCTTGCCAATGTGCTTGATCAGCCTCCGGCCAAATCTGCTGCGCAATCTGCGACCTAAAGCTCATGTGATTGTGAGCAAGCGCAAGATACACAAGCAGCGCCTTTGCCGATCGATAGGCAATTTTTCTACCAGCAATCTCCTCTCCTTGAACCGACAAACTAAATCTGCCGAGAAGAGCAAGGTAAACTCCTGGGTGAGCGTTATTTACCTTCTCTACGTGCAGGCTCTTCAGAGCGGAGTCTTCAGTCCAAGAATCCCCCGCTCCTTGCCGAGATACTCTCCATTTTGTTATGTCTCGTTTTCCCTCGTTTGAACGTAGGTAATGGAGCCATTCTTCTGGCATTTCTCGTTCTAAGCACTGCTGAAATTCAGAGTCATCAGACAGAAGCGCTCTCACAAGCCACATTGCATTTTCAGGAACTCCATACTCAACCGCATCCAGCCAAACGGGAGCATGTCCGTTTACACTCTTAAAGAGAGCTTTATATATTGTTCTACATGCAGCTTTTAGCGATGGATGGGTAATTGTCTCAAGGCTCTTCTCCGTAGGTTTAACGCCTAAGAAAAATCCCGCAATATCTTCAATAATCTTTCCGACTTGCACCACATATAGTGAATCCCATTCCCTACTCAGCAGCACCGCTCTTCTCGCCTGGAGCTGTGCTTTGGGATATGCTCTGCTTCTGAGGCTGAGAAGAGCTCCAATAAGAAGCGCGGGCACTTGAATCATACGATTACCCTGCAGTTCTGCTTGGCTGATGAGCTGCTCGGTATCGTATAAGTCTCCCACAGAAGAGCTTTTTTCAAAAAGGTAGCGAACGCATTTAAGTAGTCCTACAGACCCCTTTAAGCCTCCAGCCTCACCTTCTTGTAAGAAGGAGAGCGCGCCTGAAGTGCGCGTATCAAATTCCCTTTGATATACACCCAGCAATGTGTAAAGCAATTCCACGTCAACAGCTTGAATTGACGAGGTTATTGATGCAGCTTTCTCATACTGCTGCTCAAGAAGCAGCAGCTGAAGGGCATACTTAAAATTTCCTTGCAAAGCTAAATCAATTGCGCGTTTATGTAGAGCAATTTTCTTCTCTAACGGACCCAGCTCAAGGTCTTCTTTCAACGGTGGCAGAGGCTTTTGTAAAATCAACTTCAGCATTGTCATATATGCTGTTTGCTTAAGAAATCCGTTAAATGAAGTGAGATTTTTGAATGCCCTATCAGCATCTTTAGTATTCATCGGACTCTTGGCGGTAGACAGCGAGTCAACCATTCCCTTAGCCGCCTTTTTACTTGAGTTATCGAGCATACAGTCAGAATGTGTGGCAGTAAGTGCGTTATCTACCAGCTCAATATATCCAGCATCTGCAAATTCCGCTGCATGAGAAAGAACAATTTCCCAGATACTCTCTTCTCTAACCAGTGAGCTCACAAACGCAGCCTTAGAGAAATCTTCTCTATCGATCAGCAGGGCTATAGCTTTCAGAACAAGCTTTTCATGCTTACTCGCTAGAGCCACAAGCTCCTGTTTATTAAAGTTCAACACATCAAATCTTGTAGCATGAATACACGAGAAACGCCTAGTTTCTACATGCACGCCAAAGAAAGGCGCATCTTGCTCTATCTTGGCCAAATACTCAAGATCAACTTGTCCGCATATACGGCTCAAATCATCAAATGAGCCAACACCGAGCAACATCATGCCCAGCCTGAGCCTAAGTTCCTCAATGCCTAGCGAGCTTCTGAGCATATACGATGCAACGCAAGCAAGACTAGTTAGATACGTAATTGGCACATCCGCATCTCCATGCTCACAAAATGTAACTGGCAAAGAGTAAACAAGCGTTGGAATACCACGTGTCAATCTCATATTAGTCAAAATTGATTGTTCAGAATTATCTATTCCAGGCATAAACGTGAGCAGCTCATTCTTTCCCAAAACATACACGCTAGGGACTTCGTCGATTAACTGACGAGCTTCAGGAGATAAAGAAATCGCAATAAGACAGCCAGCCATACGAAGACGCGCAATTGATTTAACCTGGCGAGCAACAAAATACTCGTCAGACGGAGGAAAATCATCAATAAGAACTAACCTTTTAACCGCCTTTGATTTCTTAGCATTGCAGATAGAAGTACTTTTCTTAGTAAGAATCTGAGTTGCCTCTTTAGCCGACAGACTAGAAAGAGAGATTTCGTACACAGTCCATCCGTTTGACCGCGCATAATCCGCCAATTCACGCAAAAACATGGTCTTACCCATACAAGGTTCCGCACACAACGCGAGCGGCCTATTGGTCTTTTCCATTGTTCTGAGGAAGTGCTGCGGCGGAACTACCCTGCTATAGTCACCCATCACATGGCGAGAAGACCCACCGAGCAGCGACTCTGTTCCAGCAGTTTCTCTGTTTTCTGACTCCATAAAACCTCTCCTTACTGTTTAAACACTCAAGCGCTACATGCGCTCTAACATTTCTTGTCTCAAAATTTGGTGTGGGATAAATAATCAAGCCAAATTTGTCAGAAAGTGAGAAGGTTTAGGTGAACGGTAGGTGAAATATGGTCAGATTCGTGACAGAATAGTAACAAAATACACACAGAAATGCACAAATGTTAAAACAAGATAACATCAAATGGTAAAAATTATCTTCCGTGAACGGCATTTAATTAAGAAAATTATGTAAATATTGTGATACACAATAAATATATAATACGAAATAAATATGGATTTTTAGTAAAAATTTTTATGCCATTTTCGAATATTTTCTACCAAAAAAGAGGACCCCACAAAAGTGAGATCCTCTCGACATAAAAATGCCCCTTGTTGGTCAGCGACGTCCTGCTCTCCCACGGACTTACTCCGCA
>JAGZWL010000109.1:0-3721 GCA_018378955.1 Atopobium sp. | reverse complement strand
TTCTCGCTCAATGATTTTGCAGTTTCCAGAGGTGGAGCAGGCGATATGGTTGAGTTTACAGTTTCTGTATCAGGCAACCATATTGATAAGCTTCGCGGTGATGGTTTTGTTGTTAGTACAGCAACTGGATCCACCGGCTATGCTCTTGCTGCTGGTGGTCCTATTGTTACACCAGAGTTCTCAGGAATGGTTTGTGTGCCAATTGCACCACATACTATTTTGGCTCGCGCATTTCTTACCTCTCCTTCCGATGTGGTTGAAATCACTATGTCAAAAGATAGACCTGCACCATGTCACTTCTTCTCTGATGGACAAAACATCAAGCATCCAGAGGAGGGTGTGGCTACCAAAGCTCGTATTAGCCGTGGACCAGGAGACATCATTCTGCTTGATAGAAGCGCTGATAGTTTCTATCGTTCAGTTTCTCGCGTGTTTTACGGTAAAACTGGTCAGTAAGCAGGTCATATATGCTTGATGAACTTCGCGTGCAAAATGTTGCACTTATTGAAGACGCTTCTCTTGCTCCCGCCTCAGGTTTAACTGTTTTAACAGGAGAGACGGGTGCTGGTAAAACTGCTCTTTTATCTTCTATTAAGCTCTTAGTAGGAGAGCGCGCTGATGCTTCTGCAGTAAGAGAAGGAACCGAAGCCCTTAGGGTTGAGGCACGCTTTTTTACCTCGCCAGAAGATCAAGAGGGTATTGTAGTCTCTAGAAAAGTCTCTGCTGATGGTAGAGGCAGGGTAGAGATTGATGGCCACATGGCATCAGTTAAAGAACTGGCCGGAGGTATTGGAACATCAATTGATCTGTGTGGTCAGCATGAGCACCAAAGATTACTTGATGTAAAGAATCATGTCGGCATGCTGGACGCATGGATTGGTTCAGATATTCAGTCTTACCAGACAGAGTATGTAGACGCTTTGCATGCTTACCATGCTGCAGTTACTGAGCTTCATCGAGTTATTGAAGTAAGCCAGTCAAGCAATGCAAAAATTGATGAAGCAGCATTTCTTGTCCAAAGAATTGATGAGGTCTCTCCTAAAGAAGGAGAGCTAGAAGACTTAGAGGAGCAACTTCCTCGCTTTGAGCACGCAGAAGCTCTCCTTCAAGCTGCAGGAGGAACACATGAGGTGCTCTCAACTGATGAGGGCGTCATTGATTCTCTCTCTGATGCAGTTCAGACGCTTCAGAGTGCTGCAACATTTGATGCTACGCTAGGTAACTATGCAGAGTCTCTTTCAAGCGCACTTATAGAGATTGAGGATGTTTCTTCAGAGCTCAGAAGCTATGTTGGATCTCTCGATTTTGATGAAGAAGCACTTGAAGAGATGCAAAGTCGTATGGCTCGTCTTCAGGGTCTTATGAGAACATATGGCCCTGGTATGAAAGATGTATTTAAGAAATACCAGACAGCTCAAAATCTTCTTGAGGTTACAAGAGACACAGAAAAGCTTGTCCGTGAGGCACAGGCAGAGGTAGATAGGGCAAAAGAGACTCTTACCGTAAAGGCTCAGGCACTTAAAAAGGTTCGTGTTGCTGCAGCTCCAAAACTTTGTGATGCTGTTACTAAGCAAATGAGTCATCTGCAGATGGGTTCAGCTCAGATTGAATTGAACTTTGAAGATCTTCCTTTTGAGCAGTGGAATAAAGTTGGCTCTACAAAGATTGAGCTTATGTATAAGCCTTCAACTCAAATGACAGCTCGCCCTCTTAGAAAAATTGCCTCTGGCGGTGAGGTTTCTCGCGTTATGCTCGCGTGTAAAGTGGTTCTAGGAGAGTCTGACGACTGCGATACGCTTGTATTTGATGAAGTTGACGCTGGCGTTGGTGGAGCTACTGCCGTTGCTCTTGCAGAGGTTTTAGCACAGCTTGCTAAAACGCATCAGGTGATCGTAGTAACTCACTTGCCCCAGGTTGCTGTTATGGCTTCAAAACACTATGTAGTGTCTAAGACAGAAGAACATAACGCGATCCCTGTAACTTCTCTTACAGAGGTTTCTGGTACTCAGAGAGAAGAAGAGATTGCACGCATGCTTTCAGGCTCTATAACTGAGGCTTCTTTGGCTCACGCGCATGAGCTGCTGTCAGAAGTCCGCTAGATTTTTCAGAACTACATGGACATAACAATGTATTTGTTTGGAGATTAAATTTCTCGGCTCTATGGGTCTCAAAGCGGAATAATATAAAGACCCGTAGAAATGTAATTGGCTAATCTTACCTACGGGAGTAATCCATGACCAAGCACATATTTGTAACAGGTGGCGTTGTTTCCTCTCTTGGAAAAGGAATCACTGCTGCATCTCTCGGCCGACTTCTTAAGGCTCGTGGCTATAAGGTCATGATGCAAAAAGCTGACCCATATCTCAATGTTGACCCAGGCACTATGAGTCCTTTCCAGCATGGTGAGGTTTTTGTTACCGAAGATGGTAAAGAGACTGACCTTGACCTTGGCCATTATGAGCGCTTTATTGATGAGAACCTTACCAGGGAGTCTAACTTCACTACTGGTCTTATTTACCAGTCTTTGATTCAGCGTGAGCGTGCTGGAGACTTCCTTGGCGGTACAGTCCAGGTTATTCCTCATGTAACTGACGCAATTAAAGCTCGTTTTGCTCGCATTGAAGAGGTTACTAACGCAGATGTAGTCATTACAGAGCTTGGTGGCACCATTGGCGATATTGAGTCACAGCCTTTTGTTGAGGCAATTCGCCAGTTTAGAAAAGAGCGTGGCGCAAGCAACGTTGCTATTATTCACGTAAGTCTTGTTCCTTATATTGCAGCAGCTCATGAGGTTAAGACTAAGCCTACACAGCACTCCGTAAAAGAGCTTCGCTCCCTTGGTATTCAGCCAGACTTTATCGTCTGCCGTTCTAGCCATTCCGTGGATGAATCTATTCGCGAGAAAATCGCTAATTTCTGCGATGTCGATGCAGATTGCGTTTTTGAGAACAACGATTTGCCTTCAATTTACGACGTTCCAGCACACCTGGCAGCACAGGGATTTGATAAGAAAGTACTTGAGCGCCTTGGTCTTGAAGTTCGTCCAAGTGATCTTGGCGGCTGGGAAGCATTTACCACTGCTATGCACAAGGCAAATGCTCTTGAAGACACAACAAGAATTTATGTTGTCGGCAAGTATACGCAGCTTCCTGATGCCTATCTTTCTGTTATTGAGGCACTTCATCACTCTGGTATTTTCTACGGCAGACACGTTGATATCCGCCTTGTAAATGGCGAAGAGCTGACAGAAGAAGACGTAGAGCAGGAGCTTGCTGGTGCAGACGGTATTTTGGTTCCTGGCGGCTTTGGTCTTCGCGGCGTAGAAGGCAAGATGGTTGCTATTCGCCGTGCTCGTGAACTCAAGATTCCTTACCTTGGTGTCTGCCTTGGTATGCAGATGGCTGTTACTGAGTTTGCTCGAGATGTCTGTGGTATGGAGGGCGCAAATTCAGCAGAGTTTGGTCCAGATACTCCATATCCTGTTATTGATCTTATGCCTGATCAAGAGGATATTACTGACAAGGGCGGCACCATGCGCCTTGGCTCTTATCCTTGTAAGGTTGTTGAGGGAACTCTTGCCTATGAGGCATATGGCAACAACTTGGTTTACGAGCGTCACCGCCACCGCTATGAGGTAAGCAACGTATTCCGTAATCAGCTTGTTGAGGCTGGTTTGGTAGTTTCTGGTGTTTCTCCAGATGATCGCCTTGTAGAGATGATT
>JAGZWL010000108.1:0-3778 GCA_018378955.1 Atopobium sp. | reverse complement strand
GGAGTCTTGGTTCTTCAAGCTCTCTGCATTCCAGGATAAACTGCTTGAGCTCTATGCTAAACACCCAGATTTCATTGAGCCAGATTTCCGTGCAAACGAGGTCCGCAGTTTTGTTGAGTCTGGCCTCCAGGATATTTCTGTATCCCGTACTAGCTTTGATTGGGGCGTTCCAGTTCCTTTTGATGAGTCTCACGTAACCTACGTCTGGTTTGATGCTCTTCTTAACTACTACACCGCTGTTGGCTATGGCGATGACAGTCCAGAGACTGCTGCCATGAGAAAACGTTTCTGGCCAGCTCAGATGCACGTTGTCGGCAAGGACATCATCCGCTTCCACTGCGTCATTTGGCCTGCAATGCTTATGGCTCTTGGTGAGGCTGTGCCTGAGCACATTTTTGCTCACGGCTTCCTTAACGTCCGTAACTCTGAGACCGGCGTTGTTGAGAAGATGAGCAAATCTCGCGGAAACGCTATTGCACCTAAGGATGTTTTGGATCTTCTGGGTGTTGAGGGCTACCGCTATTACTTCATGACCGATGTCACCCCTGGTGAGGACTCGGGCATTTCCTTCGAGCGCATGGAGCAGGTCTATAACGCCGACCTGGCAAATAGCTGGGGTAACTTGGTTTCTCGCGCCCTTAATATGAGCGATAAGTACTTTGAAGGTGTCACTCCAACTTTTGATGGATCTTCTGTTGCTGCAGACCATCCTCTGCGTAAGCTGGCTGAGGGCATCTATGACCGCTACGCCGCGTGTATGGAGAAGATGGACTACGTTGGCGCTAAGAACATCATCATGGAGCTTGTCCACGCGGCTAACCACTACATTGAGGACGCTGCTCCTTGGACGGTGGCAAAAGACCCAGAGCGCGCATCAGAGCTTGCAGAGATTATCTATACGCTGCTTGAGTCTATCCGCATTTGCGCACATCTCTTTATGCCATTCATGCCTACCACATCCGCAGAGGTTCTGCGTCGTATGAGCCTTGATGAGGCAGAGATTACCTCTACCGATACCCGCAGCGAGTGCGTATGGGGCAAGCTTCAGGGTGGCCTGGCTGTCTCTAAGGGAGACGCTCTGTTCCCACGTCTTGCAAGCAAGTAATCGTGTCGGAGCACACATCGCATCAGACATCGTGGCTAGCTAATCAGCGCGCCACTAAAGAAACGCTGGAACGTTTTGGCCTTGCCACCAAATACAGGCTGGGTCAAAACTTCCTGGTACAAGACCATGTTATCGAGAAGATTGTTCAGCTTGCAGAGGTTCAGCCTACCGACGTGGTCGTTGAGGTTGGGCCCGGTTTGGGCACCCTTACGGTGGCCTTGCTCGACAACGCCCGTGCAGTGTGCTCGCTTGAAGCAGACTCTGAGCTTGAGCAAGTCTTAGCGCTAACCTGCAAGGAGCCCCATCCAGACTCGTTTGCGCTGGTTATGGGAGACGCTCTGGCAATTACGCCGCAGAAGCTTGCCGATGCCTACAGTGCACTTCCTGCCGTTACTCAGAGCGTGATCCCGGTTGCTCCGATGCCAACAAAGTTTGTGTCTAATCTGCCGTATCAGGTGGCAGCTACGCTGATTCTTAAGTTCTTCCAGGAGCTTCCTTCGCTTGAGCGCGCGGTAGTCATGGTGCAGGCTGAGGTGGCCGACAGAATTGCCGCCAAGCCTTCTACCAAGGCATATGGCGCTTACACCGCAAAGCTGTCTTTATTTACGCAGGTTACTGGCAGATTTGAAGTGGGTCCTGGCAACTTTATGCCTCCACCACGCGTCAACTCTGCTGTGGTTCGTCTTGATCGCACCCAGGCGAGAAACCCGGTGACCTCCAAGCTTCTTTCTGAGGAAGAGCTCTTGCATACCATGAGGGTCATTGACGCTGCCTTTGCACAGCGCAGAAAGACCATTCGTAATTCAATGAGTGCTTCTGGTTTTGATAAAGATAAGCTTGACCAGGCGTTTCTCGCCACAGGAATTGCGCCTACGGCGCGTGCAGAAGTTTTGACCAGCCAAGACTTTATTTGTCTTGCGGCTGCTTTGGAGCCTTTGAGTGAGTAAGAAAAAGCATCATCTACCAGCAGAAGAAGTGGACGCACTTTCGTTTTCTGACGGTCAGCTATTCCATGATATGTACGGTATGCCTCGCCCAGCGCCACGTGTTTTGGCGCCTGTTGCCGATACCCATGGTCATTTGGGCAGCCTCCACGAGCACAGCGCTGCAGAGTCTCTTGCGCGTGCTGCTGCGGCAGGCGTGCGCATGCTTATTGTGCCCGTAGACATTGCAACGGAGTTCCCTCGTAAGTGGGCAGACACCAGCGCTTTTATTGCATGGTTTGAGGATACTCTTAGCGCGGCTCGCGCTGCTTATACAAAGCTGTCTGAAGCAAATCTCTGCGTACCCTGCGATTTACCTGCAGAGTATTTGTTTGAGCACACGTATTTTGTGGTTGGTGCTCATCCCTATAGTGCACCAGACTATAACCAAGAGGCTGAAAAGCGCTTGTTTGAGTTACTTGAGCACCCTCTTTGCGTCGGTGTGGGAGAGATTGGCCTTGATTTTGGACCGTACTGTGAGGTCCCAGAAGAGGTCCAGTGCCAAGCATTTGAACGCCAGCTCTTAATTGCACACGAGCACAATCAACGCGTTGAGCTTCACTTACGTGATGGTGCTGATACTACGCACGCTCATGATTTGGCGCTTGAAATACTAAACCGTATGGGTGTGCCTAAGGCAGGCTGTGACCTGCATTGCTACACCGATGGTCCTGAGGTCATGAAGCCTTTTGCAGACCTTGGTTGCTTTGTTGCCTTTGGTGGCGCAGCAACCTTTAAGCGCTCCGATGACATTCGAGCTGCAATGATTTCCTGTCCAGAGACGCAACTGCTCTCAGAGACCGACTTCCCCTACATGGCGCCAGAGCCTTTACGTGGAGGGGAGTGCACGCCAGCAATGGTGGTACACACAGTTGAGCGCTTGGCAGAGCTTCGTTGGCAGCGACTTGATATCCCCAAAGAGAAGACGTATACCATACTCTGGGAAAACGCCCAACGCTTTGTGGGACTTGCGTAGCGTAGCGGGAGGTGAGCACGCATGACAAAAATTCTAGTTGTAGAAGATGATCATCAGATTCAGCAGGAGTTGGTACTGCTGCTGCAAAGAAACGGTTTTGAGGCTCAGGCGCTCACGTCTTTTGAGTCTGTACCTCAACAGATTATTGCTGCGCATCCAGACTTGGTGTTGTTGGACCTTAACCTCCCTGGTATTGATGGTCAACAGATTTGTCGAGAAGTACGACAGCTCTCAAACGTTCCCATCATTGTAGTTACCAGCAGAAATACTGACCTTGATGAGCTTATGGTGCTCTCGTTAGGAGCGGACGATTTTATCGCCAAGCCCTATAACACTCAGATTTTGCTTATGCACATAACCTCGGTTTTGAGGCGTGCAAATAGCGATGTCACAACAGGAACAAAGCTTTCACATGCAGGTGTGACACTTGATTCTTCTTCCTGCAAAGTTTCTGCAAATCAGAAGAGCGTTGAGCTGACCAAAAACGAGCTCAGGATACTTTCACTTTTGATGCAAAATGCAGGAACGGTTGTTTCTCGCCAGCGTATTCAAGAGGAGCTGTGGCAGTCGGATGAGTTTGTTGATGACAATACGCTGACGGTCAACATTAGCCATCTCAGAAATACTCTTGCAAGCATTGGCGTTGAGGATTTTGTTATGACACGCCGCGGACTTGGCTACGTTATTGAGTAGGCTGTTATGTCGTTTCTCAAG
>JAGZWL010000107.1:3330-7135 GCA_018378955.1 Atopobium sp. | reverse complement strand
AAAACCTACCGATACCAGGATTTTCTCGTCAGCTGCTGTTGATTTTAGGATTATCCAACATCTAGCATATTCGCCAACAGGTAAGAAGAGAAAGCTACTTGGTCATCTTGAGCGTACTTTTGGTACAAATAGGTTTTCTTTGATTGAGGCGCTCTCTCACGAGGCAAGGGAATCCTCTGATTCTGATTTTGATAACAGAGCAGGAAATGAGTGGACTGATCCTTTTACGGGAGAGATTCGCAAAGAGAGCTTCTGGGATTTGTATGATCATGCGCTGGCAAATGTGCCATATGCACTTGACGTTTTCTTCTCGCCAGACTTTAATCTTGATACTGCAAAAGAGCTTACGCAAAATCTGAACTTTGATGGTCAGACGCTTGCAGATGAAGGTTCGACGGAATAGGTTTTTGTGGCAACGTACGTTTTTTCTGATATTCACGGTCATGTGGAGCCGCTTAGGCGTGCTCTAGAGCGTATTAATCCAACCGAGACAGACGTGTTCTATTGTCTTGGCGACATGATTGACCGTGGCCCTAGCTCGCTTGCCACTATAAAGACAATTCGCGAGCTTCCTAACTGTACGGTTTTGATGGGCAATCATGAGCAGCTTGCGCTGCAAGCGTTGGACCCAGAAGCCGATATTGAAGCCCAGTTTATGTGGCAGATTAACGGGGGAGACGCAACACTTGCTGAGCTCAAGGCGCTTTCTGAAGAAGAATATAGTGAGCTGATTGACTGGCTGCAGGCGCTTCCTTTGTACACCACCGTTGAGGTCCAAGGTAGAGATTTTGTTCTGGTACATGCGGGCGTAAAGTCCAATGGCGTTCCCTTGCCAACCGCCTGGGATAAGGCTTCTTTAGAGCAGTATTTAAGCAAACAGTCTGAAAACGATCTTTTGTGGATTCGTGAAGAGTTTTGGCAATATCCAACGGATTTCCGCACGTCAGAAGCAGCGTATCCCGTTGTAATTTGCGGCCATACACCCACGCCTTTGTTAGCAAGCTTTGGTGCAAAAAACTTGAACCGCAGCGCCACTACCCCTGATGGTCTTGCGCAATGGGTCCAGTCAGATGGCGATAAGTGGGGAATTGACACAGGCACAACAGGTGGCGCCGGCTACGGTCAAGTAACTGTACTGCGCCTTGATGATTTGCAGGAGTTTGTTGAGCCGCTGCAAGAAGGCGAGTAATCGTGGCTGCAAACAGACCTCAGCCTGCTGGCGATGCTGTCAAAACTGCGCTTGCGCATGTAGAGAACACGCTTGACCCCATCATCTTCCCTGACTCTCGCGTGCTGCTTTTGGGATCCATGCCTAGTCCCAAGTCTCGAGAAATTGGCTTTTACTTTGGTAATCCTCAGAATAGATTCTGGCGCGTAGTTGCCGCGTTATATGGCGAGAAACCCCTCAAGTCCATATCTGAAAAGATTGACTTCTGTAAAAGACATCATCTTGCTCTTTGTGATGTGCTTAAGGCTTGTGATATTAAGGGTGCTAGTGATGCTTCTATTGCAAATCCGATTCCACACAATATTGGCGCTCTTATTCAAGATTCATCAATCTGCGCTATTTTTACGCTGGGTGGAACCGCATCAAAATTCTACAAGCGTTATACTGAGCAACAAACTGGTATTTCCGCACGTCAATTACCTTCTACAAGTCCCGCTAACGCACGTATGTCAGTTGAGGATTTAGTGGAAGAATTTTCCATTATCAAAAAATTTACCAATTGTGAGTTGACAATATCCTAGTAGCGGCTAGGATTATACGCATGCGAATTATGGCTACGACATACACTGCACTTTGTGCATGCACCGCGATGTGTCTGGTGCCCGGGTCACATACGACCAGGGTGTAATTGTCGCTGAGCAAAATTTTCCTGGTACAGACTCGGGCGTAAAGCTATTTTGTAACTCTTGTGTGAGTATTCGCACATCCCGAGAGGATTTATTCGCATGGACTGGAGCTTCATAGGGGAACACCTCCCACTGTATGCAGAAGCTGCAAAAATAACGCTTACTATCTCTTTCTTTGGAGTTCTCTTCTCGCTTATCGTTGGTTTGATAAGTGCTCAGATTTCGCTGACAAAAATTCCTGTTTTAAGTCAGCTTAATGCTGTTTATGTTGAGCTTTCCAGAGGAACACCCCTGCTTATTCAGCTGTTTCTTATCTACTTTGGTCTGACTAAAGTTGGTCTCAAAATGGATGCAGAGGTAGCTGCTGTTGTGGGTCTAACGTTTCTTGGTGGCTCCTATATGGCAGAAGTGTTTCGTGCAGGTTTTGAATCAGTTGCAGCTATTCAGTTTGAATCTGCACAGGTTTTGGGCCTCTCAAAGATTCAAGCGCTCCAGCACGTTATTCTTCCACAGGCACTTTCTGTAGCAATTCCAGGCCTTGTTGCTAACGTCATTTTCTTGATCAAGGAATCTTCCGTTGTTTCCGGCATTGCTCTTGCAGATTTGATGTACGTAACCAAGGACATTATTGGCATGCAATACGACACTACAGAAGCCCTCTTTATGCTGGTAATTGCCTATGTGATTATCCTTGTTCCTATTTCTTTGCTTGGCAGCTGGCTGGAGAGGAGGCTTGACTATGCCCGTCGATAACATTTTGCTGCAGGAAGGAGTGATAACGCGCCTTCTTGGAGGTCTTGCAACAACGGTGCACATTGGCCTTATCTCTGTGGCACTTTCCATTCCTCTTGGTATTCTCGTTGGACTTTTTATGACATCCAACAACAAGGTGGTTCGCGCAATTCTTCGTGTTTACCTTGAGATTGTTCGTGTTATGCCTCAGCTTGTACTGCTCTTTGTGGTGTACTTTGGTACTTCTGAATGGTTTGACGTCAACTTTGATGGCGTTGAGGCATCAATTGTGGTCTTTACCTTCTGGGGAGCAGCCGAGCTTGGTGACCTGGTACGAGGAGCGTTGGAGTCAATTCCAGCATCTCAGTATGACGGCGCGTTTGTACTTGGCCTTTCTCGCCAGCAGACGTTTTTGAGGGTCATCCTACCTCAGGCCTTTAGGCGTCTTTTGCCCCCAGCCATCAACCTGATTACACGCATGATTAAGACAACGTCACTTTGTAATTTGATTGGCGTGGTTGAGCTGCTCAGAGTTGGTAGTCAGATCACCGATTTTTATCGCTTCAAGTTCCCAACCGACGGAGCACTTTGGATTTACGGAGCTATTTTCTTCCTGTATTTTGCTGCCTGCTTCCCACTTTCGTATCTTTCACGCAGGCTTGAGAGGAGCGCCTCACATGAGTAACACCGTTTTAGCAGTTAAGGACCTCACTAAGGTATATCCCTCAAGCCAGAAACCCGTGCTTGATAAGATTTCGCTCTCCATCAATAAAGGCGAGGTAGTCGTGGTGTTGGGACCTTCTGGTTGCGGTAAGTCTACGCTGCTTCGCGCCATTGTTGGCTTGGAAGACATCCAAGGGGGAGAAGTGCTTCTCCACGATCAGGTTATTTCTGGTCAGAAGAGGGAAAGCGCCGCAGCAGGCATTGGTATGGTTTTTCAAAGCTATGACTTGTTCCCAAACATGACGGTTTTGAAAAACGTAACCCTGGCCCCTCTGGTAGTGCAGAAGCGCTCAGAGGATGAGGTTTTGGCACAGGCAGAAGAACTGCTGCGTCGTGTGGGACTGTGGGAGAAGAAAGATGCCTATCCATCAGCGCTTTCTGGCGGTCAAAAGCAGCGTGTGGCCATTGTTCGTGCTTTGATGACTAATCCTGAGGTGCTTTTGCTGGACGAAATTACCGCAGCTCTTGATCCAGAGATGGTTCACGAGGTTTTGCA
>JAGZWL010000107.1:0-3277 GCA_018378955.1 Atopobium sp. | reverse complement strand
TGACCATGCTGGTAGTAACTCACGAGATGCGTTTTGCTCAAGCAGTTGCTGATCGAGTCATCCTGATTGATCATGGGCACATCGTAGAAGAGTCGTCCGATGCACAAGAGTTTTTCTCGGCACCTAAAACAGAAAGGGCACAAGAGTTTTTGCGCACCTTTGAGTTTGAACGTGTGCATAAGTAAACAACGTGTTTTTGCACGTAGATGATGTAGTAATTGATACAACTTGTTAGGATTTAAAATGAACTTCTTTGAAAATACTTCCGCTTCTCTTTCTCGCCGTGCTTTCCTTGGTGCAAGCGCACTTTCTGCTGCAGCTCTTTTGGCAGCATGCAAGAAAAAGGATTCCGACGGAGCTCAGGGTGGATCTTCTGATACAGACTCAAAGTTTAGAACCCTTGATGACATCAAGAAGGCAGGCACGGTAAATATCGGTGTCTTCAGCGATAAAGCTCCTTTTGGTTACGTTGATGCAAACGGTAATTACGCTGGTTACGACATTGTTTTTGCTGAGCGGCTTGCAAAGGATATGGGCGTAAAGATTAACTACATTGCCACTGACGGACAAAATCGCGTGCCTTTCTTGCAGTCAAATAAGGCAGATATCATGTTGGCAAACTTTACGGTAACCGATGACCGTAAAGAGAAGGTTGATTTCTCTCTGCCATACATGAAGATTAAGCTGGGCATTGTTTCTCCATCCTCTGCACCAATTACAGACGTTTCACAGCTTGATGGCAAGAAGCTTATTGTTTCTAAGGGAACCACAGCCGAGGTTTGGTTTGCTAAGAACGCGCCTAAAGTTGAGCTGGTCAAATTTGATAGCTATGCTGATGCGTATAACGCGCTGCTCGATGGCCGCGGCGATGCTTTCTCAACCGATAATACCGAGGTACTTGCATGGATTAAGTCTAACCCTGGCTTTGTTGTTGGCATTGATGACCTGGGCGACTCCGATACTATTGCTGCGGCAGTTCACAAGGGCAACTCTTCGCTGTTGGAGTTTATCAACAACGAGATTACCGGTCCTCTTGCAGAGGAGAACTTCTTCCACAAGGCTTATGAAGAGACACTTGCTCCAATTTATGGCGACGAGGTAGATCCAAACAACATTGTCGTTGAGGGTGGCAAAATCTAAGTTCTGGGCCTAGTCCGTCTTTACAGCTCAATTACACCCATTTCGCGAGAAGACCTTGCAGCTTGTAAGGTCTTCTCGCGTTTGTAGCTAAATTGTTAATTTGCGCAGCGCTTTTCAAAAATGTTTCTTTGTGCTGATAAAGTAGGTCAACTATTTTTTGACCACCAGGGCAAAGGAGCTGATAATGGCAGCTGAACAGCAAAAGACAACTCGTAAGATTGGCGTCCCCAGGTTCCCTGGCGATATTATGCTGTATCCACTTTCTGTGGGCCTACTGCTTCACTCTTTTTTCCCTCAGGTTCTAGAAATTGGTAGCTTTACCACGGCTGTTGCTAAGGGTGCCCCTGCGATTGTTGGCATTGTTCTGTTGTTTGTTGGCGCCTCCATTGACCTGAAGACGGTTCCAAAGGTTCTGAAGACTGGCTTGACCATTCTTATTCCTAAGCTTGCCATTGCTATTGCCTTTGGTCTCTTTGTTGCCAAATTCATGAACGATAACTTCTTTGGTCTTAATGCACTTTCTATTATTGGTGGCATCACCTTTTGTAACGTTGCTCTGTACATTGGTATTACTGCTGAGTATGGAACTCCTGATGAGCAGGGTGCTGCTGCTGTTCTGTCTCTTGTTGCAGGTCCTGCAGTTACCATGATTGCTTTAGGTGCAGCAGGCGTTGCAGCAATTTCTCCTACCGCACTTATCGGCACACTGCTTCCTCTGGTTCTTGGTGTTGTTCTTGGCAACCTTAGTCCTTTTATCAGGGGACTTTTGGTTCCTGGTATTAACCCTTGCATTGCTGTTGTTGGCTTTGCTCTTGGTTGTGGCATGAGTGTTGAGAACCTTATTACGGGCGGTCCATCAGGTATTCTCTTAGCAGTACTTTGCATCATCACGGGTATCCTTACCATGTTTGTTGAGCGTCTACTGGGCGGTTCTGGTAAGGCAAGTCTTGCGAGCGCAACTATTGCAGGTACCGCAACAACCACTCCTGCTGCAGTTGCTTCTGTTGATCCAACGTATACGGCTCAGGTTGTTGCAAACGCAAACGCTCAGCTTGCTGCCGCGGTAGTTATTACTGCACTGGTAGCTCCAGCATTTACTGGTTGGCTTGATAAGAAGCTTGCAAAGAAAAATGATGCCGGTGAGGTACAGGCTTCAGAAGAAGTATCTGCTACTGAGTAATTACGTAAGCCTTATATAATACATATGAAAAACCCTCTTCTACGTTGGTGGAAGAGGGTTTTATTCACCGGTTAAAGAAAATAAATGATGTGGCTGATCTCAAATATAAGCGCAAGTATGAGGAAAACTAAGAACAAAATTCTTACCCATTTTTTGATACCGCTTTTAAAAAAGACATAAAAATCGATAACCTCAGTCAGAATTAATACTAGAAAAAATAGTAATGGTGGAATAAGTCCCTGTTTCCACAGTAGCCGCATTCCCTGATAAGCCAGAAAACTGACTAATATTACAATACGAACTGTTTTTCTAGAAATCGGTTCTGAAAAATTAAATATCTTCTCGCCAAACATATCTGTTGCCTCCCTATGGACAACAAGAGCAGTTTATTTGTTACTAAAGATTGTAATACTGTCTGATAACCTCGTAGTATATAACTATAGTAATTTAACTTGTGATTGGAGGTGCGTATGGAAGTTGGGGAGTGGAGCATTAGTTCTCCGGCATCCAAGTTTTTACTTGGTGCACCATGGTCAGAGAAACTTGTTCACGGATGGGTTCATCCGCTGCGTTTCTCTTCCAATCAACTTAGAGTCATTGGCTCCTGCTCTTCTTGGCACCCCGGTCTTTTTAAACAGATGGCTGCTTGTACTTCAGATATTCTAGTTTCCTTTATCACGGACAGTTCAGAAGTGGTACTTGATCTAAATATTGATGAAGTTCCTAAGGGAGCCTCTTCAGTTTTACAGTTACTTAAAGCTGCGTATTTTAAAAAGCTCAGCTCTGTATTTGTGACAGTTGATGGCAAACCTTACAAGAACTTCTCGCTGGATGATGCGGGTGAACATACACTTTCTATTCATCTAGAAACAGAAACCTCTGAAGATAATCTTGCTAGACTTCCAGGTTTTAATGACACGCATCACGTGAGTGTTTACTTGCCCTGTTTACAGAGCG
>JAGZWL010000106.1:0-3879 GCA_018378955.1 Atopobium sp. | reverse complement strand
TACCATTCGCGGCGCCCATTCATCAATTAAATTAAGCAATTTTGGTGCCACCATTCTGGGCGTTTCAGTTCCAGATGTTTATGGGACGCAGGCAGATGTAGTTCTTGGATATAGCCTATTTGACCTGTATTTAGATAACCCCGCCTGCTTTGGTGCCTCCATTGGACCTTCTGCTAACCGCGCAGATAAAGCAGAGATTCCGCTTAATGGTGTTATCTATCATCTTCCTAAAAACAACGGTCCAGACAACCAAAATAACCTGCATACTGATTTGGTTGCTGGCATCCATAAGCGCATTTGGCAGGCAGAAATTGATGAAGCACAAAATACGGTAACCTTCAGCATTGACTTGGTAGATGGAGAATATGGATTACCAGGAAACCGCCACATTACCGCAACCTATAAGCTTGTTGAAGAGAGCGCGCAGTCAACGGTAAATCTTACGTATACCTGCACAACCGATGCTGCAACATTTGTAAACATGACTAACCACGTATACTTCAACCTTAATGGTCATGATTCTGGAGATGTCTGCGGTCATAGTCTGACCATTCATGCAGATTCGTATCTGCCTCTACGAGAAGACTCAGTTTCCGCGGGAACCATAGATGCTGTTGCAGGAACACCTTTTGATTTCCGCGCACCTAAGACCATTGGTAAAGATCTTGGTGTAGATAACAAGCAGCTCAACATTGCTCATGGCTATGATCATTGCTTTGCTATTAACAACTATGAAAACGGTCAGTTGCGCCCCGCCCTTCTCGCCACATCAGAAAGCGGACGCTCGCTTGAGATTCAAATTACCGCTCCAGGTGCTCATCTTTATACCGGCAACTGGCTTGATGAGGCACGTGCAAAAGACGGCGCTATTTACAAGCCTCAGGCTGGTTTTGCATTTGAGAGCGAGTTTTATCCAGATTGTGCTCACCATGCGGAGTGGCCTCAGCCTACCTGCACGCCTGAGCAGCCTTACAGCTCGCAAATTGTTTATCGATTCTTTTAAGGTACCTGTAGCTTCACAGCACTAAAGGGAAAGGAACACCATGGCTCACACGTTTGACGAGAAAACCACAGCTCAGCTCAATCGCGCAAAAGAGCACTTTGAGCAAATGTTTGGAAAAGCTGACCGCTATCTTGCGGTACACGCGCCTGGTCGCTCCGAGATTGCAGGAAACCACACAGATCACGAGGGCGGTCATGTCATCGCTGGTGCCCTGGATGTTGCTATTGATGCAATTTGCGCCCCTAACAGCTTGGGCGTTATTCGTGTAGCCAGCGTGGGATATGATCCTTTTGAGGTTGACTACACAAATCTAGAGCCCACCGAAGCTGAGTATCTGAGCACTAAGGCTATTGTTCGTGGTATGGCAGCAAACCTGGTCAAACTTGGTTTTGAGCCATCCGGCTTTGACATGGCAGTAGTTAGCAATGTCCCTGGTGGTGGCGGACTTTCTTCCTCTGCTGCGTTTGAGGCTGCAGCCGGCCGTGCAATGGAAGCTCTCTGGGAAGGTGGCAGCGAGATTTCTGCTGTTAAACTTGCCCAAATGAGCCAGAACACAGAAAACGTTTACTTTGGTAAGCCGTGCGGTCTTATGGACCAGCTGGCTGTTTGCCTTGGCGGCCTTGCTTTCATGAACTTTGAAGACCCCGCAGAGCCCAAAGCAGAAAAGCTTGACCTCAACTTTGAGGATTACGGCTATGCGCTCTGCCTTGTTGACGTTGGTTGCGATCACGTTGCATTCACTGATGAGTATGCCGCTGTACCTGTTGAGATGCAGAAAGTTGCCGCGGCTTTTGGCAAGACTCGCCTCTCTGAGGTTCCCGTTGAAGACTTCCAAGCTCGCGTCAATGAGCTGCGAGAAGATCTTGGAGACCGCGCTCTTCTCCGCGCTATTCACTACTGGTACGAGAATGACCTGGTAGACAAACGCTGGGCAGATCTTCAGAACTCTGACATTGAGTCCTTTATTGCACTCACCAACGCTTCTGGCGCAAGTTCCGGTATGTACCTGCAGAACGTTTCCACTTCTGGCTCATATCAGCCGGCTATGCTTGCCCTTGGCTTGGCCGAGAGCATCTTAAAAGGTTCTGGCGCCGTTCGCATTCACGGCGGCGGTTTTGGCGGCTCTATCCAGTGCTTTGTCCCTCTCGCCCTTGTCGAGACCTTTATAGCACAAATGAACCAGTGGTTTGGCGAAGGCGCTTGCCGCCACTACGCTATCTCTGACCAGGGAGCTTGTGCACAATGGCTGTAGCAGATAACGAAAGCGCACTGTGCATTCAGCAGCTTGTTGCGTATGCATGCGAGCGCGGACTTATTCAAACTGAGGATCTGACCTGGTGTTATAACGCTCTGCTGGATATGCTCTCGTACGAAGGTCCAGCTCCCGTTAAGTCTTGGGAGAAGATTGACCTGACGGCGTTTAATCTTGATCAGACGCTGGCCGAGCTTGCTCGTCTAGCTGTTTCTCATGGACTTGTCGAGAACACCCAGAGTGGCGAGGACTCTTTTGCCATGCGTGTTATGGGCCTTCTGCTGCCAAAGCCTTCCGAGGTCGCACGCCATTTCAACGAGTTGTACGCTTCTGAGGGACCTCGCGCTGCAACTGACTGGTTCTACACACTCTGCTGTGATGCTGGCTACGTCAGAAGAAGCGCCATTGCCAGAAACATTACCTGGACTACGCCAACTACCTGGGGAGACCTTGAGATCACCATCAACCTCTCCAAGCCAGAAAAAGACCCTCGTGAGATTGCAGCAGCTAAAACAGCTCAAAACACTTCTGGCGAGAAGTACCCCGCATGCCAACTCTGCCTGGATAACGAGGGCTACTCCGGACGCGGCGCTTCGTCTGGCGCGGGTGCTCATCCTGCTAGGCAAAACCTGCGCATCATCCCCATTGAACTCAATCAGCATCGTTGGGGATTCCAGTACAGTCCATACGCGTACTTCAATGAGCATTGCATTGCTATGAACTCGGATCACATTCCTATGCACATTGATCACGAGGCGCTCGTCAATCTCTTTGACTTTGTAGATAGATTCCCCCACTACTTTATTGGCTCCAATGCCGACCTGCCAATTGTTGGTGGATCGATTCTCTCGCACGATCACTACCAGGGCGGACGTTACGAGTTCCCTATGATGCGCGCGGAAGTTGCAGAAGAGTTTGAACTCAAGCAGTTCCCCGAGGTAGCGGGCGCAATTCTTAAGTGGCCACTCTCTGTCCTCCGCCTCTCTTCCACTAGTCGAGAAGAAGCGCTCAAGGCTGCGGAGTTTATCATCTCTGCATGGCGCGGCTATACCGACGAATCCGTCTCTGTTTACGCGCAAACTGATGGCGAGCTCCACAACACGGTTACCCCTGTTGTCCGCAAGCTAGAAGATGGCACCTACGAGGTCTTTCTTGCATTGCGCTGCAACATTACCAGCGAAAAGCATCCGCTTGGCATCTTCCATCCTCATGCCGAGTATCACCACATCAAGAAAGAGAATATCGGCCTCATCGAGGTTATGGGCCTTGCTGTACTTCCTCCTCGCCTTGTGCCAGAGCTTAACAAGGTGCAGTCGGTTATGGAACAGTGTCTGGCAAATGACAAGAAAGCCAATGCCGTCTATGGTCAGCTGACCACGGACTCTACCACCATCTCCCACGCCGACTGGGCGCGCCAGATTTACGCCAAGTTGCTTGAACAGGGTGACGGATCCAGCAAGGGCAACGCTTCCCTCTCGTCCGAACAGCTCAAAAAGTATATCTATGACGAGGTTGGTATTGTCTTCTCGCACGTCCTTGAAGACGCCGGTGTATTCAAATGGGACGAAGAAGGACGAGCCGCGCAACATCGCTTCCTTGAGAGTCTGTAGTTACTGCTATCCGA
>JAGZWL010000105.1:0-4187 GCA_018378955.1 Atopobium sp. | reverse complement strand
CATCCTCGGCGAGTAAGTCTGTGTTGTCCACACGAAAAAATGGCGAGAAGATCGATCGGTCTTCTCGCCATATTTGTGTCTTGTGACGGGCGGTTTTCTAGTCAGCGTTACTTCCTAGAAAGTGTGTCAGTATTCCAGGTGCTGCTCTGAGAGCTGATGGTTACGGTTCTTCCACCGTTGGTGGAAGAGAGGGTGAAAGGCTCGCTTCTGCCACTAACCTGGCCGTTGAAGTCAAGTTCAAGCTTTGACTCGTCACCGGTCCAGGTGCCACGAACCTCTGGCTGACCACCAGTGCGCCAAATGACCGTGCCGTCTTTCTGGATGACAACCTCCATCGGCTTGCCGTCGGTGCCGGTACCGCTATAGGTGCCAACCCATTTTTGAGCTTTTTTGCGGTCTTCTTCGGACTTCTTATCCTTATCTTTTTGTTCTTGCTCTTTTTTGGTCTTCTCGGCCACGCCAGATTTAAGAGTTTCACCCTTCTTTATCTGGTCAGATACGCGAGAGTGGTATGAATCATAGGTTGAATTGTTGCCTGTATCGTCGCCCCAGATAACCTTCTCGTGCTCAATATCTCCGAGAAGAGCTTGTAGCTCAACAAGCTTATTTGCCACAGACTTTTGATCCATAGTATTTGCGGTATCTGTGTCGTTGAAGCTGTTTGCGGTTAGCCTGCGCTTGTAGTCGGCCTCAAACCAGTCGCGAATGCTTTTCTGTCGATCAGAGATTGAGCTATTCAGAACGTTGATTCCTGTATCGTCACTGCCATTAGGCATACGGAACTGTCCATTCTTCTGATCAGCCTGAATCTGCTCTTCAATTTCATTGAGTTTCTCGTACTGGTTAAGAAGTTCAACACGACTGCTGTCACTGCGAGGATCAACGCCAACACTCTCAATCTGCTCCTGATAGGTTGCAATGCGCTGCTGGACGGCGCTGCGCTTGGCTGCGTCGTCTTGGTGGGATTGAATGACCCAAGCAACGGCCAGTGCGCCTACAACCAGAACGGCCGCAAGCAGGCCAAATGCAACTTTGCGGAGTGTGTCCGAGCCGTCCTTGGTTTGCTTGCGCTCAACGGAACTAGGTCCGCTTGAAACAACGGTGAACTGCGAAGGATCAAAGTGCGAAATAGCAGTTGAATCAACGTCGTCAGAGGTGAAGACGTCGATGCGATCTGGGTCGTTGATGAAGGTTGTAGGTTCTGCTTCGGACGCAACGGTAGGGTCTGCGTCAGCATCTGCGTCAGCGTCTGCAACGGCGTCCGAGTCGGTGACGGCGGTAGGCGCTTCATCTGGGGTGATGTAGGAGTCGTCTGCCGATACCTCTAGGAGTGAGGTTTCTGCAGCAGTTGTGTCTTCGTCATCGACTGGATACTCTGCCAGGACAGTTGCGTCTGGATCAGTTGTGTCTTGATCAGTTGCGGTGTCAACTGGATCGTCAGTCTCTGCTGGTGCGATAACCTCGGTGGCTGTGGTGGAGTTGTCGGGTGCGGTTTCTGGTGCAGGTTCTGTTGACTCGGCGAGCGTATCGGTTTTCTCGACGTCTGCGGCGTCCGCGACGTCAGAAAGCTTCTGTCCGCAGTTGGAACAGAACTTTGCGTGCTTGCTAATTTCAGCTCCGCAGTTGGGGCAATTCATAGAGTCGCTCCTTAAATCGCCAGTTAGACTCAGTGGCTTTTAATTACACTGGGTTACTATTGTAGCGTTAACAGGAGAAACGCCAAAATGTTTTTAGTTTTGAGGGCGGCTACGCGCGTTTAGTGACACGCGATGCAGACCCGCTTCGCGCGTTCAGGCCCGCTGCTTAGAGCAGAGAAACGCCTGCTTCTGCACAGCGGTCTTCGGTCTGCTTGTCCCAGATAGATGCCTGCACCTCTCCGACGTGCGCTTTTTCTAGCAGCAGCATGCAAAGACGGCTTTGGCCAATGCCGCCGCCAATGGTAAAGGGCAACTCGCCGTCAATGAGCATCTTGTGGAACGGCAGCTTAAGGCGGTCTTCACATCCAGCGATTGCCAGCTGCGACTTAAGCGCCTCAGCGTCAACGCGAATGCCCATACTGCTAATCTCAATCGCAGAGTCCAGAGTCTCGTCCCAGAACAGCAGATCACCATTGAGTGACCAGTCGTCGTAGTCGGGAGACCTGAAATCGTGAGGCTGTCCGGAGTTTAGAGCGCCGCCAATACCCACGATAAAGGTGGTTGGATGCTCGCGAACAAACAGATCTTCTCGCTGCTTGGGCGTCTGGGTAGGGTAGAGGTCCTCCAGATCCTGCGAGGTCACAAAGGTAACCTCTCGGCTGAGCTGCGTGTTAAGCTGCGGATAGTGCCACTTGAGCTCGTCTAGTGTGCCACAGATTGCCTCGACAATGCGACAGACGGCGTCTTCCAGTGTATCGGTATTGCGCTCGTCCTGCGTGATGATGCGTTCCCAGTCCCACTGGTCCACGTAAATGGAGTGCAGGTTATCGGGCTGTTCGTCGCGACGGATAGCGTTCATATCGCAGACCAGACCGCGACCGACGGCAAAGTTGTAGCGCCAGAGTGCATAGCGTTTCCATTTTGCGAGCGACTGAACTACCTCGGCGTTTTTGCCGACGTTTGGCAGGTCAAATGCAACCGGATGCTCGACACCATTGAGGTTGTCGTTCATACCGGTAAGCGGGTCAACAATCAGTGGAGCGGTGACGCGCGACAGCTTCAGTGCGGCGCACAGCTTGGTCAAAAACACGTTCTTGACCTGCTCAATTGCTTTTTGAGTATCGTAAAGCGAAAGGCTTGAACGGTAGCCCTCTGGAATCTTGGTCATGTGGTCTCCTTGCAAGAGAGCGCTAAAAATTTGATTGCGCTGATTTTGCCTTCTTTCCACAACCCTTTAGCGAGAAACCCGTGTGATTTAACCGTTTTGTCAAAAAGACGAGTGTAGGTCGACTGCAATAGCAAAAATCATGCAGGTTATTGTGGGGTTGCGACTTCAAACATTGCATCTCAAAAAATTTTAGAAAATTTGTATATCCCACCCAAAGAGGGGAATATAGATACTAAATAGTAATCATTACTATTTAGTAGGAACCAGATAGAAAGGTTTTAACTATGCTAAACGATAAGCTCAATGTTCTTCTCGCTAACTACGCTGTTGAGGCTCACAAGATTCACAACTTCCACTGGTATGTCAGCGGTCCTTCTTTCTACAACGTACACACCGACCTCGACGAGGTTTACGGTGCAATGTATGACCAGCTTGACGAGGTTGCCGAGCTCATCCTGATGAACGACGGCTCTCCACTTGGTTCCATGGATTCCTTCCTCAAGAACGCAACTCTTTCCGAGGCTGCAGAGGGCTTCAAGAATCCTCAGGAGATTTACCAGGCTATTCTTGCTGACTACGAGGCAATTCGCGCCTTCGCAGCAGAGATCAAGAAGGACGCAGATGCTGAAGACAACTTCCTTGTTTCCGCAGCAATGGACGAGCACATTGCTCTCCTTTCCAAGACTATTTGGATGATTAAGCAGTCCAACAAGTAAGTTTGGCAAATACCCAGCCGGTTCCGACTACCGGCTAAACCTTGTGTTTCTTTCTTTCCCATATGAAATGAAAATGCCGCCGGACTTCCGGTGGCATTTTTTGTAGCTGGAGAGACCACAGCGTTCAATCCAAAAACGATGCAATTATGTGCGTGAGACTATTGCGTGTAGATTTTTGGATCAATCGACACCGAAAAATCTACGCTACGGGTTCGATGTTGAGGTAGAAGCTTTCCCACTCTTTAGTAAAGATGAACTTACGGCTCATGTCGTTGACCTGCAGCAGGTACTCCTTCGCATAAAAGAGGGCCACCGCCAGGCAGCCCTCTTCGTTTTTGCGCTGGCGAGAAGAACGTCGCGACTGAACGACCTTCTCGCCAAGCGCTGGTCCTTCTCGCCAGATGTTAATCTTAATAGGTAGGGTTCTCTACCTCAACCTTGTCGACCTCCTGGAAAGGAGCAAGGGTTGAGACCATAACGATGGGCTCGTCATAAGGGTTGTTGACGTAGTGAACCTCGCCGGGCTCAATGTGGATGAAGTCGCCAGCTGAGAGGGTGTGAACCTCGCCGTCAACCACAATGTCAATCTTGCCTTGAAGAATGTGGAAGTTCTCCTCCATGATGTTGTGGTAATGAGCTTGGAAATCCTGGCCAGGCTGGAACTGG
>JAGZWL010000104.1:0-4197 GCA_018378955.1 Atopobium sp. | reverse complement strand
AAATGAGAAGAAGAGCAAGTCTCTCTTTGGTAAGAAAACTGAGCAGAAAAAGAGCAACCTTGAGGTGACTGAAGAGGGTGTTGTCGCTGTTCAAGACTTCAATCTCACTATCAAGGAGCACGAGTTTGTGGTGCTTGTTGGTCCTTCGGGCTGCGGCAAATCTACTACGCTTCGCATGATCGCAGGCCTAGAAGATATTTCTGCTGGCGAGCTTTATATTGATGGAAAGCTTGTCAATGATGTTGCACCAAAAGATCGAGACATCGCAATGGTCTTCCAAAGCTATGCGCTGTATCCAAATATGACCGTTTATGACAACATGGCGTTCACCCTTAAGCTTAAGAAGGTTGACCCACAAGTAATTGATCAAAAAGTCCGTGCAGCTGCAGAAACATTAGGCATCACGGCATATCTTGATCGTAAGCCAAAGGCACTTTCCGGTGGTCAGCGTCAGCGTGTTGCAATTGGTCGCGCGATTGTCCGTGATCCAAAAGTCTTCTTGATGGACGAGCCACTCTCAAACCTTGATGCAAAGCTAAGAAATCAGATGCGTACAGAGATCATTAAGCTTCGTCAAAAGGTCAATGGAACTTTTGTCTATGTTACACACGACCAAACAGAGGCTATGACCTTGGGTGATCGTATTGTCATTATGAAAGATGGCTTTGTTCAGCAAATTGGGACTCCTCAAGAAGTGTTCAATAGGCCCGCAAACCTCTTTGTTGCTGGTTTTATCGGCATGCCACAAATGAACTTCTTTGACGCACATCTTATCCGCGTGGACAATGAGTTCCATGTAGAGACAGAAAGCATGTCATTTGATATTTCTCCTGAGATGGCCAATCTGTTAGCACAGTCTTGGGTAGCTGCCCCTGCAACAGATGTTATTGTTGGCATTAGACCAGAGCAGATTTATCTGACTGAGCCAAATGAAATTGGCGCCTTCAAGGGCAATCTTGAAGTAAGTGAGCTTATGGGCTCCACAGTTCACCTTCATGTTCATACTGATGACGGCAACTTTGTTCTTATCGTTCCTGCAACTGAGCTTGCAAAACGAAACCTCAACATTGGCGACCAGGTATGGTTTAAATTTGAAGATAACGCCGTTCATCTCTTTGATAAGAACACGCAAGATAATCTAGTTAAGTATTAAAGCTTTGTACTGGCTTATCTTGAAAGAGATAAGCCAGTACTCTTTTTGCGAAAGAGGCAACTATGGGACGAGCAAGCGGAGTACTTTTGGCCGTTTCTTCTCTTCCAAATTCATATGGGATTGGCACGTTTGGCAAAGAAGCCTACGATTTTATCGATTTTCTCGTCAGAACTAAACAAAGGTATTGGCAGGTCTTACCTCTTACCACTACCAGTTATGGTGACTCTCCTTATCAGTCATTTTCTGCAGCAGCAGGAAGTCCTTACTATATTGATCTAAAAGATCTTGAAAAACTTGGATATTTGAAGTCAGATGACTTTGAAGATATTTCTTTTGGGACTAGCAAAACTTGCATTGATTATGGTGCGCTTTTCGTAAATCATCGCCGCTTGCTTAATCGTGCTTTTGATAGGTTTGTGCAAGATGTACCTGCTGATTTTGAGAAGTTCTGCCACGATCAAGCAGAGTGGCTTGATCCTTACGCGGAGTTCATGTCTTTGAAGGAAGAGTTTGGTCATAAAGCCTACTGGGAGTGGCCAAAACAATACCAGCAAAGAAATGAAACAACTGCACAAGAGATTAAGAAACTGCAAAAGTCAGTTTTGTATCACAAGATGACTCAGTATTTCTTCTTTACTCAATGGGCAAAGGTTAAGACTTATGCCAATAAAAGGGGAGTACTTATAATCGGTGACCTTCCCATTTATGTCTCGCGCGATTCTGTTGAGATGTGGGCACAGCCAGAACTGTTTAAAACGGATGAAACAGGACGGCCTATTACGGTTGCGGGCACTCCTCCTGATCAATTTTCTTCCACCGGTCAATATTGGGGAAACCCCATTTATAACTGGGAGTATATGAAGAAATCGCATTATTCATGGTGGGTTTGGCGAGTACAAACAAATCTTGAGATGTTTGATGTGCTTCGAATCGATCATTTTAGAGGCTTTGAAGCATACTGGGAGATTCCTTACGGAGCTGCAAATGCCACAGAAGGCAAATGGACTAAAGGTCCAGATATGGAACTGTTTGAGGAGCTAGAGAAACAGCTTGGAAAGCTTCCAATCATCGCAGAGGACCTAGGTCTGATTACACCAGAGCTTATTGTCATGCGAGAAAAAACTGGTTTCCCAGGAATGAAAATCTTGCAATACGGATTTGACGGAAAGCATGATTCAAGAGACCTTCCTCACAACTACACTGCAAATACCATTGCATATGTAGGAACACATGACAATCCAACGGCTCGTGGTTGGTACGAGACACAGGCTACTGATAGAGAGCGTGAGCAGGCAGATATCTACCTGCATCGCTCAAAAGATGAGCCAATTGGTGAGGCGCTTTCACGTGGAATTGCAGCTTCTGTGAGTGACACTTGTATTCACACCATGCAAGATCTTCTCGGCTTAGATGATTCTGCACGTATGAATGTTCCAGCCACTGTTGGAGGTAACTGGTGTTGGCGTATGAAGCAAGGAGCCATTACGCGTCACACAGAAGATTTTTTAAGAACTATTACTGAGATGTACTTCAGAGTGTACAAAGAGGAGAAGTAATGAACTTAGACACTTTGTCTCTTCAACAATTTAACCAACCTCTGTCTGAAATTACTGACAGGCAGGTTTTTGAATTACTGCTTCAAGTGGTTAAGAGTAAGTCAGAAGCTCTTCCGTTAAATAATGGTAAGAAGAGGCTCTATTACATCTCCGCTGAGTTTCTTATTGGCAAGCTGCTTTCAAATAACCTCATCAATCTGGGAATTTATAACGAGGTAAAAGCGCAGCTTTCTAAAGCAGGCCATTCGCTCGAAGACATCGAAGAGCTTGAAGTTGAGCCTTCACTTGGTAACGGTGGTCTTGGTCGATTGGCGGCATGCTTTATCGACTCCATGTCAACACTTGGTCTGCCAGGCGATGGTGTAGGCCTTAAGTATCATTTTGGACTCTTTCATCAGCAGTTTTTAGATAGACAGCAAACTGCCGTTCCAGATGCTTGGCTTGCTGATAATAGGTGGCTTGAAGACGAGAAGACATCATTTACCGTGGAATTTAGAGATTTCTCGGTGACATCTGAGCTCTATTCCATTGATGTTTTGGGATATGGCCGAACAAAGAAAAACAGACTTCGTTTGTTTGACCTGCAAAGTATTGATGAATCATTAGTCTCCGATGACGCTATTGATTTTGATAAGACTGCTTTAAAAAAGAATCTAACGCTCTTTTTGTATCCCGACGATTCGGACGAAGACGGTCAGCTTCTTCGTGTGTATCAGCAATATTTTATGGTTTCAAATGCTGCACAGCTGATTGTTAAAGAAGCGGTTGAGCGCGGCAGTAATGTTCATGACCTCGCTGACTATGTTGTGATTCAGATTAACGATACGCACCCCACAATGGTAATTCCAGAGCTTATTCGTATCTTGACTGAGAAATACGATATCTCGTTTGAAGAGTCTGTAGCCATTGTTTCTTCACTTGTCGCATATACAAATCATACAATTTTGGCAGAAGCTCTTGAAAAGTGGCCTCTTAAATTTATCGAGGAAGTATCTCCAAAGATTGCTTCAATTATCAAAAAACTTGACGAGCGTATCCGCAGTACCGTCGCTGATCCAAGTGTACAAGTCATCATTGATAAGAAAGTTCACATGGCTAACCTTGCCATTCATTACGGCTTTAGCATCAATGGCGTTGCAGCGCTTCATACTAAGATTTTGGAAGAGACAGAGCTCAAGTCATTCTTTGATTTGTACCCAGAGAAATTCTCTAACAAAACTAATGGAATCACTTTCCGTCGCTGGCTCATGGGTTGTAATCCCGAGCTTGCCGAGTATCTTGATGCGTTGATAGGAGATAGCTGGAGAACAACTGGTAATCTCGAGGGACTTTTAGAGTATCAGAATAACGATGAAGTTCTTAATAGGCTGCAAGAGATAAAGCATATAGCCAAAGATAGAATGAGCAAGTTTTTGCTGGACAATCAAGATACAAAAGTTAATGCCGACTCCATTATTGATGTCCAGGTGAAGCGTTTCCACGAATATA
>JAGZWL010000103.1:0-4236 GCA_018378955.1 Atopobium sp. | reverse complement strand
TGCCTGGTCACGTTTGGCGACACGCGCGTCCTGTGCACCGCTACCGTCGAAGAGGGCGTTCCTGCGTGGCGACGCAGTTCTCGCGCGGGTTGGGTCACGGCTGAATATGCCATGCTACCTGCGTCAACCAACCGTCGCACCAAGCGAGAGCGCGCCAACCGCAAGGGTCGCTCCATGGAGATTGAGCGTCTGATCGGCCGCTCTCTACGCTCCGTTGTTGACCTCAACCGCCTGGGCGAGTACACCATCACGCTGGACTGCGACGTCCTTCAGGCAGACGGCGGCACCAGAACCGCCAGCATCACTGGCGCATGGGTGGCGCTCCACGATGCACTCTACTCACTTGTCGAGAAGGACATTCTCCCCAGACTTCCTCTCACAGGTCAGGTAGCTGCGATTTCTATGGGCTATGTGAATGGTAAGCCGCTACTGGACCTTGACTATCCCGAGGATTCTCATGCGGACATTGACATGAACCTTGTTGGAACAGAAACTGGACAGATAATTGAAGTACAAGGAACAGGCGAGGGCGGTCCGTTTGATCGAGAGCAACTCAACCAGCTGCTCGATCTTGGTCAAGCTGGCATCGCTCACCTTGTTGACCTGCAAAATCAAGTGACTGGATTTAGGGAGTAACCATGAGTCAAAACAGTGAAAATCAGGATTCTAACGCTGTGACCTTTGATCCAAATACAACCGTGGTAGTTGCAACGGGCAACGCTCACAAACTTGTTGAGATTGAGGCTATCCTCTCTAAGGTAATGCCTGGTATAAGCTTTGTAGCACTTGGTCAGCTGGGCGATTTCCCTGATCCAGAAGAGAACGGCCAGACGTTCCGTGACAATGCTCTGATTAAGGCAATGGCTGCGCTTGACGAGGTAGATTGCGTAGCGGCTATTGCAGACGACTCCGGCATTTGCGTTGACGCTCTGGACGGAGCTCCTGGAATCTATTCTGCTCGTTATGCTGGCGAGCATGGCAATGATGCTGCAAACAATCAGAAGCTCTTGGCTGAGCTTGCCAACGTTGCTGATGAGGACCGCACTGCTCGCTTCCACTCCACCGTTGCTCTGGTCTATAGAGATGGATCTGTGCTGGTAGGAGAGGGCGATTGCGAGGGAGTTATCGGTCACGAGCCAAAGGGTCACAACGGCTTTGGCTATGACCCACTCTTCTGGCCAGAGGATGCTCCAGGTAAGACCATGGCAGAGCTCGAGCCTGACGAGAAGAACGCCATCTCTCACCGTTTCCACGCTCTGCAGGATCTCTCCAAGCAGATTCTGGGATAGGCACGGCGTAGGTTTCGCGTCAGATTCTCGTCAGGGTCATGTCAGGTTTGCGTCAGATTTCTGACAGATAACTGCCGCTATGTCAGACTCACGTTAGAATCGCGACAGATTCCAGACAGATTCCAGACAGAAAACTACTGCCGCGTCAGGTTTGCGTCAGCTTCCGGACAGATAACCGCCGCTGTGTCAGACCCGCGTCAGATTCGCGCCAGCTTCACGTCAGAATCGCAACAGAGTCGCGACAGAATAGCGACAGAAACACCCCATATAACAGGTCAAAACCGGTCAGCGAGATATTTGTTCTTCTCGCCGACCGGTTACTTTTTTCTTTGCTTCAAATGTTAAACTAAATGTAATTGTGACTTCTGTCTTGGAGGTAGACATGAGGATTGTTCGTACCCGTGATTACGAGGACATGAGCAGAAAAGCTGCAAATGTCATTTCTGCACAAATTATTTTGAAGCCAAATTGCGTCCTTGGTCTGGCAACTGGTTCAACGCCAATTGGCACCTATGCTCAGCTCGCTGATTGGTGCAAGAGGGGAGACCTGGACTTTTCGCAGGTTTCTACGTATAACCTTGACGAGTACCGCGGTCTTTCTCACGACGATCCTCAGAGCTATCACTATTTCATGCGCAAAAACCTCTTTGACCTGGTAAATATTGATCTTGAGAACACTCATGTGCCCGACGGCTCTAATCCTGACGTCGAGGCAGCTTGCGCCGAGTACGATAGGCTTGTTGCTAAAGCCGGCTATCCTGACCTGCAGCTTCTTGGTATTGGTCACAACGGTCACATTGGCTTCAACGAGCCCGACGACCATTTCTCCAAGGGTACGCACTGCGTTGACCTCACCGAGAGCACCATTCAGGCAAACAGCCGACTGTTCGAGCGCATGGAGGACGTCCCTCGTCAGGCTTACACCATGGGCACGCAGACCATCATGTTCGCGCGCAGCATTCTGATTGTGGCTAGCGGTGAGGACAAGGCTAAGGCTGTTTACGACATGTGCTTTGGCAACGTTTCGCCTCAGTGCCCAGCCTCTATCCTGCAGCTTCACACTAACTGCACCGTTATTGCTGATGAGGCCGCGCTCTCGCTCTGCCCAGCTGAGTAAGGTCTGGTTGACCCAAAGCTTCTTAAAGTCTCCAAAAAGCCTCGAAAAGCATCTGCCGAGAAAACAAAACTCCCATTCAGGTGAATGGGAGTTTTTTTCTTGCAGTTTATGATATGTAAGCGTTGTATGTGCACGTTTAGTGGCGCTCCGCAAGTGCGCATTTATTGGAGCTCCGAAAAATATTAATAGTCCTTGAAGTAACGACTGAGAGCAAAAAGGACCTGGTAGTTAAGGCCAAGCACATAGTCGCCGTTATTGGTATGAACCGTGCGAAGCGTAAACTCAAGATTGTCACCAATCGTGATTTTATCGCCATCTTTTTTGCCAACACGAGACATATCACCAGTTGAAAGTGGGAAAACTCTACCGGCTGGATTGACCGAAGTAACAAAGAATATAAAAGGCTCGACGGCGTTTTCACCAGGGTTAATGTGCAACTGTTTGAAAATCTGACTGTTTGTTGACACGTAGACTACTTCGTTTTTGTCGAGCAGCTTCTTCAGTTCAGGAAGAGTCGCTGCTACCCAAGGTAGATCATGATGAACAAAGGGATTGTCGCTCGCGAGCGACTGCGCGATAGGCGAGCCGTACTGATAGACATAAACCATCTTGTTGTAGAGCTCGTTGACGTCATTAACAGAGGTCTGAGCTGGTGCGGCTTGGTTAGCCTGGACAAGCTCGATAAGGTTCATGGAATTGAGCTGTTCAGATGAAGCGCCTTTGGACTGTGCTTCAGAAACAGTCAATCCACCAAATGCGAACGACCCTACGCTAAATACCAGGCAAAGCGCTGATAAAGCAACAAGAGCTTTAGATGATTTCTTTTTGGAAAGGAATGCGATTCCGATAGCAAGAGCAACAAAAATAAGCACGATATACCAGGTCTTACTGATGGCATATCCCAGAGTCTCAGTCATTGGGCCTCCTTGTGTTTTGAAGTTAGTTACTAATTTTATCAGAGGACCCCTATTTGTCATAAATTTGTTGGGGTTCTGACGCGCTGTCGTTGCAAGTCCGATGCCAACCTGACGCAAATCTAACGCGAACCTGACACGATCTTCTCGCGAATCCGACGCAAACCTGACCGATCGACTGATGTTGTTCCCGTGACATTTGTCGTAAAACCTTGAGATTTTATTTTCTACCTCGTATAGTGGAGTTTCGGAAATTCTGACTATTGTTTGTCGACCGGTACAAATCTCCGACACATCAACGTGTCGCATCGCAAACGTACTGATTGACTTGGAGGATTGATGGAAAACGAGATTCCACCAGTTAATCGTGTAGACGAGATTCACGAGAAGCTCAGCTCACTTCAGGGCCAAAAACTCAAGGTCAAGGCCAACATGGGCCGTTCTCGTATTGTTGAGCGCACAGGTACCCTGGTTATGGCCCATCCATCTCTTTTCATCGTTGAGGTTGGCGAGCGCCGCGGTCGCACTGCCCGTCAGTCCTACCAGTACGTTGACGTTCTGACCGGTACTGTTGAGCTTTTTGATTTTGAGACCGGTGAGCGTTTGTTTGACTTCGAGTTTGAAGAGTAGTTCAGAAGCGCCCGCATTACTTCGACTAGGCTCACACTCATGGCTGCCTCGTTGTCCAATTTTGGACGCCAAATCATTCAGATTCCTTGCAAGGTCAACCTTCACCTGGGCATTCACACTCAGAAAGACCAGCGAGGATACCATAAAGTAGATTCACTCATGGTTCCCGTTGCGCTGTACGACACAGTTGTTGTCGATGACGCGCCGGAGCTTACGGTTACACATGAGCCGCAGCTCTGCGTGTTGCCCGAACGCACCACGACCTGGAAGGCCGCGGTTCTTCTCG
>JAGZWL010000102.1:0-4271 GCA_018378955.1 Atopobium sp. | reverse complement strand
TTTTGCGCGCGCTTGAGGTCGTCGGGCGTAGGCTCGTAGTCGTGAATTTCGGCACCGGCCTTGGTGATGGATTCTACCTGACAAAACTCGCCTGCAACGCGAGAAGCCATGTCCTGGATCACGGTGAAGGTGGTCAAGACGAGGGGAGCCGAGGAGTTTTGGTTTTGCGCGGAGCTTGAGTTGGCTGCAGAATCGCGTGGGCTACATGCGGCGAGAAAAGCGATGGTGGCCGCAGAGCTTGCGCCGAGTAAGGTGAGCGCTGACCTGCGGGTCAAAGTTGAGCTGCGCTGTGCGACGCCTGTGCGTGTAGCACTGGGAGAGCACGCTGGTGCAGAAGAACGTACGGAACTGGTTGAGTTTGCGGCGCTGGTAATATATGCGCGCAAGCCCAGTGGAGCGCGCGCAGAGAGATGCTTCATAGCGACCTCTTTCCAAAAGATTGAAGGGTACTAATAGTTTTTTCCTTATTGTATGCCTATAAGTTAGCTATGTCTAACTCTATGATAAAATGACCTGTAATGACAAGGTGTGTTTTGGATGCATTACGCGTATCGAAGTTGCCGAGCATATCGGAGTTACTGTGCGTTGCGGAGTTACTGTATGCATCGGAGTTGCCGAGCGTATCGGGGTTACTGTGCGTTGCGTAATCACTCTGTGAAACTTGCGACTTTTGAAAGAGGATTGTTAAGAGCTAATTGTTTAAATTGAGTATCATTTATGACAATTATTTTGTCTAGGCAGTATATCGATGAAAAAAGTATTTCTGAAGATAATTTTTTCTGTTATTTGTTATGTAAATGCAGGTATGATTTAGTTGTTTCCTAATGATTTGTGCTCGTAGATTCAAAGGAGAAGAGCATGGCATTTGATTTTACCGGTAAGCTCGTACTGGTCACCGGCGGTAACTCAGGCATCGGCGCTGAGATTTCCAAGGGTGTCGTCGCAGGTGGCGGACACGTAGTTGTTTGCTCTTTCGATAAGGAAGAGGTTGGCCAGAAGTTTGTTCAGGAACTTGGCGAGGGAAACTATTTCTTCTTCATGGACATTTCTGATGGCGAGGCAGTTAAGAAGACTGTTGCTCGCATTCTTGAAGAGTGCGGCGACGTTAACGTTCTTATCAACTGCGCAGGTCGCGTAAGCACTGTTCCTTTTGCAGAGGTCGACGATGTCGAGTGGGCTAAGACTATCAACACCAACCTCACTGGTACTTACAACCTGACCCATGCTCTCTGGCAGCACTTCATTGACCGTGGCGGCGCTCGCATCGTCAACGTTTCTTCTGTTGCTGGTAAGATTGGCGGCGGCCTGCTTGGCACCGTTGCTTACGCTGCTTCCAAGGCTGGTGTTAACGGATTCACCAAGGCTATCGCTAAAGAGGGCGGTAAGTACGGCATCTCTTGTAACGCTGTCTGCCCATCCTTCACCATTACTGGTATGACCACTGCACTTTCCAACGATCCTGAGAAGTACAACAAGGTCATTAGCATCATTCCTTTGGGCCGCCCTGCTCAGCCATCTGAGCCAGCTCAGATGATTCTGTTCTTTGCTTCCGACGCTGCTAGCTTCGTCAACGGTGAGATTGGCGACTGCGACGGCGGCATCGTAATGGACTAGGTGGAGTACATGGCTGAAAAAGAACCAATTTCCATCCAGCACCCATTTAAGGCTCTGGGCCGCATTCCAGGTGCAAACATTCTGGTACCACTGTTGCTCGGCGTTTTCATGAACACAGTTTTTCCAGACGTTTTTCCAACGCTTGGTAGCTTTACTGCCGCAATGACCGTTAAGGGTACTGCTGCTCTGGTTGGCGCTTTCATGTTATGTGTTGGTGCAACAATTTCGTTCAAGAGCGCACCTAAGGCTGCACTTCGCGGTGCAATCATCATTATTTCTAAGGTAATCTTCTGCGTTGCTCTTGGTCTGGCCGTTTTGTTCTTCTTGAACGACAACCTGCTTGGCCTGTCTTCTATGGTTATCCTTGCTGCTTGCTCTGGTGCAAACAACTCCATGTATGCAGGCCTGATGGCTGATTATGGCAACGAGTATGAGCAGGGTGCAGTTGCAATTACTACGCTGGTAGTTGGCCCTCCAGTTACCATGCTTGCTCTTGGTGCAACTGGTCAGTCTCCAATTAACTGGTCTTTGCTTGGTGCGGTTCTGCCAATTATTATTGGTATTCTGCTTGGCAACTTCTTCCCATCCATGAAGAAGATGCTGACCAGCGCGCTGCCAGCTATTATTGTTATGACCTTCTTTGCTATGGGAACTACTATGAAGTTTGATTCCCTCATCATGGCTGGTCCTGCAGGCATTCTGCTTGGTGTTATCTGCTCCGTTTGCGGTGGCTTTATCAACTACTTTGTTGATCGTGCAACTGGCGGAAGTGGTATTGCTGGTGTTGCTATTTCTTCCTGTGCAGGTGCAAATGCACTTACACCTGCTGCTATGGCAGAGGCTAACCCAGCCCTGTATGGCGGTGCTGTTCTTGCAACAGCAAACGCACAGGTAGCAGCTGCAGTTATCGTTACTGCAATCCTGACACCACTGATTACTGGTTATGTCGCTGAGCACTTTGCTAAGAAAGACAACACTTCAGAGAAAGTTGTTGAGGCTGCTTAATCGCCCTTAAAGTTTCAAGTGCAAAATCCCAGCACCTTTGGGTGTTGGGATTTTTTGTGCCGCGAAGCAGCACTGGCTCCGTGCAAGAGTTGCTCGAAGAATGGTGATAGGCGGCTGATGGAGTGGCAGTGGATTCCTCTGATTCTTCCAGAAAATGGTCGTGTCCCGAAAAGTGGTGTAAGCAAGCATTTCAGGTGTTTAAAAGAAGTGCGGTTATTTCCTAAAATATAGTCACCACAACCAATTCAGAAAGGAAATAACCGCAATGCAAACTCTACACGAAACTGAGCTCTCCTACACCCAAGATCACAAATTAGATCTTAACGGTATGGCACGAACACTACTTGAAGACTTAGTAAATACCGTAATGGTTGAGCAAGTAGAAGAGCTTGGTTGTGTTCGCAATGGATACCGTGAGCGAAAGCTGGTAACGTCAGTTGGAACTCTTACCTTAAAAATTCCTAAACTCCGTGAAGGAACCTATTTTCCTGACGATATCGTATGTAAGTGGAGCAGATGTGATACAGCTCTTGCAAGCTGTATTTGTGATATGTGGACTCTAGGTATCTCAAACAGAAAGGTAGAAAAAGCACTGAGTGAGCTTGGTGTTGAAAAGATTAGTAAAAGCAGAGTCTCGAGACTTGTCAAGTCTTTAGATGAAGAGGTAGATGACTTAAGACACGGCTCTTTGTCTTTTGACAGATGGCCTTACCTTTGGCTTGACGCAACCTATATTCCTATAAGAGAAGCAGGACATACAACCAAGCGTGCTGTCGTTATTGCTATAGCAGTAAACACAGAAGCTAAAAGACAAATCATAGGGCTTGAGTGTATAGATACCGAGTCTTATCTTTCCTGGAAAGACTTTCTTATCTCTTTGAGAGAACGAGGACTGAGTGGCGTGAGACTTGTTATCTCTGATGCTCACGCTGGTCTTGTAAGAGCAATTGGTGAGGTGCTCACAGGCGCTGCCTGGCAAAACTGTCTTTGTCACCTAGAGAGAAATGTCTTTGATAGATGTAGAACAAAAACTCAGGGGAAAGCAGTTATTGCTGCTATGAAGCATACCTTTGAAGCTAGTGATACTGATTTGGTACGCACAGGCTTTGAACACCTCTATGAAGTGTATGAAAAGATAGACCCAAAAGGAGCACACCTTCTAGAAGAGTCAGAGCCGTATGTACTAACCTACCTAGACTTTCCAAAAGAACACGCTCATTGGATACGCACAAACAATCTCTGTGAAAGACTCAACAAAGAAATAAAGAAGCGTACACGTGTCGTTGGAGTATTTCCCTCCAAACAAGCAATGCTTCGCCTTGTAGGGGCAGTGTGTATCAATCAAAACGAAGAGTGGTTTGTAGCAACGCATTTCATGGATAAACGCTCTCTTCTCTTTGAAGAGTGTCCTAAGAGAGAGTCATGTACACAAGAGGCTATCGACCACCTCTTACAAGTAATTGATAGTGACTTTAACGCTTGTAAAGAGGTGGCATAATGTAGGCTAGAAGGCAGTAAGGAAATAGCCTTACACCACTTTTTGAGACGTAACTCTTTTCAGGCTCGTATTCCAATCGCTGCTGATCCAAAACCTGGTAATTATGTTTTCCTAGGTCCATGCGAGCTAGCATCGTAGATTTTTCAGTGTCGAT
>JAGZWL010000101.1:0-4341 GCA_018378955.1 Atopobium sp. | reverse complement strand
TGACGGTTCTTATAGACGTACTTCTCGTCCTTGATTTCCTGAGCATCAGAAGTCTTGCTGACGGCCTCTTCATGCTCCTTCTTAAGGCGCGCAAGAGCAGCAGCGTAGTTCTGCTTAGCCTGCTCCTTCTCAAGAGCACAGCTAGCCTTTACAGGCTCCAGGTACTCGTTCTTGTAGTGCTCCTTAAGATAAGCCTCGGCCTCTGCGATAAGCTTGGAGACCTGAGCGCTGTTCTCGGACTCAACCTTCTTGGCAAGCTCCAGCTCAGCCTTGTAGCCCTCGATAAGCGTGTTGCGCTCTTCGGCAGAGATAGACTTATCGCGCTTTGTTGACTCAATAGCGCTTAGTGTTGAAATTACTTTGTTGGTACCATTTGCGCGAAGCTCATCAATCTGAGCCTGAATGGAACCAATCTTCTGATCAATAGGCTTTAGCAGCTCTTTTTCCTGCTCGGCCGTCAGAACAGATCCACCTGTTTTTGGCATTTGTATCATCCTCTCCTACAGGTACTTTGCGCTGAGGCGCAGGAGTTCTTCTTGATTTGTCTCGTTGGTATTTACGATGCCCGAGAGTCTGCCGTTGGACATAACGCCAATACGGTTGGTAATTCCCAAAATCTCTGGCATCTCCGAAGAGACTACGATAATAGTGGTACCGCTCTTAGCCATATCAATAATGAGCTGGTAGATCTCATATTTAGCACCAACATCAATACCACGAGTAGGCTCGTCCATCAGGAAAACCTGAGGATAGCGCTCGAGCCACTTACCAAAAATGACCTTCTGCTGGTTGCCGCCAGAAAGACTTGAAATCAAATCTGATGGACCCTGAGCCTTGGTGTTCATAACCTTGAGCTCGTTGACGGTAGCCTTAGTCATCTTAGGATCAGAAAGGATTGGACCAGACTTGTACTGGTTCAAGTTTGCAATGGTTGTGTTAAACGTCAAATCGCCCTTAAGGAATAGGCCGGTTGCCTTGCGCTCCTCGGTAATCATGGCAAAACCGTGATCCATTGCCTCTGCAGCTGTCGAGAAGTTCATAAGGTGTTCGTTGACGTAGACACGACCGGCAGCTCTGGTTCTTACACCAAAGATTGTTTCCAGAAGCTCTGTTCTACCAGCGCCGACAAGACCATACAGACCAAAGATCTCGCCCTTCTTTACATCAAAGGTGACGTCCTGAAGGTATGGCTCATATTTAGTTGAAAGGTGCTGAATAGAAAGATACGTCTTACCAGGTGTGTTAGTAACATCTGGGAAGCGGTTCTCAAGTGAGCGGCCGACCATTGCTGAGATAAGCTCATTCATGTTGGTCTCATTTGAGCGCTTGGTCATAACAAGCTTACCGTCACGAAGAACTGAAATATCGTCACAAATCTCAAAGATCTCATCCATCTTGTGAGAGATGTAGACCAAAGAAATTCCCTGCTCTTTGAGCATACGAATCATCTCAAAGAGTTTCTCGACCTCTTGAGTCATAAGCGAAGAAGTAGGCTCATCAAGAACAATAATCTTAGCGTTGTAAGAAATTGCCTTTGCAATCTCGCACATCTGACGCTGAGATACTGACATGTTCTTCATAGGCTGAGTTAGATCAACCGTCATGCCCAGACGCCTAAAGAGCTCGTTTGCTTCTTTTTTCATGCGTCCCTCGTCGACAACACCCATTGCATTAACGGGATAGCGACCAAGGAACAAGTTATCTACAACATTTCTATCAAGGCACTGGTTAAGCTCCTGGTGAACCATTGCGACGCCATTCTCAAGTGCGTCTTTTGGTCCAGAGAAATTAACCTCTTTGCCGTCAAGAAATATCTTGCCTTCATCTTTTTGATACGTACCAAACAGGCACTTCATCATGGTAGATTTGCCTGCGCCGTTCTCTCCCATAAGACCCATAACGGTTCCACGGCGTACGTTCATTGAAATGTGATCCAGAACGCGGTTACGTCCAAAGGACTTGCTCATTCCATCAATTGTTAGAACGATATCGTTTTCTGTATCTGCCATGTAATCACCCCTTATCTCGCTAAGTTATTGCGCTTATTCGCGAGAACACCGGAGGAGAGCAGGTGTCTCCCCTCCGGTATTGTTTCGTGCTATCGACTACTTAATTACTTAAGCAGCTGGGTATAGGAAGAACCGTTGTCGGTCTTAACCATGTTGAATGCAAATGCATCGTACTCGTCAGGGTTGCCAAGACGGTTGGTAATGTTGGACTCAGTCTGGCCATCGCCTGCGATGTACTCAACGTTGAGGTTGAGCAGTGGAGCATACTTCTTGAGCAGAGGTACATAGGTTGAACCAAGGAAGTTGTCGCCAGAGTTGTAGGTGTTGAGCCAAACCTTCTTCTCTGGGTGCTTGTCTGCGCTCAGCTGAGCGGAAGCATCCTTGTAAGTAGTGGTTGCGTCAAGGTTGTCCTTGTAGTTCTCAGCGGTAACTGCAAGGTTGAGAGCGTAGTAAGAACGCTGCTCTGCAACATACTTGTAGTCCTTGGAGTCAATCTTGTTGCCAGCATCGTCTGCGGACTCAATGCCGGTGTTGATATCAGCGCCGTCAAGAGCGTTGCGGAGCAGGCGGAGAGTCAGGTAAGCCTGAACATCTGGGTGCTGGGAAATGGTGCCTGCATAGCCGTCAGCAATAGCTGCAACAGCGTCAGAGTTAGCGTCGTAACCAAAGGTTGGGACCTTCTGAGCCTTTGACCATGCGTTGAAGATGGACATACCCATACCGTCGTTGTTGGAAACAACAACATCAATCTGATCGCCGAAGGAAGAAGACCAAGCAGCAATTGCGTTACCAGCGGTTGCAGCATCCCATGTTGCACCAGCGGTGTTCTTCATCTCCTGAGAAGCAAGCTCACGGATGGTGTAGGACTTGCCGCCGACCTCAAGCTTGCCGTCCTGAACAACAGAAGCGGAGCCATCGGTGTTGGTACCTACTGGATCGGAAATAATCTTGCCGTCCTTCTCGATGCCAGTACCAAGTGCCTTACGGACACCACGAGTACGAGCGATAGAGTCGTTGTGACCAATGTCACCAATTGCAAGAACGTAACCAATAATGCCGTCCTTGTTGCGATCAAGCTCAGCTGCGTGAGCCTTGATGTAATCAAGAACCATCTGGCCCTGGAGCTCTGCACCCTGAACTGCATCAAAGCCAACGTAATAAGTGTCTTTGTTGAAGTTAAGAGTGTTTGTATCAAGCTCACCGGTTGAGCTGTTGGAAGGCTGGCGGTTAAAGAAGACAACAGGCTTATCCTTGTTCTCTACCTTTGCATCTTTAGCGCCTTCCTCTTTTTTCTCGCTAGGTGCGCAAGCTGCAAGAACGCTAGATCCACCAACGCTAAGAACGCCTAGACCACAGAACTTTAGAAAACTGCGACGAGACACATCCATAGTAGTGACCTTTCTCATTTGTTATGCCTTTTGCATAACACTGACCTTAATGAGTACGTTAACAAATCTCATCACAGCTCTTTGTGAGATGTCGCTCAACGGTTGCAGAAATACCGTAAGCGTTATGTTTTTTACCTTTTACGGTGTCAATTTTGAAGTTTTTGAGGATAAATAAAGAAAAACCGGTCAAATGACCAAATTGGCGAGAAAATCGTCCTCTTCAAATCAGCATATAAAAATCTGCCTAATGCGAGAAAAGCAGAACGGTTCTTTACACAAAAAAAGACCAGGCATTGCCTGGTCTTGAAAATTCTGGCTCCCCGAGCAGGATTTGAACCTGCGACACGCTGATTAACAGTCAGCTGCGCTACCGCTGCGCCATCGGGGAATATGTGTGCTTCTCAGCGGTGTTTAAGTATAGAGAGACATTCCAAACCATGCAAGCATTATTTAGAAAAAATTTATTCAAATTCCTCTTGCACAATCTCACACACCTAAACCAAGAAGCTACTCCTCCATGTAGTCCTTAAGACGACCGGACCTAGAAGGATGACGAAGCTTTGCCAAGGTCTTGGACTCAATCTGACGAATACGCTCACGCGTAACGCCAAACTCCTTGCCTACCTCTTCAAGGGTACGAGGATGACCGTCCTCAAGACCAAAGCGGAACTTAATAACCTTACGCTCACGATCAGCAAGGCCGTCAAGAACCTGCTCAAGCTGCTCACGAAGCATTGAATCAGAAGCTGCATCTGGTGGAGCAACAGCTGAAGAGTCCTCAATAAAGTCTCCAAGCTGGGAATCTTCTTCTTCACCAATAGGCGTCTCAAGAGAGACGGGCTCCTGGCTAATCTTCTGAATCTCGCGGACGCGATCAGGAGACATGCCCATTTCTGCGCCAATCTCTTCTGGAGAAGGATCTCTACCAAGATCTTGCAGAAGCT
>JAGZWL010000100.1:0-4360 GCA_018378955.1 Atopobium sp. | reverse complement strand
TGGAATCATAGTGGTAAGCATAATCGTCATGCGACGATCTTTCTCATTTTCAATAGTACGAGTAGAAAGAACGCCAGGAACACCACAACCAGAGGAGATAAGAAGTGGAATAAAAGACTTACCTGATAGACCAAAACGACGGAAGACACGGTCCATAACAAAAGCAACGCGGCTCATATATCCGCAGTCTTCCAAGAAACACAACATAACAAACAAGACAAACATCTGTGGAATAAAGCCAAGAACAGCACCTACGCCGCCGATAATACCGTCAACTACAAGGCTAGTGACAACGGGGCTTGCGCCAGCACCCTCAAGAGCACCGCGAGCAAGATTAGGAATGCCTGGGACATACATGCCGTACTGGGAAGCATCTGGCTCAGTAGCAGCGCCTTCAACAGCAGTCTTAAAGCCAGCGGCAGTTACGCCACCAAGAGTCTGGAGTTCCTGACCCTCAGCAAGAATTGGGTTGCCGTCAGCGTCAAGCTTAAGAGGATTGCCGTCAGTATCAATGAAGTTGCCATCCTCATCATGAACTGGTGCGCTCAGAGCAACAACGTTCTTCTTGGCAGTCTCTGCCTCAAAGCTGGTGATAGCGTCAGAATCCCACTGTTTTGCGGAAATTGCAGCACGCACCTCAGTAGTATCAATGCCATCTTTATCAGCTGCGTTGAGATAAGCGTCGATCTGGTCACCATAGTGATGCGAATCAAAATCATCTTTTGCCTGACTATACTCTGCATCTCCGATGCCTAATACGTGAAAACCTTTGTCAAACAGATTATCATTGACCCAGTTAGTAGCATTGATGCCAACAGTAGAAATAGAGATAAAGTACACCAGGGACATAACAATAACAAAAATAGGAAGACCGAGAATACGGTTAGTGACAACACGGTCAATCTTCTCGGAAGTAGACAGCTTCTTAGGTGCCTTTTTGACACAAGCTGCCATTACGCCAGCAATCCACTCATAACGGTCAGACGTGATGATGGACTCAGCGTCGTCATCACGAGATTTCTCAACTGCAGAAATAATCTTCTCAATTTCTGCGGTCTTCTCGGCAGAAAGATTAAGAGGGGCAATTGCAGCTGCATCGCGCTCAAAGACCTTAATTGAATACCAACGAGAAAGAGATGCTGGAGCAAGGCCCTCGATTGCAGCAGCAATCTTGCCAAGAGCCTCTTCTACCTCTGGGGTAAAGCACTTAACACCCTCAGCAGGAGTTCCCTCCTGGCCAGCCTTAATTGCCGTCTTTACCAGAGTATCAATGTTCTTGTTACGAAGTGCGGAGACCTCAACAACCTCAACGCCAAGCTGCTTAGAAAGCTCCTTGACATCAATGACGTCACCAGACTCCTTGAGCAGGTCAACCATGTTAAGACCAAGGACAACTGGACGACCAGCCTCAAGAATCTGAGTAGTCAGATAGAGGTTACGCTCTAGGTTAGTAACATCGAGAAGGTCAATGATAGTATCAGGGCGCTCGTTAATGAGATAGTCACGTGATACCTGCTCCTCAGGTGAATAAGGAGACAGAGAATAAATACCAGGAAGGTCGACAAAGGTGACGTCCTTATCAGCTCGCCAGTTTGCCTGCTTCTTCTCGACGGTAACGCCAGGCCAGTTGCCGACGTAACCGTTTGAGCCCGTAAGCTCATTGAATAGGGTGGTCTTACCGCAGTTTGGATTACCTGCAAGACCAATAATAGTCTTTTGTGCCATTAGGCTTCCTCTACCTTGTGAACGTCTACTACTTCAATGCTTGCAGCTTCATCCTTGCGGATAGAAAGCTCGTAGCCACGAACTGTGAGCTCAATTGGGTCTCCCAGTGGTGCTACCTTTTTGACGTGAACCTCAGTACCCTTAGTAAGGCCCATGTCCATGATGCGACGTTTCACGGCGCCTACACCCTTTAGCGCAGCAACCGTGCAACTCTCCCCCACCTTAACTTCTTTCAGAGTTGCCATAACCTTCCTTTCATCGAAACACGTATTAAAAGCCGCGGGTTTTACCAGCAGCGCAATACAACAAAGTGTTTAGAGCGGAGAAACCATGATGTGCGACGACATCTGACGGTTCAGTCCAAGTCGTGCACCCTTAACGCTAACAATAACGTCGCCGTTGACTCGTGAAATAACCTTTACCTCGGCGCCCTCAACAAAACCAAGTGTTGAGAGGTGCTGGCGAAGATCAGAAGCACCCTTAACCGTTACGATCAGCGCAGTCTCTCCCTCACCAAGCATGGCAAGAGGAAGAACTGGACCAGAATTCGCAGGACCCTGTGAGGTCTTTTCTGTATCCATGCATCCCCCAAAATAACGTAGGCAAACTAAGTTTGCTCTTTCGAACTTTTACTTCATTAGTATCAACTAAAAGTTAAGGTAATTCAACTTTCATTTAATAATTAAAATAAAAATAAGGCGAGAAACTCTGTCTACCAGTGGTTTCTCGCCTTGTAAATATTGCAACTTTATTTCAGGTAATCCTAGTTTTACGTAAACATAAACGATTGTTTGCTCAAGCTTACGGCAAGCTGTGTGACATCAGCCCGTATTCTGCAGACCTGCGGCAACACCAGACACGGTGCACAAAATCAAATACGTAATGTTTGCACGTTCCTCTGGAGTAAGCATGTCATCTCTTATACGAAGCTCAGACAGGGCATGCACCTGCGTAACCGAGAGAATATTAACAAATGGCAGACGCAGGCGGATAACAGGACCAAGCACACGACGGTTCTCCAACGGCCACTTATTTCCCGTAATATTCAGCACCCACTTACGTGTGAGAGCCATCTCAGAAAGAACCATCTCTGAAAGTTCAGAACGATCGCCTAAGGCCAGGTAAAGCCTTGCAATACGAGCGTCAATCTTGGAGATAGACATCTCAATGTTGTCAATAAACGTGGTGAACAGTGGCCATTCTTTGTATGCTTCACGGAGGCGTTCGATATCCCCTACTGCCTCGCAGGCACTGCCTAGTCCGTACCAAGCAGCCAGGTTGATACGAGCCTGTGACCAGGAGAAAATCCAGGGGATAGCACGCAAGTCATCAAGAGACTTGGCGCCCAGGCCACGTTTTGCAGGTCTTGAACCAATGGGGAGAAGACCAATCTCTGTCAGAGGGGTAACAACCGAGAACCACTCAGCAAAGCCATCGGAGTGAATGAGCTCCAAGAAGCGCTGCTTGGAGGCTTTATCAAGCTCAGAAGCCAGCGAAGCAAACTTCACGTCTGTCTGGGTGTTCTTCTGCTCAATAGAAGGTGCCATCTGAAGCAGTGTTGCTCCAGCAACAGACTCTACGTGACGACGAGCAAGTGTTGGGTCACCATAGCGAGCAAAAATAACTTCTCCCTGCTCAGTAAGTTTAAAGCGACCGTTGACTGAGCCTTTGGGCTGAGAAAGAACAGCACGATTTGCAGGACCACCGCCACGACCAACTGCACCGCCACGGCCATGCATCAAGATGAGGTCAATGGAGTTCTTCTCTGCCCACTCTGCCAAAGCAGCCTGGGTCTTATGCAGTACCAACGTTGCCGTAGTTGGTCCCTCGTCCTTCGAGGAATCGGAATAGCCCAGCATAACCTCAAGCTTGCGGTCTGTCTGAGCAAGACGTGCCTGTACCTCAGGAAGCTGAATTACCTGGTCAAGTGTAGCAACAGCGTTCTCAAGGTCTTCAATTTGCTCAAAGAGTGGAATAACGTCTAGTACAGGAACGTCTTCTTCATTTGCAAATGCTAGACGTGCAAGCTTATAGACATTCTCAACATCCTGAGCAGACTGCGTAAACGAAATAATATAGCGACGAGCAGCGTTAATGCCATTCTTCTTTTGAATTGATCCAATGGAGCGGAAGGTGTCTAGCACCTCCTGCGTCATAGCATCAAGTTTGGCGGGTTTCTCGGCAGTTGAGGGGTGTATCTCAATATCTGCAAGCGCACGCTTGTGCACCAAAGAGTGCTGACGGAACTCCATCTCTACCAAGTGGAAGCCAAAAGTTTGAGCCTGCCAGATAAGCTTCTGAACAGGACCGTAGGCAATACGGAAAGCCCCTGCTTGAGCCAGTGAATCCTGAATAACACGCAGATCAGCAATAAACTCTTCAGCGTTTTGATACATCAGGTCAGCATTACGCTCAATGGTGGCGCTGAGTCGGCCAGAAATGACGCGCATTGCCGCACGGTGCAACTCAGACCCAGCCTTATCAATAGCCCTAGAGGTCAGGGCCTGGCTCATTTCTACCTGCTGTGCCCAAAGATTGACAAGCGCAGGCGAAGCTGGAGTAGAAATACCATCAAGCGTCAGACCTCGACTGACTTCCTTGGTAGCCCGAGCCAGTGCCTGCAGTACGTGTACAC
>JAGZWL010000099.1:0-4369 GCA_018378955.1 Atopobium sp. | reverse complement strand
CATTACCTGCAAGGGTGATAGTAAGCTTTCCATTAGCATCAACAGACCAGGTAAAGGGCTTCTGAGCGCCAAAACGGATAAAATTGCCTGTGCCGTCGTCAGCAAAGTCATAACCATAAATTGACTTCATGGATTCTACTGCCGTTGGGTAAACACTCTCGGGGATATCTCCCTGGCTAGGATCACTAATAGACTTTGCTTCCCAAACGCCCACAAACGGAGCGCGCGCAGCCTTCTTCTCTTCTGCTTCCTTCTGAGCTGCAATCTCTTCAGGAGATGGTCCGCCGATGTTAGGAGTGCAAGCCGTAAACACAATGCTGGTAGAAAGCACAAGTGTAAGTGCAAGCATAAAAAGTAGTCTACGCTGTTTCAAGAAAGTCCCTCCAACACCAAAGCTCTCTAGATTGACAATGTCCTTTATTGGCGACACTTTTTTTGACAAAGTTCATTATGCTCAATCTAGATATCGTCTGAGTGCATTACTTATTCTGTGAAATCGTCAAATCAAACTGCTCGGTCTTCTCGTCTTCAAGACTGGTTCCATCTGCAACATGGGAATACTTAAAAGTTCCCTGAGATTCAGAAAGCTTAGCCAGAGGTACATCTGCTTTGGAGCTATCAACTACAAACTCATAGAATCTCTCACCAGGCTCAAGAACATTAAGAGCTGTTCCAAACACAGTGGAATCCGAATTATCCACCCTAAAGTCATATGAGGCCGTCTTATCGGACTTGTTGATTACCTCAAAAACATAACCTTCGGTTTGACCGCTTGGTGTTGTGGCGATTCCAACATATCTGACGTACATGTCGTCATTATCAACAACAACCCTGTTGACCTCGGTAACTACCTTAAAATTCATGTAGAAGTCATCATGGGAGGAATAATTTCCTCCAATAGTTCCCTTGCCCGTAAGCGCATCAAATGGAGCATATTTAAGAGAAGAGTAATCACCTGAGGTTTTAGTTACTTGGGTAAGCACTGCCTTGGAACCGTCAGAGCCCTCAATGGTCATCTGACCCGAGGAATCAACGGTTGCTGTATAGCTTCCGGCGTTGCCAGCAAGGGTGATAGTAATCTTGCCATCGGCATCAGCGGTCCAGGTAAAGGGCTTCTGGGCACCGAAACGGATGAATAGTCCAGTGCCGTCGTCGGAAAAGTCATAGCCGTAAATAGCCTGGAACGTGTCTCTTGCTGTTGGATAGACGTTCTCGGGAATTTCGCCCTTCTTTGGATCACTAATAGACTTTGCTTCCCAAACGCCCACAAACGGAGCGAGCGCAGCCTTCTTCTCTTCTGCTTCCTTCTGAGCGGCAATCTCTTCAGGAGATGGTCCACCAATGTTAGGAGTGCAAGCTGTAAACATAACGCCAGCAGAGAGCGCCAAGACAAGCGCAAGAACTGGTAGCAGTTTATGTTTTTTCATCAAGTGTCCTTTCAGTGGTAGTGGTGAGTACGCTGAAGATAAGCGTTCTTTTGCTACTCAGACTTAGGAGGGATATTTAGGTCAAGCTGTACTTTCTCCCTTTCCGAAACAGGTGTATAGGTTGTTCCGTTATTGTAACCAATAGAAACCGTGGCTTTTGGATTGGAAAGTGCCACAAGAGATCCAGGTGTCTGCGAGACATTAGGAACGAACAAATAGAACTTCTCACCAGGTTGTAAGGAGGCTTGACCAAAGGCATTCAGAGGACCAACTCGATCTCCAAGAGAGAACTCTCCGTAAAATGAGTCAGGACACTTGTTGATAATCTCAAATACGTAACCTTCTTGAGAGCTTCCCGGTACCTGAGCGATAGCATACAGACTCATATACAGCTTATCTGTATCGATAAGAACTTTATTGACCTCTCGAGTTATTTCAAAATTCTTGAACTTAAGATCGTCATACCTAACCATGGTTGGTACGGTACCTTTATTGGTAAGTTGATCAAATGGCTGATAGGTAGCACTTGCATAGTCTCCAGCAGTAGTTGAAATCTGCTTAAGCTCGGCGTCAGTCTCATCGTCGCCTGTGCCCTTGAGCCTTAACCTGCCAGTCTCAGCGTCAATCTGTCCCGTAAAATAACCCGCAGTTCCCTCAAGGGTAACTGTAATCTTTCCTTCTGCATCAACAGTCCAGGTAAAAGGCTTCATTATGCCAAAGCGAGTAAACAAGCCAGTTCCATCCTCAGCAAAGCTGAAAGCATAAATTGCATGGAACTGTTCTTTATAATCGTCGTAGGCTGCTCCCTCCCTCAGGTTTCCTAGTCCGGGTTCAAAGATGTCATAAGCTTCCCAAACACCTACGATCTGACCAGCAGACTTTTTGTTTCCTGCGGGACTGTTATCCCCAGATGAACAGGCACTAAGCACTGCACTTACAGAAAGCACCAGCGCGAGTAGGCATCCTAACAGCATTTGACGCTTTTTCATTAAACTTCCTTCCATACGTGCAGCGATATAAAACTAACTCTTAACTGTTACTTGCTCTGCCCAGTAGGCAAATCAAATGTCACGGTTTTCTCGTCATTATGAAGGGCGCCATTGCTAGAGTGGTCATACTCAAGAGTGCCTTTTACATCCGTGACTTCAGAAAGTGACTTATCTCTACGTTGGTCATTAAGAACATACTCATAGACTCTCTCACCTGGCTCTAACACGTTAAATCCATAAGCCCAATAACCATCGGTTGGATCTTGAATAGTAAATTGATAGCCGGTTGTATAAGGAGTTCTATTAATAACCTCAAAGACATAGCCCTCAAAACCCTTGAGGTCTTTAAGGGAAGCGATGCCAATAAGCCTTACATAGAGCTCATCGGTATCAACAATAACCTGATCAAGCTCAGTGGTGATATTAAAGCGTAGTTTAGTTTCATGCGATGACTTGTTTTTAGAAATATTGCCTGTTCCTGTTAGTGGATTAAATGGCTCATACCTAATATGAGAATAATCACCTGAGGTTGTACTTACCTGAGTAAGGATAGCTTTAGAACCATCAGAGCCTTCAACGGTCATCTGGCCTGAAGAATCAACGCTTGCTGTATAGCTTCCAGCATTACCTGCAAGGGTAATAGTAAGCTTTCCATCGGCATCAACAGACCAAGTAAATGGCTTTTGTGCACCGAAGCGAACAAACAAACCAGTGCCATCGTCAGAGAAGTCATAGCCATAAATTGCTAGATAAACATCTCTAACATCTTTGTACATGTCTTCAGTGACTGTGCCATTTTTTTCATCCTCAATTGACTTGGCTTCCCAAATGCCTACAAAGGGAGCAAGAGCAGCTTTCTTCTCTTCTGCTTCCTTCTGAGCGGCAATCTCTTCGGATGATGGTAAACCAAAGTTAAAGTTACACGCAGTAAATACAACACCTGATGAAAGCGCAAGGACCAGTGCACAAGTCAGTGCTAGTTGACGTCTTTTCATTAAGCATCCTTTCAGTGGGAGCAGTGCCAAATTAAAAAATTTAAGCCTCTACTATCCAATATGTTACAATAAATCTCTCAAATAGGATAATTTTTTTATATCCTGAACGGTTCTACCAGTTAAAAGGAGGACGCTTTATGTCACTTCCAACTCCACCAGAAGCACCACAAAAACTCGCTCAAAAACAAGAAACTCCAAGCAACGTTTATCTTTACGATAAAAACGATACTTCTCCTATTCCTCTTACTTACGATGTAATTGATTTTGGTAAACCTCAGGGAGCTGCTAGCCCTCTTGTTGGTTGGGCAGCCGGTGTGTTTTTTGCTGTTGGCGGCCTCTGGAATTTCTTTAATTTAAATGGTGAGGGCACCATTTTTGCAGGAATTCTTTTGTGCGCCATTGGTGGCCTACTTATTGCAGCTGGTTTCTTTATGAATGGCTATAGCATTATTGCTAATGCAAACGGATTTAGGTCTGGAACAGCCAATAGCGGAGAAGTTACCGAGTGGCCTGTTGCTCGTGGTTACTTTACTGTTAAGGTCCGCCTTGGTACAAACAAGACCGCTCGTATGGCTATGAACAGCGCAACTCTAACTATTACTAGGCCAGATAACCTTCCTCTTTCTGTTCAGCAGGTTACTTTCACTGGTTCTAACACTGCTGAACTTAAGCAGCGCTGTGAAGTACAGGCTGACCGCATCTGGAACTGGGCTGTTGCAAAGGGATATATCTTTTAGAGTGTCTTAAATGCTCGACTAACCGCGAGCCAAAAATCAAAAGATACCTTAAAAAGAAACGCCCCTAGAAAATCTTATTTCTAGAGGCGTATTTGTTACTTATTAGCTCTTGCAGTTTATTACTTCATTTTCTTGCGGAGACCAAGTGCAACAAGATTAGTGCCAGCTGCTGCGATAACACCTGCTACAGAGCTTGCGTCACCTGTATTAGGCAGAACGCT
>JAGZWL010000098.1:0-4510 GCA_018378955.1 Atopobium sp. | reverse complement strand
CTGGCGATTGGACCGCCAATAGTGGCTATGAAATTGGTAAAAAACTGCGAGAAACTCGTGATTTTACTGCAGTTTATGCAGCAAACGACCAGATGGCGCTAGGTATCATTGCGGCATTTGAAGAAGTGGGACTGAGCGTACCGGAAGACGTGAGTGTTGTTGGTGTTGACGACTCTCTTGAAGACTATCTGCCAAACTTCTCTCTGACCACCGTACGCTTTAATCTCCTAGAGCGCGGTCGTGTGGCACTTGAGCATGCAATACGTGCATCTGAAGCGGGGTATGAGCCTGAAGCAATTAGAATTGCTCCAAAGCTTATTGTTCGTACCACCACAGCGGCACCACTGAAGTAGAGAAGTCTCTTAAAAAGTCGGGTTTCTCGCCATAATCAGCTATACTGTTCAGGCAATAGTTGATTAGAGGAGTTGTATGTCTGAGTCACCAAATAAAGAACTAGGCTGGTCAGTTCAGGTTTCCTTGGATACGCACGAGATTCGTGCTGGAGAGACTGTAACTGCTACTCCTAAGATTATTGGTGCAGATCCTGAGGGCTTCAAATTTCATTATGTATGGAGCTTGAATGACCGCTGGGATGAGGGTTTTTGGGATACCACAGAGCATCAATTTGGTGATTCAATTCCTAATACGTCGTGGACATATACCTTCCCAGAGCCTGGTCGCTATCATCTTTACATTGATGCATTTGACACACACAACAACCCTCAGACAGTAACTGCTTGGGTAGTAGTTGCAGGTGAGGATGACTTTATGCGTCCTCCGCTTCCATCTGAAAACGCAGAGACCGTTGTTGCGGTAAACGGCGTTTCAGAGATCTTTAACATTGCCTCTGAGCAGTTTAACTCGCTGAAAGAGTATTTTATTGCCTTTGCACGCGGCGAGGTTGCTTTTAAGGAGTTCAAGGCTCTTGATGACATCTCATTTGAAGTAAAGCGTGGCGAGGCTTTTGGCCTGGTGGGCACCAACGGCTCTGGCAAGTCTACCATGCTCAAAATCATTGCGGGCGTCCTTGAGCCTTCTAAGGGAACTTGTGAGGTCAAGGGTACTATTGCGCCTCTTATTGAGCTTGGTGCTGGCTTTGACATGGAACTGACTGCTAAAGAGAACATCTACCTCAATGGCGCTCTTCTCGGTTACAAGAAAGAGTTTATTGACTCGCACTTTGACCAGATTGTAGAGTTTGCTGAGCTTGAGGGCTTTATGGACATGCCGCTCAAGAACTACTCCTCTGGTATGGTGGCACGTATTGCCTTTGCAATTGCAACCGTTACAGAGCCTGACCTGCTCATTGTTGATGAGACACTTTCGGTAGGAGACTTCCTCTTCCAGCAAAAGTGCGAGAACCGCATCAAAGAGCTGGTTGCTTCTAATAATGTTACGGTTCTTCTGGTTTCTCACTCCATTGACCTGGTCCAGCGCATTTGTGACCGTGCTATTTGGATTGAGAAGGGCAAGCAGCGCATGCTGGGTCCTGTGGATGAAGTTTGTGAAGCTTACGAGCACCTCAAGAGATAATTAAAATTCCTAACCAAAAGTTAGGGTCTGTACGAGTACAATATGTGTGTCTTTAAATGTGGTACGAGATACCCGTAAGGCTCATAGTCATAGTTTTGCCTTTTGGATACCTTGTGCCTGGTCAGGTGAGGTATCTTTTTTATTGGAGGCGCTATGGCTCAAGAAGGTTCGCACTCTCTCATTGTGGATGAGCAGTCCCTTGACCGCATGCTTACACGAATTGCTCACGAAATTGTCGAGAATAACGATGCAATTGAAAACGTTGCTTTGGTGGGCATTATTCGCCGTGGAGAGGTTTTGGCTTCTCGTCTTGCGGAAAAGATTTTGAGTTTTACCGGATTTAAGCCAAAAGTTGGCTCACTTGATATCAGTTTTTATCGCGATGATTTTAGAAGAAATACCGCACCGGTTCTCCATGCAACTAATATCGATTTTGATATTACAGGTACAAGCGTTGTGCTGGTAGACGATGTTCTTCAGACAGGAAGAACTATCAGAGCAGCACTTGATGCGCTCATCGACTATGGTCGTCCTGAGCGCGTTCAATTGGCCGTAGTAGTTGACCGTGGTCATCGTGAGCTTCCTATTAGACCTGACTATGTGGGAAAGAATGTTCCTTCATCAAAGAGCCAGGTAGTCAGCTTAAATATTAAAGAAATTGATGGTCAGGACTGCGTCTTGCTGTACGAAGCTGACTATTCTGACCCCTTTATTGAGGGAGGAAACTAATGCTTTCTGTTAAACATTTGATTGATACAAACAGTCTGACGCGTGACGATATCCAGCAAATTCTTGATACAGCTCAGTCGTTTGAGGCTGTAAACAACAGAGACATTAAAAAGGTGCCGGCACTTCGTGGCCGCACTATCGTCAACCTGTTCTTAGAGCCTTCTACCAGGACTCGCTCATCATTTGAGCTTGCCGAGAAACGTCTCTCTGCCGACGCTTTAAACATGGGAGGATCTACCTCATCTGTGGTTAAGGGTGAGTCTTTGGCAGATACCATTCAGACTATCGACGCTATGAACGTTGATATGTTTATCTGCCGCGCAAGACTTGCAGGTACACCGCAGAAGATTACTGAGCACACTGATGCCGTTGTCATCAACGCTGGTGACGGCAAGCATCAGCACCCCACTCAGGCAATGCTTGACCTCTATACCATTCGCAAGAACTTTGGGCATCTTGATGGCCTTAAAGTTGCCATTGTTGGCGACCTTTCACACAGCCGCGTTGTTGGCTCTTTGGTGCCAGCACTCAAGACTATGGGTGCAGAGGTTGTTCTAGTTGGACCTCCAACATTCCACGTAGATGATCCAAGTTGGTTTGGATGCTATCAGACCTCACACTTTGATGAAGTCATTGGTGATGTTGATGTCGTATACATGCTTCGTGTGCAGCTGGAGCGTATGGAAGGAGCTCCTATTCCTTCTCGCCGTGAGTACAACAGGCTTTGGGGCCTTGATGAGCGCCGCAGCAAGCTGATGAAGCCTGAGGCAATTATCTGCCACCCAGGTCCTATGAACCGTGGTATGGAAATTAACAGCGAGGTGGCCGATTGCGCTCGCTCTCGTATTCTTGACCAGGTCAATGCAGGCGTTTTGACGCGCATGGCCGCAATGTATCTGCTTCTGGGAGGAGACTCTGATGGCATTTCTGCTTAAGGGCGCGCGTGTTGTAGACCCGCAGCTTAATCTCGACGCGGTACTGGACGTTCGTATTGACGGAGAAACTATTTCCGAAGTAGCAGCTACGGTTAAGCCTCAAGAGGGTGATACTGTCATTGACGCAAAAGGCAAGGTGCTTACCCCTGGCCTTGTTGATATGCACGTTCACTTTAGAGATCCTGGCTTTGAGTACAAGGAGACCATCGAGACGGGCTCTAGGGCTGCGGTTCATGGTGGCTTTACTGACGTTGCTACCATGCCAAACACCAATCCTGTTACCGATAACGGTCCTGCTGTTCGTTTTCAGATTGACCGCGGCAATGAGGTTGGTCTCATTCACGTCCGTCCTATGGGTGCTTTAACCAAGGGCTCTAAGGGTCAAGAGCTTGCTGAGATTGGCAACATGGTTGATGAGGGGGCATCCGCATTCTCTGACGACGGCCACGGCGTTCAAAGCGCTGGTATGATGCGCACCGTTATGGAGTATGTCTCCCAGTTTGATCGCGTTGTTGCTGCTCACTGTGAGATTGAGTCCATCAGTGCTGGTGGCGTTGTTAACGAGGGCCGCGCAAGCACGCGACTTGGCATGTTTGGCTGGCCAGCACTTGGCGAGGAGCTGGAGATTTCCAGAGACATTGATCTTTGCCGCCTTACCGGCTGTCCTCTGCACATCTGCCACATTTCAACGGGCAGGGGAGCAGAGCTGGTACGTGCAGCTAAGAAGGAGGGTTTGCCTGTTACTGCAGAGGTTTGCCCTCACCACCTCTTCTTGTCTGAAGATGACATTACCGATACGTATAACACCAATCTTAAGATGAATCCACCGCTCAGAACTGCTGAGGATGCGCTCGCTCTTCAGGCTGCAGTCGCAGACGGTACAGTTGACTGTATTGTTACCGACCATGCACCTCATGCAGCTCATGAGAAGGACTGTGAGTGGGAAATCTCTTACTTTGGCTGCATTGGCCTTGAGACCTCGCTGCCTTTGATGGTTACCAATATGGTGCGAACCAATAAGCTTTCTTACACTGGTCTTGTTCGCGCAATGGCCGTTAATCCTCGCCGTATTCTGCGTCTTGCGCCTGTTAAGATTGCTGCAGGTTACAAGGCTGACCTGACCCTTTTTGACCCAGAAAAGAAGGTTCAGATTACGACAGAGTATTTTGAGAGCAAGTCCAAGAACTCCGCCTTTATTGGCGCTGAGCTCTATGGTGTTGCAACAGATGTGTTTGTTGATGGTAAGCGAGTTCTTGCCAATGAAGTAGTTGTTCCTGGAGGGGAAAAGTAATGCCACTACGTGGAAATGTACA
>JAGZWL010000097.1:0-4528 GCA_018378955.1 Atopobium sp. | reverse complement strand
GTTTGTGCCGGTAATACCAATCCACTGTGAAGGACTCTCTTGATAGGCAAACTCTGGCTCGCCCATAATCTGCTTAGAAGCTGCTTTTGCACTCAGGAACAGCTCAGAGGTATCTGGAATACCAGGAGAGGCAATAGTTAGGTCAAAGGCACCCTCAACCTGATCAGAGCCGCATTGAACCTGTACGCCTAAGCTTGCAAGCTCTTGGACCTTCTCGCCAACTGTAGCATCTGCGCCGCCCACAAGCGTTATGGAAGACACTCGTCCCTCTGGCTGCTGCAATAAATACGTGCAGACAGAGACGCCGGTCTTACCAAAACCAAGAACACATACATTTCCAAGTGTTTCTAGAAGCGACACGCAATCGATCCTTTCTCAGAGCAATATCTTTAGTGAAGCTGGAAGTACAGAGCAAAGCCCAGAGCGGCAAATGCGCCGGAAATAATCCAGAATCTAAAGACTACTTTTGTCTCGTTCCAGCCAAGTTTCTCAAAGTGATGATGCAGTGGAGCCATCAAGAATACGCGCTTTTTAGTTGCCTTGTAGCTGACAACCTGAATGATAACGGACAGTGCCTCAATGATAAAAAGACCGCCCATGACCAGGGAAACTACCTCGGTCTTGGTAAGAACGGCCAGAGCTGCAAAGGCAGCACCCCAGGCAAGAGAGCCGGTATCGCCCATAAAAATGCTTGCAGGATAGCTGTTAAACCACAAAAAACCAATACAAGCGCCGGCGATAGATGCGGCAAAAACAGCAAGGCTACTCTCGCCATAGCGGAAAGCTACCGCCGCCATAAAAATCATGACAACCATAACGCAGCCACCAGCCAGGCCATCAAGACCGTCGGTCAGGTTGACAGCGTTGGAGAGACCTGCCATGAGCAAAAAGACAAAGAACAGGTACAGCCAAGGAATAGAAATAATGTTTCCGCCTAAATTGATGGTAGTAGTAAGGATACCCAGGTTGATATCAAGGCCACCGGGGAACGCAATAATAGGTGTAATGCCCCAAATATTGACTGCTGCCAGGCAAAATGCCACAGAGATAGTAATGAGTCCAGCCATCTTCTGAGATGCGGTGAGGCCAAGGCTTCTTCCGTGAGCAACGGACTCAATATCGTCCAGAAGGCCCAGCGAGCCCGTAAGCAGCATAGCAGCCATAGCAAGAATGAGGTCGGTGTTCCACTGGGCAAGCGCAATACAGGTCAGCACAATGCTTACTAGCATAACAACGCCACCCATAGTAGGAGTACCCTGCTTAACCAGGTGCTGCTGAGGACCGTCAGCGCGAACCTGCTGACCCACTCCCTCTTTCTTCATCAGTTTGATAAAGAGCGGCATTAAGACCAAAGTGATGATGCAGGAGACACCAAGCGCAACAAACACCTGGTATGTTGGGTAAATAGTCTGGTAAAACATTACTCGGTAACTCCTTTTACAAAAATATCAAGCTGAGCAGACCTAGATGCCTTGGCGAGAAGAACGTCTCCTCGCTTCAGTACTGGTCCGAGCACGGTAAGTGCTTCGTTGACATCGCTGAACTGTTCAATTTTATCTTCCGAGAAACCCATGACGCGTGCAGCTTCAACCATTTCACGCGCGGCTCCCGTGCCAACAAAGGCAACAAGATCTGGGTTCTTAGCGGCAATGTAAGCACCCACATAACCGTGGAGGCGCTTCTCCTCTGGTCCAAGCTCGCCAATCTCTCCGATAAGAGCAATACGGCGACCCTCCGCTGGCATCTGCATCAAAACGTCAAGGGCAGCAGCTGTTGAGTTAGGACTTGCGTTGTAAGAGTCATCAATGATTTTGGCCCCACACGTTGCATCAAGCACCGAAAGGCGCATGCGAGTGGCTTGCATCTGCTCAATAGCTTCTGCTGCAGCGTCAAGATCAAGGCCAAGCGTCTCTATAGCCTCAAGTGCCAAAAGAAGGTCGTCGACAACAACGCGACCAGGTACCTCAAGGGTTACCGTACGTGACCAGCCAGAAGCAGCACTAATGGTGGCAGTTGGAAGGCCTTCCTCGTCAAGCGTAACCTGCTGTGCGCTCATGACGTCAGCCTCTGTTGCGCCCACTGTCTTGCAAACAACGTGAGCAGGGCGAGCAAACTCGTCTGCAATGAACTTGGTGTAATCCCCTGCCGAAGCCTGAATAAGCGTAGGCTCAATTGAGCCAAATGCGCACATGCCAGAAACAATTTCTGCCTTGGCGCGCGCAATGTTTTCTCTGCTGCCGAGAAGACCGATGTGGCTGGTACCAACGTTGGTAATGACCGCCACCGTTGGACGGGCAACAGAAGTAAGCCTGGTAATCTCTCCGGCATGATTCATGCCCAGCTCAAGCACAAGCACCTCGGTATCTTCTGGAGTAGAAAGCACCGTGAGTGGCAGGCCAATCAGATTGTTGTGGTTGCCGGCGGTAGCATGCACACGACGGGTGGCGCCGATACCGCGGCGAAGCATTTCTTTGGTGGTAGTTTTACCGACCGATCCAGTTACGCCCACAACCAGCCAGTTTGGATGGGCTTCTCGCCATGCGGCGGCAAGCGCCAGCAGGAACGCCTCACAGTCATCATCAGCGGCTTCAAGAACGCTGACTCCTGTGGAGGCCAGGTTGTCGAGCAGATTGTCTGCTACAGGCTCAGATGCCACTACAACAGCAGCGCCCGCCTGGGCAGCAGATAAAAGATAGGAGTTTCCATTGACCTTCTCGCCAGCAAAGGCTACGAAGAGCGAGCCTTCCTGGACCTCGCGAGAGTCAATGACGGCCGAGCCCGCAACCTCGCGGGTTCCGCGGTGGAGCAGCTGTGCGTGAGTAGCTGCGACTATCTGTTCAACCGAAAGCTTAACCATGAGCTCTCCTAATTATTGATTGGTTGAATATTGAGGCGTGTAGCTGCGTCTTTTGCAAATTGCGAGAAGACCACAGCAGCAGATTGCGATGCAAGCTGGTGGGTATCGTTAAGTCCAACGTAAACCATCAGATCAGATTCTGATGGATTCACGATACCGCAGAAAGAGTCAACAAAGCCGGAATTCTCGCCGTACGAGCCGGTTTCTTCCACAACCTGCTGGCCGGTACCTGTTTTACCAGCAACGGTATAGCCATAGATGCCTGCACGAACACCCGTGCCCTCTTTAACAACAGTGGTCATCATGTCAAGCTCGGCTGAAGCTGTGGAAGCAGAAATAACGTCTTTAGTAGGCCAGGTAACCTCTTGTCCGCCCTTAGAAACCATAAAGTGCGGAGTTACCATGGTTCCCTTATTGGCAACAGCGGTGTACGCGCGAATAACCTGGATAAATGGAATTGCAAGGCCCTGACCAAATGCAATGTTTCCGCCGGTTGGGCCTTCGTATTCGTCCAGAGAGCGGACAATTCCTGTTGCCTCACCTGGGAAGTCAATGCCTGTGGTGTGTCCAATGCCGAACTTGTCAATTCCTGCCGCAAAGCGCTCATCACCTATGAGCTGCGTCTCAAGGAAGGCCATACCAACGTTAGAGGAACGCCTGAGCATCTCTCTTACGCTCATGTCCATGGCGCTGGTACGCCAATCATCGTCGGTAACCTTGTTATCGCCAACTTTGAGCTCGGTTGGGATATTGAAGGTTGAATTTGGACCAAAGAGGTTGTCATCTATACCAATTGAGGTGGTGATTACCTTAAATACGGAGCCTGGCTCATAGATACTTGAGACAAGCTTGAGGTTGAGAGATTCGTAGTCAACGCCGTTATCGCTCTTAAAATCTGGCAGAGGATACGAGGCAGCGGCATAAATCTCTCCGGTACGAGGATTCATGGCCATGATTGAGCCACCCTGCTGGGCTTCAAAGTCTTTGACTGCGGCAGTAAGCTGCTCTTCTGCCTTCTTCTGCAGCTCAATATCAATGGAAAGAACAATATCCTGGCCGTTTTGTGCCTCAGTGATGTTTGAAGTACCGCCCGCAATTGGCGTACCACCTGCACCGGTCTCAACAATCATGTGACCGTTAGTGCCCGCAAGGATATCGTTGTAGTAATACTCCAGACCAGAAGCGCCCTCATTATCAGCGTTTACAAAGCCTAGAATCTGAACGCCAACGTTGCCGTATGGGTAGACACGCTTGGTGTTATTAACAAAATAGACACCCTTGAGGTTTTTCTCGTCAAGTGCTTTTTCAATCTTGGAGGCGGTATCCGTATCAACACGACGGCGCACGTAGACAAAGGTGGTGTCTTGCTGCAGGTCCCCAAGGTAGTCTGAAGGACTTCCTCCTAAGAAAGAGGCAATAATCTGAGCTACCGTGCTAGCGTCTTTGATCTCTGAAGGATTAGCGTAGATGTCTTTGCAGTCAACGCTCATGGCCAAGACGTTGCCGTTACGGTCGTAAATGGTGCCGCGACGAGCGTGCAAAACAATATCGTTTGTGCGGTTATTCTCGGCACCCTTTGCAAGATCTGCTGCCGTAAAAATTTGCAGCCAAACAAGCCTTAAGACAACAATTGCCACCATAATGGCCATAGCAGCTGCTACACGACGGAGC
>JAGZWL010000096.1:1876-6431 GCA_018378955.1 Atopobium sp. | reverse complement strand
ATCGACACTGAAAAATCTACGATGCTAGCTCGCATGGACCTAGGAAAACATAATTACCAGGTTTTGGATCAGCAGCGATTGGAATACGAGCCTGAAAAGTGCAAAGAATCTGTATTTGAGGCACCGATTCTTTTGCAAAATCAGGCAAATCCACAGATTCTTTGATATTTTCAGGCAAATTTTACAGATTCTTTGCAGAAATCAGGCGCGCAGTGGGTGCGCGCTGATTGCACGCCAGTTCACACCGCCCACCTGGCGAGAAGCCCGGTCCACTCCCAGCGTTTCTGCACAAGAAACCCGGTATCCACACGAAATGGATACCGGGTTGAAATCACTTGCGACTCGCGCTCGCACGCACGCTTGACCTGCAGTATTGCCGTCGTCGCCCGCGCTCGCGCCCGTGCGCAACTGACCTGTGGGGTTACAGGTTGAAGTCACCGCCGAAGATGTCGGAGACAGGGCGGTCGGTGTAGACAGCGTAGATTGCCTCGGCAAGCTCGTTTGCAATGGTAATCGTCTTGATCTTGGAACCTTCTTTGTTTGCAGCTGCGCAAGGAATTGCGTCGGTAACCACGCATTCCTCGATAGGAGCGTTGTTGAGGCGCTCGATTGCAGGACCGGAGAAGACGCCGTGGGTAGCGCAGACGTAGATGTCTCCCGCACCCATTTCCTTCAGCTTAACAACGGAAGCGCAGAGGGTACCTGCGGTATCAATCATGTCGTCGTTAACGATGCAGGTCTTGCCCTTGATGTCGCCGATGATGCCCATAACAGCACTCTCGTTGTGACGAGGACGGCTCTTGTGAGCAATAGCAAGGCCGCAGTCCAGGTAGTCGGAAAGCTTCTTAGCTGCTTTTGCGCGACCCATATCAGGGGAGACAACAACGGTATTCTCCCAGTCAAATGGCTTGCTCTTAAAGTAATCGCCCAGAAGGTAGAGAGCGGTCAGGTGAGAAACAGGAATGTCAAAGAAGCCCTGGATCTGACCTTGGTGCAGGTCAAGGGTGATAACGCGGTCAACGCCAGCGTTCTCAAGCAAGTTTGCCATCAGACGAGCGGTAATAGGCTCGCGAGCAGCGGCTTTGCGGTCCTGACGAGCATATGCGTAGTGAGGGATAACTACGGTAAAGCTGTTAGCAGATGCGCGCTTTGCAGCGTCAGCAACAATCAGCGTTTCCATAACCAGGTCGTTGACGTTGACACCTGCCAAAGACTGAATGAAGAAGACCTCGTCGCCGCGGACAGACTCGTCAAAGCGAGCGTAGATTTCTCCGTTAGCAAACTTCTCGAGGAGAAGACCTTGTAGCTCTAGGTGAAGAATGTCTGCAACCTTACGAGCCAGTTCAGGGTTACCTGTACCGGTGTAGAGCTTGATATTTCTAGCAACTAACAGTGGTTCACTCAGGTTCTCGAACATCTAGTCCTCTTTCTCAAGCTTGTGACGCCTCTGGGCGGCGTATCCCTCAACAATTTTCTGCTCAGAGCGCTCGAGTGCAAGCGCATCTGCTGGTACATCCTTTGTGATGCACGAACTTGCCCCCACAAGTGCGCCATCACCAATTGAGACGGGTGCCACCATCATGGTATCGGATCCAACAAAGACGTTGTTGCCGATGCGTGTCTTGAACTTGTGGTAACCGTCGTAATTGCACGTAATTGAACCTGCGCCAATGTTGACGCCGGAGCCCATGGTTGTGTCACCAATGTAGGAGAGGTGAGGAACCTTGGAGCCCTCGCCGATAGTTGAATTTTTGATCTCAACGTGGGTGCCTGCCTTGGCGTGAGGCATAAGGTGTGTGCCTGGGCGCAGGTATGCACGAGGACCACAGGTAGCAAAGTCATCTACCTGTGCGTTGATAGCTACAGTCTCGTCAATAACAGCGTCGTTACCAACAACCGTATCAGTCAGACGAGTGTTAGGGCCTACCACGCAATTCTCGCCAATTGAGGTCTTGCCGTAGAGCATAGTCTGTGGGAGAATCTCGGTGTCCATACCAAGCGTGACCTCGGGACCAATCCAGACGGAGGTTGGGTCCAGCATGGTGACGCCCTGGCTCATCCAATGCTCGTTGATGCGCTCCTGCATAATGCGGGTGGCAACGGCAAGCTCGGAGCGGGAATTAACGCCCAGCGCCTCTTTGTAGTCGTCAACGTGGACGGCAGCAACAGGCTCGCCCTGGCTGACGTAAAGGCCCACCATGTCGGTGAGGTAGTACTCGCCCTGCACGTTGTCATTGCCGAGAAGATCGATGTTTGCGGTCAGTCTTCCGCCACAGAAGCAGTACACGCCAACGTTGCATTCACGCTCTTGCTCGCGCTGCTCTGGCGTAGCATCCTTGTGCTCAACAATGGCAGTTACCTGGCCATTAGAAGAAATGACGCGACCATATCCGGTTGGATCTGGGGGCGTCATTGTGAGTACCGTACATGCGTTGTGGTGAGCTTTAGTTTCTGCGACAAGGTCGAGAATAGATTGTGCGCGCAACAGAGATGCGTCACCGTTGATAACAACAACGGGTCCCTTGAAGCCACCGAGAGCATCCTTTACAACCTTGACGGCGTGGCCGGTGCCAAGACGCTCGGTCTGGGCAACATACTCAAGGTTAGGGAAGCAAGAAAGTGCAGATTTAACCTCGTCAGCGTGGTTACCAACAACCACAATGACGCGGTCAGCGCCAGCAGTAATTGCAGCGTTGACACTCCACCAAACAAGTGGTTTATCTAGTAATTTGTGCACAATCTTAGGGTGGTGGGACTTCATGCGCGTTCCCTCGCCTGCAGCGAGGACAATCGCAGTAAGTGGCATACGTAAGCCTCCAAAGTACTTCGTATTACTCGATACGAGTGCGTCCCTACACAAAAGTTGCGTAAAAAATGGCTGGGGTAGTAGGATTCGAACCCACATTCCAGGCACCAAAAACCCGTGTCCTAACCGTTGGACGATACCCCAATGTAATCACTACGTTGGTTTTGTCCGCAACTCTACTAAGTGTATCAGCTTAGCGAGGCAAATGCTCCACAAATTGCATCAAGAACAAGAACTGCTAAAGTCTGCGCATCTGCGGTAGTAAATGAACCGTCAACGTTTGTTCCTTCTGGCAGCACAATCTTGATAGGGGAGCCCGTTGCATCAGCAGACTCAATAGCGGTGCGCAGTCTTGCTGGCAGCGTCTCGTTTTCTTCCATAGAAACAGAGCCAATACCAACCTGTCCGCGGGCGGGCATGCTTGGGGCATAGTCAGTGGTAAGAACCAAAATAGTGGCTGCATCAGTAGGGGAATCGGCGCGATCAATCATGGTCATGCCGCTTGCCTCAGTAGTTGCCTTAGAAAGGTTATAGACGCGAGCAGCTACGTTTCTAGAGATAGGATCTTCTCCCGTAATAGCAATGCAGGTGGTCTCAAGAACGTTTGCTGCACGAGCAAAGCCCATAGGACCCTGTGGGTGAGGGCCTTTTGCCTGCTTACCAGACCAAACGTGGCGCAGACGCTCAATAGCGTCGAGGGTATCCTGGAATGCCATACCGTCAGCAAGCTCGCCGACGCTTTCCTGGAAGAGCTTAACGGCAGCCTCGGTGTGAACACCGTAATGGCCATCAACTTTTCCGCACGAGAAACCCAAGATGTTGAGACGCTCTTGCAGCTGACGCACGTCATTGCCGTGAAAGTTAGGAAGACGCAGGTAGAGGGTTCTGTCTCCGAGCTCATAGCCCTCATCGACCATGATTGCCCAGGTAGAGGCATCTACTTCTTCTCCAAGAGAAAGGTCATGGTCAAGCCTAAAGCGCGCAACGGCGCGAGCAGTTGACTTGCCAAACGTGTGGCTCTGGCGCTCATCGTCTTCGATGGTGTAGCCAAGCTTTACGAGGCGTTCCTGAATGTCTTCAACGGCAGCACCAGTGCTACCAGGAGTAATAGGATCCATAATTACCTTTCTCGGTTCACAAAGAAGTCTGCCATAGACAAAAGTGTGTCGCGAGCGTCTTCAGTAAGTATCACGTTTTCAAGCACGTGCTTTGCCTCTTCGACTAAGGCAAGAGCGTGCGTGCGGACAAATTTTATCGCATTAGCGCTTTCCATAAGCTCCACAGCGCGCTGAAGCTTCAAAGTATCGCTTGTATGCGCAGAAAGTATGGAGACAAGCTCCACCTTCTCTGCAGAGTCAAGGTGCTCAAGCGCGTAGACCACCGCGAGCGTGCGCTTGCCCTCAGTGATGTCTGACCTAAAGTCTTTGCCTTGTACCTCGGCGTTTCCTACCAGGTTGAGAAGATCGTCTTGCAGCTGGAAGGCAAGGCCTACCTTGAGGCCAAACTCTTTGAGTGCATCAAGCGTTTTCTGGTCAGCACCACCAATGAGCGCGCCCAGTACAAGGGGATATGCAGAAGAGTAATAGGCGGTTTTGGAGAGCGCCATAAAGAGGTACTGCTCAGAGGTAACATCCCAGCGCTCGTTTTGAGCCCAGCCAAGGTCAAGCGCCTGACCCTCAAGGGTGTGCTCCTGCATGGCGAGAAGGGCGTCGATAACGCGAACTTTAAGCTGGTCAGAGAGGTGGTCGG
>JAGZWL010000096.1:0-1838 GCA_018378955.1 Atopobium sp. | reverse complement strand
GTCTGACAACATTGACCAGCGCAGAATCACCAACGTTGATGGCAAGTCCAGTGCCAAGTGTCTTGTAGAGACACTTCTCGCCACGGCGCAGCTCTGATTTGTCTGCGATGTCATCGTGGATAAGGGCCGCCGACTGGAAGTCCTCAATGGCGCAGGCTACGGGCAGAGCGGCTTCGGCCGAGCCACCAACCGCCTCGGCGCCCAGGCAGCAGAGGACCGGACGCACGCGCTTGCCGCCGCCCGCGCTGAAGTGAGCGAGTGGCTGGTAGAGGTAGGTGTTCAGGTCCGCGCGGGTACGCTCCGAGGGCGCGGACGCCGCTGCCGCGGGCGCTGCGGGTGCTGCGGGTGCCGCGGGTGCTGCGGGTGCCGCGGGGAGTCCGCGCATGATCTCTGTCTCGACGGCAGGAAGCTTTTGTGTGAGGTAGTCGGCGAAGTTCACGGAAGTCCTAGCCGCGATAGCCGTCTGGGTTCATCGACTGCCACTTCCAGGAGTCGCGGCACATGTCGGCGAGGTCGTACTGAGCCTTCCAGCCAAGCAAGTCAGCAGCTTTCTGGCAGTCTGCGTAGTTAGTTGCAACGTCACCTGCGCGGCGAGGCTCAATAACGTAAGGAATCTCTTTGCCGCAAGCCTTTGAGAACGCCTTGATAACGTCAAGTACCGAGCTACCAGTGCCAGTGCCCAGGTTGAAGATTTCAACTCCCGTGCGGCCAGCCATCCATTTAAGTGCAGCTACGTGGCCGGAGCCAAGGTCGCAAACGTGGATGTAGTCGCGAACGCCCGTGCCATCTGGGGTGTCGTAGTCGTTACCAAAGACGTGAACAGCTTCGCGCTTACCCACAGCAACTTGAGCCACATAAGGTACCAGGTTGTTTGGAATACCTGCAGGATCTTCTCCGATGAGGCCCGACTGGTGAGCACCAATAGGATTGAAGTATCTCAGCAGGACAATATTCCACTCTGGATCTGCGGTGTGAACATCGGTGAGGATCTGCTCAATCATCCATTTAGTCCAGCCATAAGGGTTGGTTGCGTTCTTCTTGGGACTTTGCTCGGTTAGAGGAAGGCTATCTGGGTCTCCATAAACCGTTGCTGAACTCGAGAAAATAATTGACTTACAACCGTGGTTTCTCATGACATCAAGAAGGGTGAGGGTATTGCCCAGGTTGTTTGTGTAGTACTCGATAGGCTTGGTAACAGACTCGCCAACGGCCTTGAAGCCAGCGAAGTGAATGACAAAGTTAATGGCGTGCTCGTCAAAGATGTGGTTGAGTGCATCTGCATCGTTGACGTCTGCCTCGTAGAACGAAAGGCGCTTAGCGTTTTCTTCTCCCACTATGGTTTTGATGCGATCGATAACCTCTGCCGAAGCATTGGAAAGGTCATCAACAATTACGGCCTCGTAGCCGGAATTGAGCAGTTCAACAACGGTGTGGCTGCCAATAAAGCCCGCGCCACCGGTGACAAGTACGCAGGAATTTTGTGGAATCAGAGTGTCAGACATATCAATCCTTTCGTGGACTTATATCGTCATAAGTATACGGCTTTTCTGCGAAACGTTGGGCGTTGCGAGCACACGGGTTTCTCGTCAGGTGCGCGTGCGGCTGCACGGGTTTCTCGTCGCACAAGTCCTTCTTCTATTGTGAGCCTGACTTTCACTGCGTCCGCCTGAAAAGTGCAAAGAATCTGTATTTGCGGCACCGATTCTTTGACAAAATCAGGCAAATCCACCGATTCTTTTACATTTTTAGGCTTGAATTGTCAAAGCAAGTGCAACGTTTGGTGATGGTAGACTTCCCAAGGGCACTTCCAACCCAGACGCTTACGTGGCCTTAAATTG
>JAGZWL010000095.1:0-4635 GCA_018378955.1 Atopobium sp. | reverse complement strand
TAAAATGCTAGTTGTTGCATTGTTTGTACTGGTAGGAGTTGCCATCGGTCAGATTTTTGACGGAAAGGCAACCATTTTGGCAAAGATTCGTTCCTTATTTACGGACAGAAACTAGATAGGAGAGAGCTGTGGCAGAAGAGCTTACTAATTCGCAAGAGACCACCTCTGAAGAAATTGTTCCTGCAGAAGAGACAACAGATGTTCTTTCCGATGCAGATCTTGAGGATACAGACTCTCTTACCTTCTCTGGTGGAGTTGTCGAGAAGATCGTTTCGTTGGCATTACGTGACGTCCCCAACGTGGTGGGTGCTCGTGGAAACTGGCTTAACAGAGTTCAGGATGTACTTGGTGCATCTGATACGGCTAAAGGTGTCACTGTAGAGGTGCTGCCTGATAGCTCGCTAAATATTACCGTTTCTGTACTTATTAAATATGGTTCTTATGCGCCTCAGATTTTTGAGGATGTTAAACATACAATTGTCGAGAAAATTACCGGTATGACAGGCCTTGAAGTTTCTGGTGTTAACCTACGAATTGAAGATGTTTTGACCGAAGAAGAATACGATCGCCTAAAACATCGTCCAGAAGAGCCTGAACAGCTAGACAAAGAAGAGTAAAGTACGCTAAAGTTGCACTGTTTTACGCTTTTATTTAATTGTTTTATTGTTTTGTCACTACAGGCTCCCTAAGCGCAAGGAGTTTTGCCATGAAAAGGCTTTCACGTTGGAGCATGGCGATTGTTGCTACGTTTGTGCTAGCACTCTCGCTCGTTGGAGGACTTGCAAAGCAAGCACTCGCAGACACCACCCCTGTTACCTCAGAGGCTGAGCTGCTGGCTGCTATTGCTGCTGCTCCAGCAGATGGTTCGCAGACTATCGTTCAGGTAAATGCGGACTTTACCATTACTGCTCCAGTCCAGGTTCCAGCTAATAAGAACATTAGGTTGATGGGTACTGGAACTATCACAAGTGCCATGACCGGCTCTAATTTCTATATGTTCAAGATTGCTTCTGGCGGCGCAGTTACTCTTGATGGCGCCACCATTGATGGCAACAACACTGCATTTGCCGTTGAGAACCGTGGTAGCTTTACCTTGCTTCGTGGCGTTATTAAAAACGGTAAGGCAAAACCTACACCTGGAAATAACGGCGTAGTTCTTACTACTGGCGCTGGCGCAAAATTTGTTATGGCCGGCGGCACCATTCAGGACAGCACGGTTGCTAACGCTCTTGGTGGCGCAGTTACTGTTGCAAATGGTGCAACAGGTGAGCTCCGTGACGGTACCATTCAGAACACTACTCTTACCAATCAGTACTCCGGTAGCGTTTTGGTAAGAAATGCAGATTTCACTATGACTGGCGGAACCATCACTGGGGGCGATGCTTCTTCTACCATTAATTCTTCTGGTGGTCTGATGCTCTATGCCTTGGATCCAAACGGTGAGACAACAACAGCCACTATGGGTGGTGGATATATTACTAACAATAAGGCTGTTGAAGGTGCAGGCGTCTACATTTACGCAGGTAATCCTCAGTTTGGTGATTCTAAGTCAAAGGCAGACTTTACCTTCAACGGTGGCTCTATTACTAATAATGTTGCTTCTGAGTCCGGTGGTGGTATCTACGTAATCTGGAACGGCAACGTTGTTATGAATAACGGCATCATCAAGAACAACACTGCTGGCATTGCTGGCGGTGGCGTTGCTACCTACGACCAGTTTGTTGGTGTTGTTGGTGGTCAGAAGGTTCCTTATTCCAAGGTTGGTGCTCCATGGAATAACTGGCCAAACATTTATCGCGCTGGCTTCACCATGAATGGTGGCTCTATTGACGGAAACAAGGTCACTAGTAATGGCACCAACCAGCTTGGCGATAAGGGTGTTGGTGCTGGTATTTATGTTGCATCTGCTAATGTAACCCTTAATGCTGGTGAAATTATCAATAACATTGCAAATGACCAGGGCGGCGCAGTTTACGTTGCTTCTGTTCCTTATGTTGTCCACATTAATAACGCACTTATTAAGAACAACACCGCAACTGTTATTGGTGGTGGTGCTTGGTTCTGCCCAACCGGTGTAGCTGAATTCCACTCCAAAAATGGCGTAGCATTCTTCAACAACACCGCAAATGGTGCTGGTGATGAGATTGCAACCGTTCGCGGTGCAGGTGAATCTGCTGGTGCAACTATTTCTGATTATATGCTTGGTGGTGCCTCTGCACATTGGACTAAGGATGGCGCGGTTACCATCAACCTTCCTTCAATCCTTGGTGAAGCTGATCCAGCTGCTGCACGTCATACTACTGAAGAAGTAAGCAACATTGTTAACAACACCGATATGCTTGCTCTTGAGTCTAATCTTCGTTATAGCTCTATCGCCGCAGCACAGAATAAGGCTCAGCTGATTATTTCTGGAAATACTGCACAGCGTGGTGGTGGTATTGGCTCCAACGGTACCGTTATTACTGGTGAAGAGGGTACTCAGGATGTAACCGTTAAGAAGGTTTGGGATACTTCTGCAAACCCAGATGCAGTTATTCCAGAGACGCTTACTGTTTATCTAAAGGCAGATGGATATGTTGTTGACTCCGTTGAGCTTTCTGCAGCAAACAACTGGGAGCATACATTCCACGGTCTTCCTGATAACGTAACTTTGAGCTTTACAGAAGGAACCGTAGTCGGTTGGACTGCTCAGACTCCTGAGGTTAATGGTAACGTTACTACCCTGACCAATAAGGCCGACGCTCCCGTGACTCGTGATGTCCCAGTAACCAAGGTTTGGAACGGTACAAAGAAGGATTCTGTAACCGTTCACCTGCTTGCTGATGGTGTTGACACTGGTCAGACCCTTGTCCTTTCTGAGGCAAACAATTGGACCGGTTCGTTTGTTGGTGTAAATCTTTACGCAGCAGATAATCACGTCATTGCTTACACCGTTTCTGAGGATGCTATCGAGGGTTACACTTCTGAGATAACTGGTGATATGGCTAATGGCTTTACCATTACCAACACCGAGACTCCAGTTACTCCAACTCCAACTCCAGAGAAGCCTGGTAAGAAGCGTAAGCATCGCACGCCTGATACTGGTGACGCAAGCGTTGTAGCTATGGTTGCTTTTGCAACAGTTGGTGCTGGCTTTGTTGGTGTTGGAGCATATGCTCGTACTCGTAAAGAGCAGTAAGCAACACACATACACTTAGTATGCAGATCCCCCGCTTTTATAAAAAGCGGGGGATCTTTGTCAGAAGGACGATTCCTTGTTTTAACTGGAGATGTTTACGTTCACCGAATTTGCCAACCGTTTAACCAATAAGAGTGTTCTTCTCGCCAGGAGAGATTAGAGAAGAACGACAATACTACTAGGTGGATAGTGAGTATCTGCATGAGTACCTTATTGGAGGTTGTTATGGAGCTCAAAGCTGATAAAAAGGTAATTGTCGAGCGTAATAACAAGGTTGTGTATGACAACGGAGACACAGTCGTTAAGGTGTTCAGCGGAAGCAAACCTTCTGCTGATATTATGAATGAGGCATTAAACCTCACTCGTGCTGAGCAGGCCGGCATCAACGTTCCATCTCTTGTAGAGATTAGTAAAGTTGGTAATTGCTGGGCTGTTTCAACCAGAAAAGTTGAAGGTAAAACAATTAGGCAGCTTATTGAGGAGCATCCAGAAAAAGAGGACGAGTATCTCAATAAGTTTGTTGATATTGAGCTGGCCATTCACGCTCATAAGGCACCACTTCTTACTCATCAAAAAGACAAGTTCACCCGAATGATTAACAGCATTCCAGACATCCTTGATGAGGCCACAAGGTATGAGCTTCTGCTCAAGCTTGATGGTATGAAGCCTCATACTAAGGTCTGTCATGGTGACTTTGTTCCTTCCAATGTTATTCTCGCCGAAGATGGCGCTCCTGTAATTCTTGACTGGGCCCATGCAACACAAGGCAATGGCGCTGCAGACTGCGCTACAACTTACCTGCACCTGCTTCTTCATGGTGATGAGGAACTTGCCGAGAAGTACATCAATCTTTATTGCACCAAACAGGGCTGCACTCGTCAGTATGTAAACGAATGGCTTGGCATTATTGCTGCAGCAGAGCTTGCGCGCGGTCGTGTAAAAGAAACAGAGTTCCTACTTAAGTGGGTAAATGTTTTTGATGCAATGTAGTTGGTTACAAGCACTTTAAACTAGCCGGGAAGAGCCTCGTCAGGGGCTCTTCTTTTATTACACTTCTAACTGCTCAATAAAGTAACGTGAGGAGTTAGCTATGTATGATGTTGATCCAAAGCAGACCACTGTAAACTCAAAAAATAAGAAATCAAAGCTTGAGCGTATGAGTGCGGGAGAGTGGTGTGGCGGCTCTGACGAGGAGCAGAGCGCTGCGTTTTGGCGAGCAAAGGATCTTGCCTGGGAGTTCAATCAGACCCGCCCAAGTGATAAAGAAAAGTGCCGTCAGATTTTGACTGAACTTCTCGGTGAACTAGGAGAGGGAAGCGCCGCAGTTGCTCCCTTCAACGTTGATTATGGCTTTAACATCAAAATTGGTCCGCATAGCTTTATCAACCATGGTGCATACTTGATGGATTGTGCGCCTATCACTTTTGGTGCCCATAGTTTTGTGGGCCCTCAGTTTA
>JAGZWL010000094.1:0-4641 GCA_018378955.1 Atopobium sp. | reverse complement strand
CTTCGTAGGTTTGTTTTCAGAAAACTTCAAGGATGCTACGTCCGGTCAAACAGTTAAGTGTTTGATGTTCGGTCGTATTTGGGGAGATATCCAATGGACAGCAATGCTATTGCTCACGAGATTCTTAATGCAATAGGCGGTTCAAAAAACTTAACTCACAACGAAGTATGCATGACGCGACTTCGTCTCTCTATTGATGATATGACACTTATCGACCATGAACAGTTAGCCACAGCTACTGGCGTTCTTGGCATTGTGGGAAAGGGATCAAACGGACTTGAGGTAGTCTTTGGTCCCAATCTTGTCGGTCAGGTAAATGACGCGCTCAATTGCATTTTGGGTGAGCCAGAAAAGACTTTTTGTTCGTTAGACGAGAAGCGCTCAGATAACCCAGCTCAACACAATGAAGAGGTGGACGAGCTAATCTCTCTGCTTGCCCAAAAAAATACTCTTGATCAAGATGAAGAAGACTTTGACGGCCTTGTTTCTGACTTAGATGCAGACGACTTTGAGGATGACTATGAGGATGACCTCGAAGCCCCTCGCCTGCTCATCATTAACGGCCCAAACATTAACATGCTGGGTATTCGTGAACCAGAGATTTACGGAAAAGCTGACTATAGAACCCTTATTGAGGTCTGTAAAGCAGAGGCACAGTCTCAAGGTTTCTCGGATTGCGTTTGCTATCAATCAAACCACGAGGGCGATTTAGTTGATGCAATCCAGGATGCGCTGGGTAGCTATGATGGCATTATCATCAACCCAGCGGCCTATACGCACACCTCAGTTGCCCTGCTCGACGCCGCGCTTGCCGTGCAAATTCCCATGATTGAGGTTCACCTTACAGACATCTCTGCCAGAGAAGACTTTAGACACATTTCTTATATAAAAGATGCATGCTTTGCTACAGTTGCTGGTAAAGGAATTGACAGCTACAGAGAGGCTATCCAGCTGATGGCGGCTCATCTCAAAGATGAAGCATAGCCAGTTGCTTATAACCATTTGGCGAGAAACACAAACCTGCTGTAATGCTAAATTGCAGCAGGTTTTTTATGCACACGTAAGTATGTCTGACTCTGTTATCACCATATCTACGGCAACGTCAAATTCTGTATGAGGAAGCTCTGTCTTACTCAAATTTTGCTGGTAGGCAAGGCAGATCTTCTTGCCAGAATACGTTGACAAGAATCGGTCATAAAATCCTGCGCCATAACCCAGGCGATATCCTTTTGTATCAACAAGTAATGCTGGAACAATACAAATCGCGTTGCTCATCTGGACTTCTGCTAAAGCAGATAGGTCTTTTGGTGGTTCAAGCAAATTAAAAGGAGCTGCCACAAGCTGATCTAATGAAGTAATGGCAACAAACTCTAAACGATGTCCAGGTAGACAACGAGGCACCGCCACCGTTTTTCCATCGCATAGGGCGCGCTCAATAATCATCCTCGTAGAAACTTCAGATGAGACAGAAACATACGTTAAAACAGTAGTTGTCTCTGCATATTCAGGGGTCGCAAGAAGTTTCTGAGTAATACTTTCATCAAGCACACATCTCTCTTGCTCAGAAAGAGTTTCTCTTGCTGCTAGACATTCTTCTCGCAAGCGTTGTTTTTCTGTTGCTACAGTATTCATGAAGCCTCCCCTATAGCTAAGAATAACAACATTTCTGTGGACATTTGGAGAAGAAACAGACACCTGTCGCAATAAATGTGACTAATTCTCAACAATTTTTATATAGCTTTCTTTTTAGCAAATTTCTGACCTGCGCAAATGTAAACCGTTTCTAACTTGTCAAAATATTGCGTATTTGTCACTTGTTTGGCACTACATATTGAGTAAAGTTAGAGGTCGCAACTAATATTTGACGTCATTTGTCCAAAGACATACCTGCTGTCAAAATTAGTCTCAAGATTGCTATTTGTAAACTGCTGAGCGGCCATGCTCCACTCAACACGCTCAGCATGAACATGGACTCAAAAATCCGTGTAAAAAGGAGTGTGTTATGCAGGAAACACCAGCACAGGAGGCTTGGGACGGCTTTGTCGGTGGTAACTGGCAAAAAGCAATTGACGTCCGAGACTTCATTCAGAGGAATTACACCCCTTACGATGGCGATGATTCCTTCCTCGCTGGTCCAACTGAGGCTACCACAAAGCTTTGGGCGGATGTTATGGATCTCTTTGCTCAAGAGACCGCAAATGGTGGCGTTCTTGATATGGATACCAAACAGGTTTCCACTATCACTTCCCACGAGGCTGGCTACATTGATAAGCCACTTGAGCAGATTGTTGGTCTTCAAACAGACAAGCCACTAAAACGTGCTCTTATGGTAGACGGTGGCATTCGTATGGCAATGGCTGCTTGCAAGGCTTACGGCTACGAGGTTGACCCAGAGATTGTTGACTTCTATACCTATCGTCGCAAGACTCACAACGCTGGCGTTTTTGATGTCTACACCGAGGACATGCGTAAATGTCGTCACTCCCACATCATTACCGGTCTGCCTGACGCATACGGCCGCGGCCGCATCATCGGCGATTATCGTCGTGTTGCTCTCTATGGTGTTGACGCCCTTATCGCCGATAAGACAAATCAGAAAAATGGCACCAGCACCGTCATGGACGAGAAGACCATTCGTCACCGCGAGGAGCTTTCCGAGCAGATTCGTGCTCTTAAGGAGCTCAAACAGCTTGGTGAGATTTATGGCTTTGATTTGAGCCGCCCTGCAGAGAACTTCAAAGAGGCAGTTCAGTGGCTCTACCTGGGCTATCTTGCTGCAGTTAAAGAGCAGAATGGCGCTGCAATGTCCATTGGTCGCAACACAACCTTCCTGGACATCTATGCAGAGCGCGATCTTACTCGTGGTACGTTCACTGAGTCTGAGATTCAGGAGATTGTTGACCACCTGGTTATGAAGCTTCGTATGGTCAAGTTTGCACGTACTCCTGAGTACAACGAGCTCTTCTCTGGAGACCCTCAGTGGGTAACTGAGTCCATTGGTGGTATTGGCATTGATGGCCGCTCTATGGTTACCAAGTCCTGCTTCCGTTGGCTCCACACTCTTGAGAACATGGGTACCAGCCCAGAGCCTAACCTGACCGTTCTGTGGTCCACCAAGCTTCCAGAGGGCTTCAAGCGCTACTGCGCAAAGATTTCTATTACTACCAGCTCTATCCAGTACGAGAATGACGATCTTATGCGCGTCTATCATGGCGATGACTACGCAATTGCTTGCTGCGTCAGCTCCATGCGTGTTGGTAAAGAAATGCAGTTCTTTGGTGCTCGCGCAAACCTTGCTAAGTGCTTGCTTTACGCAATCAATGGCGGTCGTGACGAGAAGACCGGCGAGCAGATTGGTCCTAAGTACCGTGCAGTTGAGGGCGAGTACCTTGATTACGACGATGTCTTCTCCAAGTATATGGACATGATGCGCTGGCTTGCAGGCGTTTACGTCAACGCTCTTAACGCAATCCACTACATGCATGACAAGTACAGCTACGAGCGCATCCAGATGGCCCTGCACGACGAGCATGTTCACCGTTGGTTTGCAACAGGTATCGCAGGTCTTTCTGTTGTTGCCGACTCCCTCTCTGCAATCAAGTATGCAAAGGTAAGAGTTGTTCGCGATGAGACCGGCCTTATTACCGATTACGTCACTGAGGGTGACTTCCCTAAGTACGGTAACGATGATGACCGCGTTGACACCATTGCTCATGACATCGTTGAGATTTTCATGAACATGATTCGCCAGAACCACACCTACCGTGATTCTGTCCCAACCACTTCTATCCTGACCATTACCTCTAACGTTGTATATGGTAAGGCTACCGGCAACACTCCTGATGGCCGTCGTGCGGGCGTTCCTTTTGCTCCTGGCGCTAACCCAATGCACCACCGCGATACTCACGGTGCTGTTGCATCCCTGGCCTCCGTTGCTAAACTTCCATTCAACGACGCACAGGACGGTATTTCCAATACCTTCTCAATCATTCCTAACGCTCTTGGTAAGGGCTCTGACGTCTACTTCCATGGCAGTGAGCTCGACCTTGAGCACATCGACTTCTCTGATATGAATCTTGATATTCAGATTGAGAACAAGATTGATTGCGCCTGTGAGGCAAACCCATCCGCAGCTGAAGGTGCTGAGGATCGTAAATAACAAGCCCTGGCGAGAAGATCTATCTACACGTCTCTTCTCGCCAACAAACTCGTAAGGAGAAACACATGCAGTCCAACGAAGTAGCTTCCGAGCAGATTGACAACCTAGTAAACATGATCGATGGCTATGCCGAGAAGGGCGGTCATCACCTCAACGTTAACGTATTTACTAAGGACACTCTTCTTGATGCTCAGGCACACCCAGAGAAGTATCCTCAGCTGACCATTCGCGTTTCTGGTTACGCTGTTAAGTTCAATTCCCTTACCAAAGAGCAGCAGGACGACGTTATTTCTCGTACCTTCCACGACGCTCTCTAAGGATTTCTTGTCCATGTCTTGTTCTGATACTCACATGGATTTCAATGACCCGCTCACAGTTTGTGGGCGGGTCCACTCTATTGAGACCTTTGGCACCGTAGATGGTCCTGGAACTCGCCTGGTTGTGTTTACCCAGGGATGTCCCATGCGCTGTGCCTATTGTCA
>JAGZWL010000093.1:0-4777 GCA_018378955.1 Atopobium sp. | reverse complement strand
TACAGCCAAAGCCTTTAGTGCTTATCGACGCGGCTCACAACCCCCAGTCAATCGAGACATTCTTAACTGCTATCCGCTCAATTGAGCCAGAAGTTACTAACCGTCCTATGCTTTTGACTGCTGTTTTTGCAGATAAAGACGTTAAGGGCATCGCAGAACTTCTCGCCAAAGAGTTCCCTGAGGTAGCGGTAACCCAGACAGATAACGAGCGCGCCATGGATGCAGAAGAGCTTGCTGAGCTGTACAAAGCCTGCGGCGCTAACGTGGTAGCTGTGTACAGAAGCGTTCCCGAGGCAGTGGACGCCTTGCGCGAGAAGGGCTTTGTAGCATGTGGAACAATTTCACTTGCTGGCGAGGTTGCTGCACATTTTAGTGATGCTTTGGTAAAATAAATTTATCTGCGACATTACGCTCCATTTTGAGGCGGTTTGTCGTACGATTTAGGGAGAACAAAAAGCCAGCAGAAGGGGCTGTCAGATGCAGGAGATTCTTGATCAGATTATTACACCTGAGGTACGTATGGTTATTTACCTCATGGTCATTTGCGTCGTAATGCTTTATATCCTTTCCATCATCTACGTTATTCGTGACGCTCAGCGCCGCGGCGCAGAGCCTTGGTGGATGTGGGCAGTCATTTCTGTTGTTCCTGTTGTTGGTCTGCTTGCATACGTTATTTTGCGTCCAAGCAGCTACCTCATTGACCGCGAGGAGCAGGACCTTGATATTGCCCTTCGTGAGCACCAGCTTTCTCACTACGGCATCTGCCCTAAGTGCTCCGCTCCAATTGACCGCGATTTTATCGTGTGCCCAATCTGCAATACGCAGGTTAGAAACGTTTGCCCAACATGCCATCGTCCTCTGAACGCAGACTGGAAGGTTTGCCCTTACTGCCGTACTCGCATTCAATAACGTTTGGTTTTGTTCTTTATGATGGCAATCTGGTGTTTTACAACAGAGACTATGTAGGCGTCTACTCCTAAGCTCCCACGTGAGCAGAGTAGGCGCCGTGCCTGTTTCTATGAGTAGCTACCTCTGAGGGGTTTTACATGAAGGTTTTATATAACGACGGCCATGTTGGCGAGATTAACGATGCAGCTGAAGCGCTTGAGGTTATTCGCCACGATGCAGCTCACCTGCTTGCTCAGGCTTTGAAGCGTCTGTACCCACACGCACAGTTTGCCTATGGTCCAGCAACCGAAAATGGTTTTTACTATGACGTTGATCTTGGAGACACTAAGGTTAACGAGGATGATTTCCCAGCTATCGAAGCTGAGATGAAGAAGATTGTCAAAGAGAACCTCAAGATTGAGACGTTTGAGCTTCCTCGTGATGAGGCTATTGCCTACATGAAGGAGCGCGGCGAGTCTTACAAGGTTGAGCACATTGGCGATCTTGCTCCTGACGCACACATCACCTTCTATAAGCAGGGTGAATATGTTGACATGTGCGTTGGTCCTCACATGCTCTACACCAAGGGTGTTAAGGCTTTTAAACTGACCAGCATTTCTGGTGCGTATTGGAAGGCCGATAAGAACAACAAGATGCTCACCAGAATTTATGGTGTTGCGTTTGGTTCCAAAGATGAGCTTGCTCAGTATCTCAAGATGATTGAAGAGGCCGAGAAGCGCGACCACAGGAAGATTGGTCGCGAGATGGAGCTCTTCATGATGTCCGACTTTGGTCCAGGTTCTCCATTCTGGCTTCCAAACGGCATGGCTCTGCGCAACGCTCTGACCGATTACTGGCATGAGATGCAGGCTCGCTTTGGTTATCAGGAGGTTCAGACTCCACTGATCCTCTCGCGTTCCCTGTGGGAGACTTCTGGTCACTGGGACCACTACAAAGAGAATATGTACACCACCACGGTAGATGAAGAGGACTTTGCTATTAAGCCTATGAACTGCCCTGGTGCTTGCTTAATTTATAAGTCCAAGCCACGTTCTTATAGGGATCTTCCTATGAAGCTGGCTGAGGCTGGTCTTGATCACCGTTATGAGATGAAGGGTGCCCTGCACGGTCTGTTCCGTGTTCGTGAGTTTACTCAGGACGACGCACACCTCTTTATCCGACCTGATCAGATTACTGAGCAGGTCACAGATGCGTCTCACCTCATCACTGCTTACTATGCACAGTTTGGCTTCCCATACCGCGTTGAGCTTTCTACGCGCCCAGAGGATTCTATGGGTTCTGATGAGGATTGGGAGCGCGCTGAGCAGGGCCTTCGTGACGCACTTGAGTCTATGGGCATTGAGTACGTGGTCAACGAGGGCGACGGTGCGTTCTACGGTCCTAAGATTGACTTCCATCTAACCGATTGCCTCGGCCGTTCTTGGCAGTGCGGTACCATCCAGCTTGACTTCCAGCTGCCTCACAACTTCCAGCTTGAGTACATTGACTCCGATGGCACCAAGAAGCAGCCAATCATGATTCACCGCGCTGGTTTTGGCTCCTTCGAGCGCTTCATTGGTATTCTGACCGAGAACTACGAAGGTAAGTTCCCGGTCTGGCTGAGCCCATGCCAGGTCAAGGTCCTTCCTGTCTCCGAGAAGTCTCGCCCTTATGCTCATGAGGTTGCCGATAAGCTTGCAGCCGCTGGTATTCGCGTTAAGGTCGACGACCGTGACGAGAAGATCGGCTATAAGATTCGTGAGGCTCGCTCCCTTGACCGTGTTCCTTACATGCTCATCCTTGGTGAGCAGGAGGTTGAGGCAGGAAACATTTCTGTTCGCGACCGCTCCAACGAGACTCACGTTGCAGAGCTTGACGAGTTTATTGCTCAGGTTGTCAAAGAGAATGCTGAGCGCGTTGGTTAATAGGGTTTCGGACAAAGTGCAGGTTATGGGTGGCACAGCGCAGGGTGGCGCAGGCGGCACGAAGAGTGTCGGCGCAACCGACGTTATCACGCAAACCGCAACCGACGTTGTCACGCAAACCGCAACCGACGTTGTCACACAAACCGCAACCGACGTTGTAGCTGAATACGTAAAAATGACAGGGGCAGGCCGTGCGCGGCTTGTCCCTGTTTCCTATGTAGACGAACTTCTCGCCACACTGGTTGCAGGCGGTGCAACCGTCGTGGAGCCGCTTGCTGGCGTGCCCGTTGAGGTGTGCGACATAAAAGGCAGGGCCGCAGCAGGGGAGTTGATTGTGGCGGACGTGCGTACGATTGGAGCCGAATTCAGCCCCGCGTGCCGTCTAGGAGCAGAGATCGCAGTAGCCGAGGACGCTCGGGTGCCGGGATATGTTGTCGTGTGCATGCGGAAGTGCTGCATACCGTGGGTAACAGAGGCAGTTGAAGCAAAAGCATGTCCTGCAGAGGACGTGACGGTTTCTGCAACGGGAGCGGAAGAGCAGGCGAGTGCACGGGTTTCTCGCCACGCGGCAAGCGACGCGGCGCAGGTGGTTGCCGCGTACCTGGCGTGCCATCCGCGCGTCGAGGCGGTGCGCTATCCGGGTCTCAAGACGGACCCGAACTTTGCGCGCGCAACATCGCAGCTGGTGGGTGGATTTGGTCCATACGTGGATTACATGCGGAAAGAATCGCCAGGTGAATGGCATAGATTTACAGCAACTGATGAAGACGCCAGAACGCAGATTATAAATTTTGAGAGAGTCGGTTAACGGTAAGCATTTGATTAGCATACCTTGGTATAATTTGAACTAATGTTCCTAAATAGAAGGGGATTTTATGGCAAAGAAGGCTACTCAAATTGAGGATGTTGATACTTTGCTCAAGCGCCTCGAAGAGATGCGTGAGGCACAGGCAGAGTTTGCAACATTCACTCAGGAGCAGGTCGATAAGATTTTCTATGAAGCTGCTCTTGCGGCCGAGAAAAATCGTATCCCTCTTGCTCGCATGGCAGTTGAAGAAACTGGCATGGGTGTAATGGAAGACAAGGTTATCAAGAACCATTACGCAGCAGAGTACATTTACAACAAGTACAAGGACATGAAGACCTGTGGCGTTGTAGAGGATGATCCAGCTGCAGGTTATCGAGTTGTAGCCGAGCCAATGGGTATCGTAGCTGCAGTTATTCCAACCACTAACCCTACTTCTACTGCAATCTTTAAGACACTTCTTGCCCTGAAGACAAGAAACGCCATTATTATTTCCCCGCATCCACGCGCAAAAGAGTGCACCATTGCTGCCGCTCGTATTGTTCGCGATGCTGCCGAGAAGGCCGGCTGCCCCAAGGGTATTATCGACTGGGTACCAGCTCCTACCATTGATATGACTGCAGCAGTCATGAGCAACGCTGACATCATTCTGGCAACCGGTGGCCCAGGTATGGTTAACGCAGCTTACTCTTCTGGTAAGCCTGCTTTGGGTGTTGGTCCTGGTAATACCCCTGTTATCATTGACGACACTGCAGACATCAAGCTTGCAGTTAGCTCCATCATTCACTCCAAGACCTTCGATAACGGTATGATCTGCGCTTCCGAGCAGTCTGTTACCGTTCTTGATAGCATTTATGACCAGGTCAAGAAGGAGTTCGCTGACCGCGGCTGCTACTTCATGCAGGGTAAAGAGCTCGACGCTGTTCGTAAGACTGTCATTGTCAACGGCGCTGTTAACGCAGGTATCGTTGGTAAGTCCGCTCACTTTATCGCTAAGACCGCCGGTGTTGAGGTGCCAGAGAAGACCAAGGTTCTTATTGGTGAGGTAACCTCTGTTGAGCCTTCAGAAGAGATGGCTCACGAGAAACTCTCTCCAGTTCTTGGCATGTATCGTGCAAAGACTTTTGACGAGGCAATTGCTAAGGCAGAGCGCCTTGTT
>JAGZWL010000092.1:0-4789 GCA_018378955.1 Atopobium sp. | reverse complement strand
TGCCTGAGCAGAACCTGCGACTTTCAGGAGATGTCTTTATTCCAGCTCAAGTAAGCGCTGGTCAAGTTCCTGTTCTTGATCGCTCCGAGCTCAAATTGCCTTCTGACCTCAAAGTGTTCTGGATGCTGCTTAAGGTTCAGATCACCATGATTTGGACTACGCAGGTTATAGGTGCTCGAAAGAATTTTGAGAGAAAAGTTGGCGCGAATGCTCTGCCCATTGTCGGCGGCGTTTTTGCAGTTGTTGGCGCACTCTTTATGATGGTCTATATCTACGGCGTTTCAACAACGTTAGCCATTGCCGGCTTCACAAGGCTGCTGCCTCTCGCAGGAATTCTAGCTGGCGCTTTACCTGGTGTTATTTTGACGTTTGTAAAGGCAAATGGCGTGCTTTTTGCGTACAAGGATTACGACTTTATCATGTCGTTGCCAATCAAAAAGAGCACTATTATTTATTCTCGCGTAGCTGCTCTTTATGCTGCAGAGGGTATCTGGTCTATCACCATTATGCTGCCAGTCTTTTTGGCTTACTTCTCCTTTGAGGCAGTCACGCTTCCGCGTCTGATTGGTGCTTTGTTTGCGCTTCTTCTAGGACCTAACCTTGCAGTTTCTGCTGCTATTCTCTTGGCTTTTGCGGTTGCAGCCCTTGCTGCAAAACTGCACTTCAAGAACTTGGGAATGGTCATCGGAGGCGTTTTTGGCCTTTTCTTTATGGTCGCCTATCTGTTCTTTATCTTTACGGTATCTTTCAATGCAAATAAGTTTGTCCCAGGAGTGGTGGATAATTTCCGTGACACCGTCTTTAACGTTGCAAGTTCAGTTGGCGTAGTTTATCTTCCATCGCTATGGATTGCCGATTTCTTTAACTCCGGCTCCCTTGTTAGCTTCTTGCTGTTTGCTCTGGTCTCCGTTGGAGCTCCTGCGGCAATCGTGGCAATCATTTCTCGCTTCAACGACCGCATTAATGCGCTGGTAAGTGAGGACAAGGTCCAGAAGAAGTTCACCACCAAACAGATTTCCACCAAGTCTGCGACGCCATTTGTTGCCCTGATTAGAAAAGAGATTCTGACCATCACAGGTTACCCAGCAGTCTTTATAAACATGCTTTTTGGCTGCTTGTTAATGGTTATTCTCGCCTTTATTTCCATGTTCTTTAGCACGTCGTCTATCGTGGCCTATTTTGTGCCTGCATCCGAGGTTCCGCGCTATCTACCTCTAGCAAGAACCATCCTTGGCATGATAACCACCTGGTTTGGCACCTCGATGTTCTGCGCCGCCAACTCCGCCGCCATTTCGTACTCGCTGGAGGGCCGCTCAAACTGGTTGATGGCAACCATGCCCGTATCTCCAAAGCAGATTTTTGGCGCAAAGATTGCCGTTAACATGATCTACGTGCTCATCTTCAGCGTGTTGACCCAGATTTTCTTCTTGATTCCAGGTCACATCACCCTTGAAACGGCGCTGAGAAACGTTATTCTGCCGCTTTGCATTGTGTTCCTGGTGTCTAACGTGGGCCTGGCCATTGATATTCGCCGACCAAACTTTGATTGGACTTCCGTTGTCGACATCACCAAGAGAAGCCTTTCGGTCACCGTTTCTTCTCTTGTGGGTACGCTGGGCTCCATGTTTGTTATCGGCGGAACGTTCATGATGATGATTATTCCGGTTATAGACTCGTTCAGCTCTTCAGCAGGCGTGGTCAACGAGACGCTTCCCAACATCATCTTTGTAACGCTGTCGCTGGTGAACGCAATTATCGGCTACCTGATCTTTAACAACACCGTTCACCGAGGAGTCAGAATCTAACTTTTGTGAAGCGCGGTTGCGGCCCCGTGGAATTTCATGGCGTATACCTGCGGTAACAGCACAAAATCTTCTGTCGAGAAGAAACTTCGAGGCACCCACCACATGTCGTTTATCGAATGGTGGGTGTCTCTTTTTGTGCTTTGCGGTACGGTAGGGTGGCTAGAGGTTTTCTTGTCCGGTAAGTAGCAGGAAGGGCCGAAGCATATCGCGCTAGACTCGGGCGCGAACTATCGGCTGACCTTCTCGGCTGCTTGCCGCAGTCAGAGGAGGCATCATGGCCGAAAAAAATGTTTCTAAGGTAAAGAATGTGGTCCTGGTGGGCCAAGGTGGCGTGGGCAAAACCATGCTTGCCGAGGCAATGCTGCATCTGACGGGTGCAACCACTCGTTTAGGCGGCCACGCAGGCACAAAGCCCACGCTTGATTACGATTCACAAGAGTCAGAGCGCGGATTCTCTATCTCTACTACTATCGCACCAATTACCTGGGAAAATACACGCATTAACGTGCTTGATGCGCCGTGCTATCCTGACTTTGTGGGCGACGCCTATTCGGCAATGAGCGCTGTTGAGACTGCGCTGTTTGTCGTTGATGCAGCTAGTGGACCTGGCACTATTACTACCAGGCTTTGGTTTGCCGCCGAGGACCTGTCTCTGTCCCGCGCGCTGTTCATTAACCGCCTGGATCGCCCTGATGCAGACTACGAGACCGCAATGGCTATGCTCCAGGACCGTTTTGGTTCCTCACTTGGCGCGGTAACTATTCCAATGGGCTCCGGCGAGGCTTTCTCTGGCATCATTGACGTTGTTCATCAGAAGGCTCGCAAGCTGGTAGACGGCAAGCCCGAGGTCACCGACATTCCTGCCGAGTTCCAGGCAGAGGCCCAGACCGCTCGCGCCGCTCTGACCGAGCTGGTTGTTGAGGCGGATGACGAGCTAATGATGCGCTACCTTGAGGGCGGAGAGATAACGCAGGAAGAGCTTGAGGGCCTGCTGGGCAAGGCTCTTATGGAGCGCATTTTTGTTCCTGTCTTCTCGGGTTCTTGCGTCCGCGAAGAGGGCGTTATTTCGCTGCTTGATGCCATTGATGGCTGGTTCCCAACTATGTCTGACTTTGGCCGCATTCCGCTGGTAAATGGCGAGCAGCTTGATATTTCACCTGATGACGAGCGCCCTGTTGCGTTTGCCTTCAAGTCGCTGCAAGATCCACAGAACGGCAAACTTACGTTTGTGAAGGTGCTTGCAGGTACCATTTCCGCAGGTGCCGAGCTTATCAACGCTCGCACACGCAAGCCCGAGCGCCTTTCTCACCTGTATCGTATGTGCGGCAAAGAGACGGCTGACGTCAGCACCGCTGCAGCCGGCGACATCGTGGTAGTTCCAAAGCTCGAGGCCATGACGGGCGACACGCTTTCCGTTACCGGCAAGGTTGAAGCCGCCGCATTCAGGTTCCCCAACTCCCTGTACCGCACGGCTATTGAGCCTGATGAGCGCGGCACCGAGGGCAAGCTCTTTGCGTTCCTGGAGAAGGCCGCCGACGCCGATCCAACCCTCAAGGTTGAGCGCGACGAGGACACCGGTCAGACCATTGTTTCTGCAATCGGCGAGGCACAAGTGGCCGTTCTTCTCGAGCGTCTTGAGCAGCGAGCCGGCGTTTCCGCACATAAGGTGGCGCTTCGTATCCCATATCGCGAGACGATCCGTCGAGTTGCAAGCGCTCAGGGTAGGCACAAGAAGCAGACCGGCGGCTCTGGCCAGTACGGCGACTGCTGGCTGCGCATTGAGCCAAACCCAGACGCAGGCTACGAGTTCGTCGATGAGATTGTGGGCGGCCACATTCCTCGCGGCTTCATCCCCGCCATTGATAAGGGCGTCCAGGAGACCATGCGCGAAGGCGTTTTGGCTGGTTATCCTATGATTGACGTTAAAGTTGCTGTCTACGAGGGCTCTTACCACCCCGTTGACTCCAACGAGATGGCATTCAAGACGGCTGCTCGCATTGGTTTCCAGAAGGCCGTTGACCAGGCAGAGCCAGTTCTCTTGGAGCCTATGGCCCACCTGGAGATTACCGTTCCAGACAGCTATGCAGGTTCCGTCATGGGCGACGTCTCCGCTTCCCGCGGTCGTGTGGAGGGAATGTCTTCCGGTACCGGTGTTTCTGCTGGTGAAACCACCATTAAGGCAACGATCCCATACGCTGAGGTTACCGATTATGCTACAAGGCTGAGGTCCCTCTCGCGCGGAACAGGTGAGTATACCGTTGAGCTAGCAGGATACGAGCAGGTGCCACACGACATCCAGGCTCGTCTTGCTGCCGAGTACGCCGAGCGTCGCGCCGCTGGCGAGCGCTAAGCCGCAGGTAGACGTACTCTGCGAGTACGGCAGGCGCCGCGAACGCGAAACCACAGGTAGATGAAGCGCTTCAAGCAAGAACCCTCGCATCTTTCAAGTGCGAGGGTTTTTTTACGTTCCTGCAATGCAGTTGAGCGCCGACTTCTTAAGCTTGGCGTACAAAATGGTGCAGCTTAGCCGCGCCTCGCTGAAGAACTGTCATGTTTCTAGTCAAGATAATCGGACGACTGGGGCTTATTGTGTGACAATTAAAGAGTACCAATGCCTGATATACATTTCTATGCATAAACTTCATCTAATATGCTGAAAAATGAATAGAGAAATATAAAAAATCTAACTATAGGTAAATTTCGCCTCTAAGGAACACACCTATGACAGATATTCTGCACAATTGAGGGCATATTACACACCTAATGAAGATAATCTGCACGTTTTAGCTATTTTCAGCGTAATGTATACGTCTTTTTGACAGATTATCCGACTTAGGTGTGTTTTGCCATCAGCAAAACAGTACAAGCAACTAATGATGTTGCCCGTACGGTATGGTTGATCGTGGGCGGAAGCTTCTAGAACTTACTTACTCATGTGGCTTATTTTCTTGCCTGTCGGTATTGCGTGGCGGCTATCTGGGTAC
>JAGZWL010000091.1:0-4847 GCA_018378955.1 Atopobium sp. | reverse complement strand
CGCTATTTTGTGCGCCAGGCCTAAAAGCCGACGCTAACACGCTGCAGAATCATAATCACCCGCATATGAACTGCCTCCCATTTCTTATGTCCAAGAAATAGGAGGTTGTTCATTGTGCGGGCGCCATTTTAATCGCATCCAGCTACACGCACCCACCGAAGTTCAACAGGACCATCTGTCAAGCAACTTGCTGACCAAACAGCGATTAGCAGCGATTAGCAGCGATTAGCTTTCCAAAGCCTCAAATGATTTAAAGCCTTCGCCGATTGCCTCGTGGACCTCTGAAACAAATACCAGTGCATCGGGGTCAATCTCGGAAACGATAACTTTCAGCTGAACAACCTCCGTACGACCAAGAACGCACATCAAAACAGGCTTGTGCGCACCACTCCACAGTCCGCGCGCCTGAAGCTCCGTACAGCCACGATTAAGGTTATAGAGAATCTCGTGAGCGATTGCATCGTGCTCAGAGGAAATAATGTAAACGCAACGCTCGGACCTTGGTCCGTCGATGACAAAGTCGATCATTTTTCCTGTGACAAAGATTGCCAAGCTAGAATACAGACCGTTTTCTAGCGAGAAGACCGGAATAGCTGCAATAATGATGACAATATCAACAATGATGATTGCGGTACCTGATGGAATACCAAAGCGCTTGGAAACTGCCTGAGCAATGATGTCTGTACCACCGGTATTTCCACCCGCTCTAAATACAAGGCCAAGACCAAAACCACAGATAATACTGCCCCACAAAGCAGCAAGCATAAGATCATTGGCGCCAAGAGCTGGTAAAAAAGGTGCAAATAAATCGACAAAAATGCTGGAAATTAAGAAGCCTACAACGCTCTTGAGCAAGTATTTTTTGTTTCCACTTTTTGCAACAAAAGCCATCAAAATGATATTCATAGCGATTGTTTGCATACCAACTGGCAAATCAAAACCAAAAGGCAATGCAACAGCTCTAATAATCGTTGCAAAACCAGTAATACCACCAGCCGCAAGTCCGTTAGGAACTTCAAATACATCAAGGCCAACTGCAAAAATTGCACAGCCAAGGACGATAAAGAACGAATCTTTAAAGGTCTTTTGCCAAGTAGATTTTTGCACACTAATCCTTTCCGCCAACAACCCAGCGATGGTACGCAATGATGAACTGATCAAGATCGCCGTCTGAAAGAACGGACTCTACGTTTCCTGTTTCTGCACCTGTTCTTAAGTCCTTAATGAGCTGATAAGGATAAAGAACATAACTCCTAATTTGATTGCCAAACGAGATTTCTCTCTTTGGACCGCGAAGCTCATCCAGCTCAGCCTCGCGTTTCTCCTTTTCAATCTCATACAAACGACTACGCAAGATATTCATTGCTGCAGCTTTGTTCTGAAGCTGGCTGCGTTCGTTTTGGCAGGTTACTACCGTTCCTGTTGGAATGTGTGTAATACGAACTGCCGAGTCTGTAGTGTTAACTCCCTGACCTCCTGGACCAGATGCATGATAGACATCAATACGCAGGTCATTGGGATCAATAGCAACTTCAATATCTTCAGGAAGAACAGGTAAAACTTCTACACCAGCAAATGACGTCTGCCTGCGTTTCTTATCGTCAGTAGGAGAAATTCTTACCAGACGATGCACGCCCTGTTCTGCACGAAGCATGCCGTAAGCATTTTTGCCACTTACTGTAAAGGTTGCGCGGTCAAGACCGATAACCTCCGCAACAGGAGCGTCGTTGATATCAACTTTCCAACCACGGCGATCGCAATATTTGAGATACATGCGAAAAAGCATCTCGCACCAGTCTTGAGCCTCAAGGCCTCCCTGACCAGGCTTAATAGTAACAATTGCATCACCATGATCAAGTTCATCAGTAAACCAGCTTGAAAGCTCAAGCTCCGACAAGTCTTTTTCAAGAGATGTCGCAAGCGCTTGAGATTCGTCGAGTGATGCTTGGTCTCCAAGCTCTGTTCCAAGCTCAAAAGCGGCCTCAGCATCACCGAGTTTCTCTTTAGCTCTATCAATACCAGCAACATCATCGCGAAGTGATGCTAGTTGAGTCATTATTTTTTGCGCAGCTTCAGCGTCGTCCCAAAAATTGGGACGAGCACTTTCTGCCTCAAGTTCTGAAATTTGCTGACGCTTCTCAGTGAGGTGAAGATATCCTTCTACCTCAGAGAGACGCTCCGCTAAAGCTTGGAGCGAAACAACCTCTGTATCAGCCATTCTTACCTATTTCGACCGTGGCAGTTCTTAAACTTTTTACCACTTCCACATGGACAAGGGTCATTGCGACCAACATTGACGTAAGGATTTGGATCGTCAGACTTACGGTAGGTTGATACAGAAGACTGGCTGGCGCCGGTTCCCTGCGGACTCTTTCCAATAGCTGCGGCATTCTTAAGCATGCTCTTGCCTTGCTTAAGTGCCTTTTGATCTCCGTCGGTCTCTTCTCCACCAGAATAGTGAGCATTCTGGAAGGCCTCTGCCTCAGTATTCTGACGTGGACGATTAACCAACTCAAGGCGGAGAATAGTACGGAGGAAGTCCTCATACATGGTGTTTACCAGCAGCGTAAATGCCTCGTATGCCTCGGTCTTATACTCAACCAGAGGATCGCGCTGACCAAAACCACGAAGACCAATACCGGTCTTTAGGTAATCCATCTCCTGGAGGTATGCCATCCAACGAGTATCAATGACGCGAAGCATTACCTGAGCAGCAAGCTCACGCATAACTTCTTCGCCAAGCTTCTGGGTCTTCTCGTCAAAAGTCTTTTGGACAAATGCGGTGACATCCTCTTCAAGCTGCTCAAACTTGGTGTCCTCGGTAAACTCTGGAAGATCAGTCTTACCAGTAAGTTCAGTGAGCCACTTCTCAAGACCCTCAAGATCCCACTCGTCAGCATCTCCGTAACAGAACTCCTCGCAAATGCGCTGAGTAGTAGAAGCAGTGACCGTCTCGATGAGCTCCATAAGATCCTTGCCGTCAAGAATCTTGTTTCTCTCTGCGTAAATGACCTGACGCTGCTTGTTCATAACATCGTCGTAATCAAGGACGTTCTTACGCATTGCAAAGTTGACTTCCTCAACCTTGCGCTGGGCGCCCTCGACAAGCTTAGTAACAATCTTTGCCTTAATTGGCATATCGTCAGGAAGCTCATAGCGCTGCATCATTGCTGCAACGCCATCCATGCGATCTCCACCAAAGCGGCGCATCAAATCATCTTCAAGAGAAAGGTAGAACTGGGTCTGACCAGGGTCTCCCTGACGACCAGAACGACCACGAAGCTGATTGTCAATACGACGGCTCTCATGACGCTCGGTACCAATAACGCACAAACCGCCTGCAGCAGTAACTGCCTCACGCTCAGTAGCGCAGATTTCCTTTGCTTCCTGGCGTGCGGCTTTTTTCTGCTCCTGAGTTGCCTCAGCTGGCTCAATTCCCTGGTTACGAAGGATATCTTCAGCCATAACGTCTGGGTTACCACCCAGAAGAATATCGGTACCACGGCCTGCCATGTTGGTTGCAATAGTAACTGCACCCTCACGACCAGCTTGAGCAATAATCTGTGCCTCACGCTCATGGAACTTAGCGTTCAAGACGTTATGCTTAATGCCGCGTTTAGACAGAATGCGAGAAATACGCTCGGAGTTGTCAATGGAAACGGTACCAACAAGTACTGGCTGACCATTCTGATGACGCTCTTCAACGTCTCTTACGACAGCTTCAAACTTAGCGTCAATAGTACGATAAACCAGGTCATCGAGGTCTTCACGCTTAACCGGACGGTTAGGTGGAATAACCTGAACAGGAACGTGATAAACCTCACGGAACTCTGCATCCTCGGTCATTGCAGTACCGGTCATACCGGAGAGCTTGTCGTACATGAGGAAGTAGTTCTGGAGGGTGATAGTTGCCAAAGTCTGGTTTTCTTCACGTACCTGAACGTTCTCTTTTGCCTCAATTGCCTGGTGAAGACCCTCAGAATAACGACGGCCTTCCATGATACGACCAGTAAACTCATCAACAATCTTAACTTCGCCGTCAATGACAACGTACTGCTGGTCACGATGGAACATATACTCAGCCTTCAGCGCCTGCTGAAGATGATTGACTAGCTGGCCAGTCTCATCGTTGTAGATATCGTCAATGTTGAGAGCGCGCTCGACCTTCTCGAGACCAATCTCTGTTGTTGCAATGGTGTGCTTTGCCTCATCCATCTCAAAGTCAACATCTGGAGTTAATCCACGAACTGCCTTTGCAAAATCCTTATAGATACCTGCGGATTTGGTACCAGCACCAGAAATAATCAGAGGAGTACGAGCCTCATCGATAAGGATGGAGTCAACCTCGTCGACGATGGCGTAGTGGTGTCCACGCTGAACACGCATCTCTGGGCGAGTAACCATGTTGTCGCGCAGATAGTCAAAGCCAAACTCTGAGTTTGTACCGTAAGTAATATCTGCCTCATATGCAGGCTTTTTAAGGCTCAGTCGCATGCCGTTCTGCAGAAGGCCAACACTGATGCCCAAGAACTTGTAGATGGTGCCCATCCACTCACTGTCTCGTTTAGCCAGGTAGTCGTTGACCGTAACGATGTGAACGCCTTCGCCGCTTAGTGCGTTAAGGTAACCAGCAAGAGTAGAGACAAGCGTCTTACCTTCACCGGTCTTCATCTCTGCGATAGTGCCCTTATGCAGCGCGATACCACCGATGAGCTGGACATCAAAGTGACGCTGACCAATAGTTCTTACTGACGCCTCACGTACCGTCGCAAAAGCCTCTGGGAGAAGATCGTCCAGGCTTTCTCCTTCGGCATAGCGAGCCTTGAACTTCTCGGTCTGAGCCTGAA
>JAGZWL010000090.1:0-4863 GCA_018378955.1 Atopobium sp. | reverse complement strand
TGTGACCAGTTGGGTTGTTAACCTAACTCCATCTGATATCACCCAGGTTGGTCTTCTTAATGCCACTGTTAAGGATCAGATTGTCAATCCTTATACCGTTGATGCATCAAAGCTTACTGGTACTGGCGTTAATCCTTCAGATGAGCTTGCTGGTCCATATCTTAAGCACTCTTTTGTTCTCCATCTTGTTAACGGCGCTGTTCAGACTCTTTCTGCAGATCAGATTCTTCCTGCAATTACCTTTACTCCTAATGGTTACACTCTTGATTTTGCTCGACTCAATAATCAGGTTAACTTTGCTGGTTTCCAACCGCTTATCCAGGATTGCTGGCTTGAGTACAAGACCATTGTTCCAGCCAACGTTACCCAGGTAGACAATAGAGCAACTCTTGATTTTGATGGCAACACTGATAACTTCACTCGTGAAGGTTGGTGGATTAATCCTCGCGGTGCCGGTACTGCAACTGGCGAGCAGCAGGTAAGCGTTTCTGTATCCAAGGTTTGGGAAGATCAAAATAACGCTGACGGTACTCGTCCTACTTCAGTTACCGTACACCTTTATGCAGACGGCGTAGATACTGGTAAGAGTGAGGTTCTCTCTGACGCAAATGGCTGGACTGCAACATTTAGTAACCTCGATAAGAATCAGGCTGGCACTACAACAGCTATTACGTACACCGTTGTTGAGGACGAGGTTGAGGGTTATACGGCTGAGGTAACAGGTGATGTTACCAGTGGCTTTACTATTACTAATACTCACATTCCTCCAACTCCAACCACTCCACCTTCAGAGACTCCTAAGAAGCCAAAGCAGCCAAAGAAGAAGGAGCCTAAGCTTCCTTCAACTGGTGATGCTTCCTTTGCTGCAGCGTCTGTAGCAGCTGCGTCTTCTGTTCTTATTGCAGCTGGTGTTCTTGGTAAGAGGCGCGCTCAGTAACGCACGCTACAACAACGTAAGTTAAACGTAAAAGAGCCTGTGAGATTTATTCTGAACTGCCTTCCATTTCTTGGACATAAGAAATGGGAGGCAGTTCATTCACAGGCTCTCTTTTTGTTCAAAGCGTTTCTTGCTGTCTATAAGGCTACAAAATGAAATGCGTCACGAGGTGTTTTATCGTGTCCAACCACTTTGCCGCAATACACAAAACCAGCATGTGTAAGCGTTGTAGTCATAGCGACATTTGCTTCATGAGTATCTGCGCGAATGTTTGAATAGTTTTCGCAAATCCAATTGAATATAAAAGAGGCAATTCTGCGACCTGTATGTTTAACAGCCACTCGATGAATGACAACGTAATCGAGGTCGTTTATCCAAGCGCCTTCGGTAATATTTGTATATGCTTCGTCAGGGCCAGGTAAGAGCGAGAAACAACCAAGAATTTCTTCTGGTTTATTTTCTTTACAGACTACAAAAAGGCCGCGGTTTTCATAATCAGCAACAGCATCTTCTAAAAGTGGGTAATTCTTGGTCCATTGAAACGTGTTATTTTGCCGATACATAGTCTGACGACCTATGTCGTACAAATCTGCAACAGCGCTGAGGTCTCTACTATTTGCTCTTCTAATGTGCATTAGAAGACCCTGATATTCAATGTTTTAGCAATACTTTGGCCAGGCTCAAGGCTTATGATGCCTGGTTTGTGCTCAAAGATGCCGTCACAATCAACGGTATCTGCAATGCCACACCATGGCTCAAGAGCAACAAATGGACAACCAGGAGCAGCACTCCAAATGCCCAGATAGTCAAAGCCTTCAAAATCCATTTGAATGCCATGGGCTTCAGACGATGCTTCTACGTTAGCCGCAAGTGTAATGCGTCTATCAGGAACATCTTCAAGTGTGATGGTCTTCTCGCGATCAATAAGCTCCCAAGACAGGGGAAGCGTATCAGAGTCCACGATAAGCCTCTGTGGAGTTGTGTAATCGCAAAGACCCTCATCAGTAATAGAAGGGCCGTAGCTGGTCCAGGAGCGCGTAAACGATAGGTGATACTGGTCCAAAGAGGCTGCCTCAACACCAGGGATCGGAATGTTGAATGCCGGGTGTGCGCCAAGGGTAAACGGCAGTACAACGTTTGCAGGATTGGTGACCTTATACGATTGTGTCAGTGTATCGCCATCTACCGAGAAAATCAGCTTCAGCTCAAAGTCATAGGGGTAGGCCTTGCGAGTCTCTTCGGTACTTTTTAGCTGGAGCGTTACAGAAGAGGGACTCTGCTCGACAACCTCAAACTGGTTGAGGCGAGCAAGTCCGTGACGGGCAAGAGAGATGGTGCCTTCTGCAGACTCTGCTTCACCGTCTTTGAGAACGCCAACAATGGGGAAGAGGATGGGAGCACGTCTTGGCCACCAGTTGGAATCTCCCTGCCAGAGGTATTCTGACTCACCTTTGCGTAAGCTCATGAGCTGCGCGCCCATGGTGTCAATTGAAGCGGTAAGAGAGTTGCTAGAAATGGAAATAATTTCAGACATAGATACCTCCAGCTAAAGAATAAGCCAGCCTCTTTTGAGACTGGCTTAGTATACCAAGTTAGAAGGGCAGAAAGACTAGTTGTTGTCTGCCATCTGAGCCTGAACAGCGGTGATTGCAACAACACCAACAATGTCGTCAGCGGAGCAACCACGGGAAAGATCGTTGACAGGACGAGCAATGCCCTGAAGAATTGGACCGTATGCCTCAGCACCACTGAAGCGCTGAACAAGCTTATAGCCAATGTTGCCAGCCTCAAGGTTAGGGAAGACCAGGATGTTTGCGTTTCCTGCTACCTTAGAGAATGGAGCCTTGAGCTTGCCAACCTCAGGAACAAGAGCTGCGTCAAGCTGAAGATCACCGTCGAGTGCAAGCTCAGCGTTCTTCTCGTGAGCAAGCTTTGTGGCCTCCTGGACCTTCTCGGCAGTTGCGCCACCAGCAGAGCCCATGGTGGAGTAGGAGAGCATAGCAACGCGAGGCTCGTCGCTCATAAATGCGCGCCAAGAATCAGCGGAGGCAAGAGCAATCTCGGAGAGCTCCTCTGCAGATGGATCAATGTTGAGGCCGCAGTCAGCAAAGAGCAGGGTGCCGTCCTCGCCAAAGTCAGTTGAAGTGCTCATGATGAAGAATGCAGAAACAAGCTTGGTACCAGGAGCGGTCTTGATGATCTGCAGTGCAGGTCTTAGGGTGTTTGCAGTAGAGTGGCAAGCACCAGAAACCAGACCGTCAGCATCGCCCATCTTGACCATCATGGTTGCAAAGTACGTAGCGTCGTTCATCTGCTTGCGAGCTTCCTCAATGGTGACGCCCTTGCGAGCACGAAGTTCAGCAAACTTCTGAGCATATGCCTCATGGCGCTCGTCAGTAGCAGGGTCTACTACCGTTGCTCCTGGAACATCAATCTGCTCAGGATTGCCCAGAATAATGACCTTTGCAATACCCTCTGCAACAATCTTCTGAGCTGCATCGATGGTACGCTGGTCCTCGCCCTCTGGAAGAACAATAGTCTTTACGTCGGACTTAGCGGTTTCTTTCATACGGTCAAGAAACTTGCTCATGTGTCGTGCTCCAATCATACTTTGACATCTGTGCCTCGTTGAATTTTGCACTTCTCAGCTTGTAGTTTGTATAAAAGCTAGACACAAAAAGCCAAGAAATGCATTTTCACACCAGTTGCATATTTTACGCCTAACGGCAGAGCTTTGCGCCCCGCATGACTCACTTTATGGCCACGTGTTAAAATGAGTGAAGTTTCACATACAAATCCTGCGCACTTAGGCGCACACGGAGGTTTACATGTCTATCAATCATGGTCTTCCTGCCGGTTTTAACCCCGACAACTACGATGTTATTGTTGTTGGAGCTGGCTATGCGGGTGCAGTTGTTGCTCGTCGTATGGCAGAAAACTGCAATTCAAAGGTAGCAATCTTTGAGCGCAGAAACCACATTGCCGGTAACGCTTACGATCGCCTTGATGACGCGGGCGTTCTTGTTCACGAGTACGGTCCACACATCTATCACACCATGAGTGACCGCGTTCACCAGTTCCTCTCGCGCTTTACTGAGTGGACTAACTACCAGCATAAAGTTCTGGCTAATATTAACGGCCAGCTCATGCCTGTTCCTTTTAACCACCAGTCTTTGAAGCTTGCCTTTGGAGAAGAGCGTGGCGAGAAACTCTATCAGAAGCTGGTTCTCACGTTTGGTGAGAACGTTAAAGTTCCTATCATGGAGCTTCGCGAGAAGAACGATCCAGATCTGGAAGAGATTGCTGACTACGTTTATGAGAATGTCTTCCTGCACTACACCATGAAGCAGTGGGGAAAGACTCCAGACCAGATTGACAAGTCCATCACAGGTCGCGTTCCAATCTTTGTCGGCGATGATGACCGTTACTTCCCAGGTGCAACCTATCAGGGCATGCCAAAAGAGGGCTACACCAAGCTCTTTGAGAACATGCTTGACCATGATTTGATTGATGTCTTCCTAGATGTTGATGTCCGTGACATCATGAAGCTCACCGCTTCTAACGTGGCTGTTTGCGAGAAACCATTTGCAGGTGAGGTAATCTACACCGGTCCTCTGGATGAGCTTTTCAACCTTGATCAGGGCGCTCTGCCATATCGTACGCTTGATATGCAGTTTGAGACGCTTGATCAGGACCAGTTCCAGCCTGTTGGTACCGTCAATTACACCACCAGTGAGGACTTTACTCGTATCACCGAGTTCAAGAATATGACTGGTCAGGTTCTTCCTGGTAAAACAACCATCATGCGTGAGTATTCACACGCATATGTTCCAGAGAGTGGTCAGACCCCTTATTACGCTATTCTCGAGCCAGAAAATCAGGAGCTGTATCGCTCTTACAAGGAGCGTACTTCTGGCATTCTGAAC
>JAGZWL010000089.1:0-4865 GCA_018378955.1 Atopobium sp. | reverse complement strand
TGCAACTGCAATTCTTATGACAGCATTCTTTGGTGTCATCCTTGCTGTTCTTGGTCAGGACTTCCTGCTTGAGAACAAGTTCATGAAGCCAGGTCAGGATTTCTTCTTCTACATCATGACCACTTCCTTCCAGTTTGCTGTTTACCTCTCCATCCTGCAGCTTGGTGTTCGTACCTTCGTTACTGAGCTCACCAACTCCTTCCAGGGTATTTCCAACAAGCTCCTCAAGGGTTCCGTCCCAGGCGTTGACTGTGCAGTTACCTACGGCTTTGGTTCTCCAAACGCAGTTACCCTCGGCTTCCTCATGGGTGCTGCTGGACAGTTCCTGGCAATCGCAGCTCTGCTGCTTTTGAAGTCCCCAGTTATTGTTATCTCAGGCTTTGTTCCACTGTTCTTCGATAACGCTACTATCGGCGTTTACGCAAACAACAAGGGTGGTCTCCGCGCAGTTCTTATCATGCCTTTCATCTCTGGTCTTCTCCAGGTCTTCGGTTCAGCTCTTATCGCTGGCTGGGTTGGCATGGCTGCATACGGTGGATACCTTGGCATGTGGGACTGGGCAGTTGTCTGGCCAATCATGACCGTCTTCATGAAGTTCCTGTCCTACGCAGGCCTCGCAATTGTTGTTATCGCTCTTATTGCAATCCCACAGCTCCAGTACCGTGCAAACAAAGACACGTACTTCATGGAGGTTGAGGATTACCAGAAGTGCAAGGAAATCCGTGCACAGAAGGCCGCCGCAGCTAGTGCGGAAAGCAAGTAGCCCTCTTTCTTCCTACCCTGAGCAGACCCCCATCTGCTCAGGGTTATTAGTAATACTCGGCACATTGTTTGATGCAGTATTTGCTTTAAATGCGAGCGTTGTAGCGCCCAAATGGGTACAAACACAATGTGTCCGTAATCAGTTTGTTTGATCGAAGGAGTCAACATGAACGCAAAGATTTTGGTCGCATGTGCAAACGGCGCAGGTACCTCTCTGATGATGAAGATGACCGCTGAGCGCGTCACTCAGAAGCTCAACATGGGCGTCGATAAGATTCACCACTGTGCACTTTCCGAGGGCGTAAGCTCTGCTCGTCAGTATGACATTGTTTTTGCACCACTTAACTTCCTGAATATGTACGAGGATGCTGCTAAGGCTGGCGTTACCGTCATTGGTTTGCGTAACGTTCTTTCTGACGCAGAGATGGAAGAGAAGCTCAAGGAAACCGGCGCTGCAGAGAAGTATTCCGCATAGTTTAGGTTTCTAAAGAATCGAGCACTTTAATGACTTTTGAAAAGAAAATTCTTGCCGAGATGCCTAAGTGCTATGCGCTTGGCATGTTTGAGGGAGAAGACACACCAAGCTTTTTAGCTGCTGTCGAGAAGGACGGTCCAATCCGTCGCTTTACGCTTGATGGTGAGCCTCTGGAGACTGTTGCTCCAGGCCCTGGCGGCGTCATGACCATTACACAGGTCCCTGGCAGGAAAGATCAGTTCCTCGCAACTCGCAAGTTCTTCTCGCCAAACTTTGGTGGAGACGACGCGGCAATTGCATCCTATACCAAGCAGGCAGACGGTACCTGGTCCGAGCAGATTCTCTGCGACCTCCCTTATGTTCACCGTTTTGGCATCTTGAAGGCTGCTGACGGTCAGCTTTGGGTTCTTGCTTGCTCTATCAAGGGTGGAGCTGAGACCGGCGTCAAGGATGATTGGCGCACCCCAGGTGCTGTTTGGGCCGCTCCTTTGAGCGATAACCTTGAGCAGTACACGGCAGACAACCAGCTTAAGCTGACTTGTGTTGCTAATTATCAGGTTCAGAACCACGGTTTCTGGACTGCACCTGATAAATCGTATGCTTTGATCTCAACCGCCGCAGGCGTGTTTAGATATGTGCCACCAACCACCCCTCAAGGTGCTTGGGATGTCACCTGCCTTCTGGTCCAGCCAACAAGCGATATTGTTGCTACAGACTTTGACGGCGATGGCAAGCTGGAGATCCTTACCTTCTCCAAGTTCCATGGTGACACGCTGGCAATTTGGCATGAGGGCCAGACTCGCGATCGCTATGAGCAGATTTGGTGCGACCCACAGAAGCGCAGCTTCCTTCACGCGCTTTGGGCAGCAGACCTTAATGGCGAGAAGTGCGCAGTCATTGGCAACCGTAAAGATGGTCGCGATTTGTTGCTTGTTAGATACGTTGACGGTGAGTACACCGTAGACGTTATCGACCACGACCTCGGACCAGCAAACTGCATGGTGTATAGGCATGACGGCAGCGATTACATTGTTGCTGCATATCGTGAGACAGACCAGCTGGCTCTCTACAAAGTAGTGGAGTAGGGCTGCGTTTTGTAGCGAGCGCTCAGGATGAGCTTCTGAGCATGCAGGCAAGGTCCTGAGCGCCGTTCAATTTACCTGCATATTCATCAAAGTACTAGTCCTATGTTTTATGAAAGGAGCGCGTAATGGCAGGTTTGAAAGACGTCACACGCGACAGTTGGATTATGAGCACCTTCCCTGAGTGGGGAACTTGGCTCAACGAAGAGATTGACAATGCCGTAGTAGAGCCAGGCCAGGTTGAGATGTGGTGGCTCGGCTGCGTTGGTATTTGGTTTAAGACTCCTGGTGGAGCAAACGTTGCTGTCGACTTCTGGGCAGGCAATGGTAAGCGCACCCACGGTGACGGCCTTATGAAGATTGGTCACCAGATGGCAAACATGGCTGGCGTTCGTAAGATGCAGCCAAACCTGCGCAACATCCCCTTTGTCATTGACCCATTTGCTATCAAGAACCTTGACGCTGTTGTGGTAACTCACATTCACCAGGACCACATGTCCAAGGAGCTTGCAGCTCACGTTGTTAACAACAACATGACCACTACAGACGAGAATGGCAAAGAGATTCCTGTTCCCTTTATTGGTCCTAAGGATGCAGTTGACATTTGGGTTGACTGGGGCGTTCCACGCGAGCAGTGCATTGTTGTTAAGCCAGGCGACCGCATCAAGGTCAAGGACATGGAGATTGTTGCATACGATTCCTTTGACCGCACCATCATCGTTACCACTACTGATACTTCTGAGAACCGTCCTGACCTCTGGGGTAAGTGCCCAATGGACATGGATGAGAAGGCAGTTAACTACCTCTTTGTCACCCCTGGTGGAAACATCTATCACTCCGGTGACTCTCACTACTCCATTTACTTTGCTAAGCACGGCAAAGACATCGCTCAGGAGTTTGGCGGCGTAGACGTCTGCTTTGGTGCTTTTGGCTGCAACCCAATTGGTATCCAGGACAAGATGGAAGCAACCGATATGCTCCGCATGGCTGAGGCTCTTCAGTCCAAGGTTGTTATCCCAATTCACCACGATGTTTGGACTAACTTCCAGGCTGACGTCCAGGAGATCAAAGTTCTTTGGGACATGCGTAAGGATCGCCTTGACTACAAGTTCCACCCATTCTTCTGGGAGGTTGGCGGCCACTACACCTATCCACAGGACAAGGATCGCTTTGCTTACCATCACGATCGTGGTTTCCACGATTGCTTCGATTACGAGCCAAACGTTCCATTCCGTAGCGTTCTCTAAGGAGCAGGCCCTATGATGCTGAAAGAACTCCGTGAGGAAGTTTACGAAGCAAATATGGACCTGCCAAAGCATGGACTCGTTGTGTTTACCTGGGGAAATGCTTCTGGACTTGACCGCGAGCGCGGCTTGTTTGTTATCAAGCCATCGGGCGTCTCCTATGAGGAGCTGAGCCCAGAGAATCTGGTCATCTGCGACCTAGACGGCAACGTTGTTGAGGGTGAGATGAACCCATCTTCCGATACTCCAACTCATGCATGCTTGTATCGTGCATGGGGCGATAAGATCGGCGGAATTGTTCACACTCACTCAACCCACGCTGTTTCTTGGGCACAGGCAGGACGCTCTATTCCTTGCTATGGAACCACACACGCAGACTATTTCTACGGAGATATTCCTTGCGTGCGCAGCCTTACCAAGGACGAGGTAGAAAGTGCCTATGAGCTTGAGACCGGAAACGTTATTGTTGAGGGCTTTGCTAACTTGGACCCCATTGCGGTTCCAGGAACGCTCCTTCATAACCACGGTCCTTTCTCTTGGGGTAAAGACGCAATGGCTGCTGTGTATCACGCAGTAGTTATTGAGGAGGTTGCAAAGATGGCAACACTCACCGAGCTCAATAACCCTAAGGTTCAGGAGGCGCCTCAGTACCTTCAGGACAAGCACTATATGCGCAAGCATGGTCCAAATGCGTACTACGGACAGGGTAATCACTAAAGCCTGTTCAGTGAGTAGCATCTGTTTCAGTCAGGCGGTCTTGTATAAGGCCGCCTGTTTTTAAAAGGAGAAGATATGTCCAAGTATCAGCTAGGACTTTACGAGAAGGCCACTCCAACTGATCTTTCTTGGGAAGAGCGCCTCAGCGTAGCAGGAGAGTCTGGCTTTGATTATGTTGAGATCTCCGTTGATGAGTCTGACGCTCGTCTTTCTCGCCTTGAGTGGACTGGTGAGGAGCGTGCAGCAGTTCGTCAGGCAATGGTAAACTCTGGCGTTCGCCTGGGCTCTATGTGCCTTTCTGGTCACCGTAAGTATCCTATTGGTTCTCGCGATCAGGCTACTCGTGAGCGTGGCCTTGAGATTATGCAGAAGGCACTTGATCTTGCAGGTGACCTGGGGCTTCATACCATTCAGCTTGCTGGCTATGATGTGTACTACGAGGACGGCGCAGAGGATACGCGTAAGTACTTTGAGGAGAATTTGGCAAAGGCTGTAGAAATGGCTGCTAAGGCGGGCATTGTTATGGGTTTTGAGACCATGGAGACTCCTTTTATGGATACGGTCGAGAAGGCCATGCACTACGTC
>JAGZWL010000088.1:0-5082 GCA_018378955.1 Atopobium sp. | reverse complement strand
CACGAGCGCATCAATCAGTTTGAGAACGAGCAAATCAACTATCTCTGCGAGGTTATATCAGGGCTTTGTCATAACTAAGCGGACTATAATTACGTAGGTTCTTTGAAGTTGCTTTTGATCAATGCTTTGGTCGGCTACTTCAGTACATTGTTGTATGAAACCAGTTGGATTTTCCAACGTGTGAAAGGATAAAGCATGTCCAGTAACGTACCATTTAGCGGTGTTGTTCCACCAGTTGTAACCCCAGATACCCCAGACCATCAGCTTGATGTTGTGTCGTTTGAGCGCTCTATTAATCGTCTCATTGAGGCTGGCGTAGACGGCCTGTTCTTCCTTGGCTCTTCTGGCGAGGTTGTTTTTGCTACAGATGAGCGTCGCGATCAGATTGTGCGCGAGGCTGTTCGCATTGTTGACCACCGTGTTCCGGTCCTTGTGGGCATCATTGATACCGAGACCGAGCGTGTCTTAGAACACGGTCGTCGTGCCCTCGCACTGGGTGCAGATGCTCTTGTAGCAACTGCTCCTTTCTACGCACTTGGCGGCCCAGCTGATGTTGAAGAGCACTTCCGCATCCTTCACCAGGAGCTGGATGCACCTCTGTTTGCGTATGACATTCCTGTCTGCGTTCACACTAAACTTCCTTGGAAGATGCTTGCTCGTCTGGGCGCAGAGGGCGTTCTTGCAGGCGTCAAAGACTCTTCTGGCGATGACGTTTCCTTCAGGTATCTTGTTCAGGAGAACGAGAAGAACGGTCATCCTCTAACTCTTCTGACCGGCCATGAGATTGTTGTTGACGGCGCTCTTCTTTCTGGTGCAGACGGTTCTGTTCCTGGCCTTGCTAATGTTGAGCCAGAGGGATACGTCCGCATGTGGAAGGCAGCTCAGGAAGGTAACTGGGCAGAGGTCAAGCGTGAGCAGGACCGACTTAACGAGATTTCCCACATCTTTGATGTCACTTCAGGCGTTCAGGGCTATGGTGCTGGCGTTGGAGCATTCAAGTGCGCACTTAACCTCATGGGCATCTTTGATTCTGACCAGATGCCTCGTCCTGTTAAGCCACTTGATGGACAGAACCGTGAGGCAATCAAGCAGGTTCTTGTCGATAACGGCCTTCTCTAAATACGAGGAGACACCATGGACTCTAAGTTTGTTTCTCCAACACATGTTTGTGCCGTTGATATTGGTGGCACAAAAATTGCCTGCGGCATAGTCACCCTTAACGGGTCTGACGCTCCAAACGTCCAGTCCGTAAAGAAGGTTCCTACCAACGCAAAAGAGGGTGGCAAGCAGGTTCTTGCCACCGTTCTCCAGGCAATTAGAGAGGCACTTGCTCGTGCAGAAGAGCTGGGCCTTACTATCTCTGGCGTGGGCATTTCTTCTGCTGGTGTTGTTGACCCTCGTACGGGCGACATCACCTACGCAAATGAGCTTATGCCAGGCTGGGGCGGAACCGCTCTTGGCTCTGCAGTTACCAGCGAGTTTGGCCTTCCGTGCAGCGTCCTTAATGACGTTCATGCTCATGCTCTGGGCGAGGCTCGTCACGGTGCTGGCCACGGCAAAGATAGCGTTCTTACCGTAGCAGTTGGCACGGGCATTGGTGGCGCCTTTGTGAACCACGGCATTTTAATGCTGGGCGCTCACGACGAGGCTGGTCACATTGGTCACGTTGCAACTCCAGCAGCTGCAGGCGTTGATTGTCCTTGTGGTGGAACTTCTCACCTTGAGCCTGTTTCCGCAGGTCCTGGCATTATTCGCGAGTATGTCCGCCTTGGTGGCTCCGACACGCTTGAAGACGGTTCTGCTCTTGATGGCGCTGAGATTGATCGCAGAGCCCTTGCTGGCGAGAAGATCGCGCAGGCTGCAGAGGAGCGCTCGGGCCGCGCACTTGGTGAGGTTCTGGGAAGCATGTGTAACATGCTTGATCCTTCTGTCATCATCCTGTCTGGCTCCGTTGCAGAGTGTGGCAAGTACTGGCACGAGGCGCTCGCATCTGCATTTAAGCTGCAGGCAATGCCTCCCGTTCAGGCAACGCCCATTGTGAAGGGCACGCTTGGTGGAGAAGCTCCTCTTATTGGAGCTGCAGAAAACCTTATTCTACCTGGTTATTTAGAGACACGTCTTTAGGCATAAGCATGTCAGCAGGCATATTGCTTGCTGACTAGGTATGTCGCAAAGACAGACACCTTTAACGTACGTACATTTTTGTGAGGAGAATACCGTGGCATATTCAGAGCTTGTTGAGTCACTTAAAGGAAAACTCATTGTCAGCGTCCAGGCGTATCCTGGTGAGCCTATGAGGCATCCAGAGACCATGGCTCAGATTGCTCGCGCTTGTGAGCTTGGCGGCGCTGCAGCTATTAGGTGCCAGGGTTTGTCTGACATCTCTGCCATTAAAGGTAGAGTTGAAATTCCTGTTATTGGCCTCTGGAAAGAGGGTCATGAGGGTGTCTACATTACTCCTACGCTTCGTCATGCGCGTGCTTGTATTCACGCTGGCGCAGATGTTGTTGCCCTGGATGCAACAGACCGTCCAAGGCCAGATGGTAGAACCTTTGAAGAGACCGTTGCGGCGCTTCGCGCAGAGTCTGACGTGCTGATTATGGCTGACTGCATGACTATGGATGACATCCGTCGCGCTGTTGCCGCTGGTTGTGACCTCGTTTCAACTACACTTTCTCACAACAAGGCCGCTATTGATACAACGCTTGACGATGGCCCTGACATTGCCCTTCTCCAGCAGGCAACTACTGAATTCCCAGGTATTGCCATTATTTGCGAGGGTCACGTTCACACACCACAAGACGCAAAAGATGCTCTTGATGCAGGCGCTTGGGCGGTTGTTTCAGGTACAGCCATTACACATCCAACTTCAATTACCTCTTGGTTTGCAGCAGCACTTGAGGATTAACGCTTGGAGCGGTAAGGTTTTCTCGTCACGTATTTAAGGAGCGCCTGTGAAGAAAAACGATCCTACACCTTCAGTTATTCCCGACATTGTCATTATTACGGGTATGTCTGGATCGGGTCGTACGCAGGCGCTTCATGTGTTTGAGGACATGGGTTATTTCTGTATTGATAATCTGCCACCAGCTCTTATTTTGCAGCTTTCTAACCTTGTGGGCATTAATACGGGTGTTGGTCGCCACTTGGCTGTTACCTGCGATTTGCGCTCGCAAGGTCTTTTTGATGACATTTCTGAAGCTCTGAAGTCTCTTGCAGATCACGAGCTCACCTACAAGATTGTCTATCTGGACTCTTCAGATGAAGTGCTTATGCGTCGCTATAGCGAGAACCGCCGTCGTCATCCTTTAGCGCAGGAGGGAGAAAATCTCTCATCTGCAATTTCTAGGGAGCGCACACAGCTACAGGACATAAAAGCGCTGGCAGATGTGGTCCTAGATACCTCATCTATGCGTACTAATACGCTCAAGAGTCGCCTTCGTCGCGCATTTTCAGAGCTTGCTGAACAGCAGCTTATGGATGTTAGCGTGTTTTCCTTTGGCTTCAAAAATGGTTTGCCCGTTGAGGCTGACCTTATGATCGACGTGCGATTCCTGCCTAATCCTTACTATGATCCAGAGCTCAGACCACTTACCGGTCTTGATGAGCCAGTAGCTCAGTTTGTTCTTACGCATGGCACTACCAAGAAATTCCTTAAGTCTTGGTTTGAGTTGCTAGATGTGGTTATGCCTGGTTACGTGCAGGAAGGCAAAAGCCTGCTCTCTATTGCGGTAGGTTGCACGGGTGGTCAGCATAGAAGTGTTGCAATCGCTCGTGCTACCGCAGAGCACCTTACTAGCCAGGGTTATCGCGTAACGCTGTTCCATCGCGATCTTGATGCGGCTCAGAAGAAGTCTCAGCAGGCTGAGTAGAAGTTAGTCTGTCATGTCCTATACTGCCTTGGTAAAAAATGAGCTGGTCAGCGTGCCAGAAATTCAGACGGAGTGTGAATTAGCCCAGCTTTCTGCGCTTATTCGTGTTTCCGGAACGTTGTCGATGCACGGTCCTGGCAAATTTGCCGTTCGTATTGTTACTGAGACTGGCACGGTTGCCCGAACAGTTATTAGTTCTTCTCGCCGTCTGTTTGATCTGGGTACTTCCGTTGAGTACCGTCGCTCTATCATGCATAAAAAACGCAACTATTTGCTTGAGATTTCTAACCAGGATTCGCTTGCAGAAGCACTTTCCGCTCTTGGTATTTATATACCAGGAGAAGGCCTGGTAAGTGGCATTCCAAAGAGCGTTATTCGCACCAAGCAGGCGCAGCGAGCTTTTTTACGCGGAGCGTTTATGGCAGGCGGATTCTTGGCTGATCCCTTAAAAGATTTTCACTTAGAGATTGCTGTCTCGGGAGAAAGATTTGCCACTGAGCTGGTAAAACTTATGGGATCCATTGGTGTAAAGGCGCGTCTTAATCATCGTAACCGTCATACCAATGCGCTCATGCGAACCAGAGAAATTTATGCTGTCTACCTTAAGAGCTCTGACGACATCATCAAGTTTTTGCGAGAGATTGGTGCGCCCACCATGGCGCGCGCTATCGCGTTTACCCGCGTGCAAAAGCATTATCGCAACAACGTCAATCGAGTTGTCAACGCAGAGATGGCAAATCAAACACGGTCTTCAAATGCAGCGGCAGACCAGTTAGCGCTCATAGAAAAGGCCGAGAAACTCGTTGGACTCAGAGCTCTGCCGCCAGCGGTCAGAGATTTTTGTCTTGCGCGAAAAGATAACCCTGAGCTGTCATTGTCAGCGCTGGGGGAGTCGTTTGTACCACCCGTATCCAAGTCCGCTATGTATCACCGATTGCTTCGTTTGGAAAAAATCGTTCAGGATTTAGAAAAAGATGCATAAGTTATCGGTGAGTGCGGTAAAATACTCGGTGTACGGTTTAAATGTTAATGAATCCGGAGAATGGCTCTGGGTCACCGAAAGGAGCATTACGTATGGCAGTAAAGGTTGCTATTAACGGTTTTGGCCGCATTGGTCGCCTTGCATTTAGGCAGATGTTTGGTCACGAGGGTTCCGAGATTGTTGCAATCAACGACCTTACTTCTCCAGAGATGCTTGCATATCTTCTGA
>JAGZWL010000087.1:0-5277 GCA_018378955.1 Atopobium sp. | reverse complement strand
TTGTAGACCCATGGGTCACTACCTTGTCTTTTGGTGTTGCACTAGCAATGAGAATTCAAGCCTAAAAATGTAAAAGAAACTGTGGATTTGCCTGATTTCTGCAAAGAATCTGTGCCTCAAATACAGATTCTTTGCACTTTTCAGGCGCGTAATGTTGCAAAGTCGACCTTAGTGAGAAGAGTGTGTCATTTGCGCACTTGGCGAGAAGAACGCGCAGCTCAGAGGCCAAGAAACCCGTGCAGTCGCAGCCGCAGCCGTAGACGTAATCGCAGACGCACGAAAAACCGATGCGTGAGCAGCTCTTTCCCAGCTTATTCGCTCTTGTGGTCTCTGTGAATGAGTTCTTCGATGTGCTCGTGTTCTTCTTCGTGGAGCTGCTTAATTTCTTCATCGAAGCCTGGATCTTTAGGGGTAATGAGTTCGTCCTCACCAGTCTTTGGATCAGTATGGTGAAGCAGAACAGGCTCAAAGAGGTGCAGGTACTTTGCAAAGAAAGCAGACATGGTAAGTAGCATGACAAAAATTGCAATACGAGGCAGCGTATTGACCTGCGTCATAATGAGCGAGCCAACGCACAGAAGGGCAGTCCAACCGTACATCAAAAGTACCGCTTGGCGCTGATTATAACCGTGAGCCATTAAGCGGTGATGGATGTGTCCGCGGTCGGCAGTAGCAAAACTAACATGCGCGCGGGTACGGCGGACAATTGCCGAGAACGTATCAATAATTGGAATGCCTGCAACGACGAGAGGAACAATGATAGTTGTGAGTCCCGCCCAACGGGTGACGGACAAAAGTGAAATTGTTCCCAGAGCAAATCCCAAGGTTAGCGAACCAGAATCGCCCATGAAAATAGTTGCGGGATACGAGTTGTGAACCAAAAATCCAAGCGTGGTGCCCGCGATGGCTGCACTTAAAAGCGCTGCATCAAAGCGGCCCGCCCAAATGGAAAGCACAAACATAGTGGTAGAGGCAATGCAGGTAATTCCTGAAGAAAGTCCATCAAGACCGTCGATCAGGTTAATGATGTTGGCGTAAGCAACCAGGTAAATGACTGTTGCTGGATAGGCGAGCCATCCAAGATCCACAAAGCCGTACGCGGAAAACGGATCAACAACGTTACCGATAATCAGACCGCCTGCAGCCGCGATGCTTGCAGCAATTACCTGACCAGCGAGTTTCTGAATAGGCTTGAGAGAAAAAATGTCGTCAAGCAATCCGGTCAAGAAAATTACCGCAAATGCAGCGCCAACAATCCAGAAGTTGACGTTCAGGTAATAGCGAGAAGAAAGCGTAATCTCGGCATGTCCAAGGATTGCTTCAACGCCATAACGCACCAGCATAGCAACGGCTAACCCAAAGAAAATTGCAACGCCGCCCATGCGAGGAATAGGTTTTTTATTGACTCGACGTGCAGAGGGTTTATCGACAACTCCAAGCTTCCAAGCCAGTTGACGAACGGCAGGGGTAATCAGAGCTGAACCAAGACCAGCCGAGAGGAAAACACAAAACATGGTTACCCAGAGGTTCAAGCCGTATACCCTCCAATAAAAAACAGTATTTAACTGCTAAAATCCATACCATTCAATTGTGCTGCTCATTAAAAAACAAGTCAAGACTTTAATCTTTTTATAATCTCTTTATAGTAAGAATTGTCCTTCTCCCGCGGTCTAAACTGGGTGAACCGACAAGTTTTTTCAGGGAGCCTAATCTCGTGTTCAGTACAGGCATCCTTCGTTGTTAAGGAAGCTGGAACGCTCGAGTGCGGCGCCCACCTTATGAAGGTGGGTTCATAGATGACTGCGGGGAAGGATATTTTTGTGCTCAGACAGCTCGCTAGAAGGCTACGTTCCGCGGTAAAACGCCACGAGCCTCCTCGCAAGCCTACAGCCGCTCATTCCGCTCGCATAATCATTGACATACCTGCCCCTGATTGCCACAATAAGTACCGCAACGGGGATATAGCTCAGTTGGGAGAGCGCTGCCTTCGCAAGGCAGAGGCCGAGGGTTCGAATCCCTTTATCTCCACCATGACTTTGACGCGCGCAGAGACCCTGCGCGTTTTTTATACCACCATCTGCCTGGGCAGATACGACGGGAGGCGAGAAACCCTTGGGTAGTGCACCATCACCTAATACCCTTACGTTTTCTGCCTACGACGTCTGTGAACTCTGCCCAAGGCGTTGCCATGCTCAAAGAAACGCTGGTAAAGCGGGCCTTTGTGGAGCTTCAAGCACCATTCGTGTGGCTCGTTCAGCGCTGCACTTCTGGGAGGAGCCTCCTATCTCGGGCGAGGCTGGATCGGGTGCAATTTTCTTCACAGGTTGCCCGCTCAGATGTGTGTTCTGTCAGAATCATCAGATCTCGCAGGAGGGTTTTGGCAAGCCTGTCACAACCGAGCGCCTTGCCCAGATGATGCTTGAACTGCAAGCTCAGGGTGCGCTCAACATTAACCTTGTAACTCCCTTGCACTTCTCGCCACACATAATTGAAGCAGTGACGCTGGCAAAAGAGGCGGGATTGACGCTCCCAATAGTGTGCAATACTTCGGGATATGAGCTGCCAGAGGTCGTACAGAAAGTTTCAAGCGTCATTGATATCTGGCTAACAGACGTCAAGTACGCAGACCCCGCGCTGGCAAAAGAGCTCTCGTACGCAGCAGATTATCCAGAGATGTCCATGGCGGCGCTTGAGGTTATGCATGACTCGGTGATGAGTCGTGGCGGGCGCAAGCTGGATGATGACGGTCGCATGTTGCAGGGCATCATTGTGCGTCACCTGGTCATGCCCACGCACGCGGACGATTCCTGTGAGGTGCTCAACCGCGTCTGGAATCTTTGTCATAATGATGTAGACGTATCAATCATGAATCAGTACACGCCCAACGAGCGCATGCGCGCGGTTGGCGGTCCGCTTTCTGGAACGCTTTCTGACGAGGAGTACGAGTTGGTGCTCTGTCATGCGGATGACCTGGGCTTTGAGAACCTGTGGTGGCAGGAGGGCGGAACCGTCTCCGAGAGTTTTGTGCCAGCTTTTGACGCAACGGGCGTTGAAGGTCCCGCGCTCAAGCTCCGCACGGCTCGCGGCAACGCTACCGACGCCCGTGCCGCCGGCGCTACAGCCCGCACTACCACAAGCATCCCCGATACGCAAACCGAGGAGTAACCATGTCTGTCGAGAAACCCGAAGAGCTCCAAACCAACCCAGCGCCACAGGCGGCTGCGCTCACGGACGCGGAGCGCGCCGAGCTGGAAGCGCTCCGCGCAGAGAAAGAGCGCAGGGAGCTCGAGGCTCTCCGCGCAGAGAAAGAGCGCGCTGAGCTTGAGGCGCTTCGTGCCGAGAAGACCCGTGCAGTCCAAGCAGAAGCGCAAGCGCAAGCAGAGGCAACCGCCGCTGAAGACGCTCAGCTTGTTGCAGATCAGCAGCGTGCTGCACGTCAGGCAGCTCAGCAGGAGGCCGAGCAAATTCGTCGCATTCAGGAGCAGCGCGCAAAGGGCCGTGCTCTCATGGAGCCAGACGAAGACGACGAAGACATCAAAATGCCTCTGGGGCAAAAAATTGTTATTGGAACTGTGGTAATTCTCGCAGTTATCTTTGTTGTAAGCCAATTTATTTTGTAGGACTGCTACTCTAGATATATCGTCTCACTGTCAGTTTTTGACCAATCGAAAAGAGCAACTATGTCACTCACTGATCGTACCAAACCCTCAGACGTTAGCCTTAATACAGACTTGTATGAGCTCACGATGGCTCAAGGTTATTGGGAAGCCGGTCTTGTTGATGCAGAGGCATGCTTTACCGCATTCTTCCGCGAGAATCCCTTTAATGGTGGATTTGCAATTTCTTGTGGTACTGGTCAAATTGCTGACTTAGTTGAGAACTTTATCTTTGAAGACGATGATATTGACTACCTAGCAAGCATTAACTCTCCTGGTGGCGGTCGTCTCTTTAAGCCAGCGTTCCTTGAGTTTTTGCGTAACCACAAGCTCAATGTAACCATTGATGCAATCCCAGAGGGAGAGCTTGTTTTCCCACGTGAGCCTATGGTCCGCGTTGAGGGCTCCATTGTTGATTGTCAGCTCATTGAGACCGCCCTGCTTAACCTGGTCAACTTCCAGACTTTGGCAGCAACAAAATGCGCTCGCGTTATCAAGGCTGCTCAGGGCAATCCTGTCTCTGACTTTGGCCTGCGTCGTGCACAGGGTCCAGATGGTGGCTTGGCAGTTGCTCGCGCTTCCTATATTGCAGGAGCTTCAAGTACTTCAAATGTCCTTGCTGGCAAAATTTACGGCATTCCTGTTTTTGGTACCCATGCACACTCTTGGGTAATGTCGTTTGATACTGAGCTTGATGCCTTTAGGGCGTTTGCAAAATCTAGCCCAACTAACTGCTCACTTCTGCTTGATACCTATGATGTTCACGAAGGCATCAAGAACGCCATTATTGTGGCAAAAGAGATGGAGGAGCGCGGCGAGCGCTTGAATGCTGTTCGTATTGACTCCGGAGACCTTGCACGCCTTTCTAAGGAAGCTCGCAAGGCTTTTGACGAGGCTGGCCTTCCTTACATCAAGATTTCTGTTTCAAATGATCTTGACGAGTACACCATCCAGTCGCTTTTTGCTCAGGGAGCACCTATTGACGCCTTTGGTGTTGGTACCAAGCTTGCTACCTGCGATCCTCAGCCTTCGCTTGGCGGCGTCTATAAGCTCACCGCTCGTCGTCAGTCTTCCACTGAGCCTTGGACTCCTGTTATCAAGCTGTCTGAGATGGCTTACAAGCGTACCGTCCCAGGCATTCAGCATATTCGCCGCTTCTACGATGCAAACGGCTGCCCTGCAGGCGACATGATTTTTGACCCAGATTACCTGGTAACCAAGAGTCCAGAGTCTAAGGCAACTGTTGTCGACATCATTGACCCGTATTCAACCCACAAGCTTGAAGGAACTTCTCGCGAGCTGATGGTAAGGCTGGTAGAAGGAGGCAAGCGCGTAGGGGAGAGCGAGTCCATTGAGGTTGCTCGCGACCGCTGCCATGCTGCGCTTATGCACCTGGATGCGGCATACACGCGCTTCCTGAACCCTCAGATTTATCCTGTAGGCCTTGAGCGCGGTCTGGCCAATTTGCGTCACGAACTTGCTGCTCAACATCAGGTAAAATCTTCCGAGGAAACCGAGTAGTCCTTTAGGAACTACGCAATCTACTACGTACTTACGCTGCACACGTGTACTAAATTTAAAGGAGAACCATGCGCGAGAAGATCGAGGAACTTGTACGTCA
>JAGZWL010000086.1:0-5318 GCA_018378955.1 Atopobium sp. | reverse complement strand
GAATCAGAGCTTTCCGTCATGTATTCAACGGGCCATGATTCGGCAACAATTTCCCTGTTACAAGCATTAAAGAGCACCTTCAGGGTAGTGGTGAAGCAGTTTGAGCAGAGTGACTTTGCACTTTCTCAAGTAGAGAGCTCAAACAACATTGAGGACGTTTCTTCGTACTTGCATCTTTCATTTGGACCGCGAGTTGTGGCTCAAGTTGTTTGCGATAATGTCCCTCTTCCAATGAAAGAGGGACTAAATGCAGATATTACTCAGCAGCTTGTTACCTCAGATGGTCTGCAGCTTGATGCATTAATGAATCTTATAAGCGCAGTTCAGAGTCTTTTCTCTGTTGATGCTGTAGTTGTATCTGTACCTGAAGAAGATGTCTCCACCTCTTTGCTTAAGACAGATGCGCTTAATAAGGCGTTGTCTACTCCTGCGCTTTTGGTGCAAAAATTTGCTCAGTTTGAGGAATTTCCAAAACTGATCGTAACAAGAATGACTTCAAGAAACTTACTGAGAGATGCTGTTTCTGCCCTAAGATTTGCCTGTCTTTGTCCAGAAACTGTCCAGCTTTGGAAACAAGTACTTGTTTCTGGCTGGCATCCAGTAAGTTCAGTGTAGGTATTTGGTAAGACTTACGCAGGTCACGTGCAAGAAATTGGTAAGGCCTGCGTAAGAAATCAGCAAGGTACTTGCGGGGAAGTAGTACGCTATGTGCCGCGCTGGAACAAAGGTGTTTCTCGACTTTGTCTGCTCAACAAAGTCGTTAACATGGTGCTCATGCATCTATAGAAGTACGTGTAGGTTGTTTGAAGGAGAGATAGCTGCACTTGCTATCAAACAATGTGTTCCTAAGGAGGAAACATGGTTCAGGGTATTTTGATCCTCTTGGTCTTTGTGGCTGTAGCTGCATTGATGATGACTAAGAAGATCCCAACTCTGCTTGCCCTGCCACTGATGGCCATTTTGATTTGTGTCATCGCAGGCGTTCCAATGTTTGGAAAAGACGGCGACGGAAAAGAAATTGGCTGGTTGACATCAGTATTTGAGGCTGGCACCGTCCGCATGGGCGCCGCAATCATGGCTGTTATTTTTGGCGCATGGTTGGGTCAGCTTATGAACAAGACTGGTGTTACCGAGACAATTATCAAGAAAAGTGCAGAGCTTGGTGGCGATAAGCCCCTGGTAATCACCTTGATTATGTCTATTGCAGTAGCTGTCCTCTTTACTACACTTTCTGGCTTGGGATCCATCATCATGGTTGGCTCAATCATCCTGCCAATTTTGATTTCTGTTGGTGTTCCCGCAGCTAGTGCAGCATGTATCTTCTTGATGTCATTTACCACTGGTCTGGCACTCAATATTGCCAACTGGACAACCTTCGCAAAGCTTTTTAACCTAGACATTGCTCAGGTTCAGGGCTTTGAGGTTTATCTTGCTGTTGCAACTGGTATTGCAACTTTGATTATGATTGTTGTTGAGTTCAAGCGTAATGGCATTAAGTTTGCCTTCAGCGCTCCAGTTGCTGAGCAGAGCAACTCCAAGCAGCTCACCGGTGTTGCTGGTGGTCTTGCAATGCTTACTCCACTCATTCCTATTGTGCTTGTTGCTTTCTTGAAGGTTCCTGTTACCCCAGCATTTACCGTTGGTATTCTGTGGTGCCTGCTGTTTACCTCCAAGAGCTTTAGCAAGGCAATGAACCTTCTTGCAAAGACTTGCTATGACGGCGTAACCGACGCTGGTCCTGCAATTATCCTGATGGTTGGCATTGGTATCCTTTACCTTGCAGTTACCAACCCAACGGTTAAGGCAGTTCTTAACCCATTCCTGCTTGGCATCATGCCACAGAACCTTATTGCATACATCGTCTTCTTTGCGGTCCTCTCGCCATTGGCTCTGTATCGTGGACCTATGAACATGTTTGGTCTTGGTTCTGGCATCGCAGCTCTTATCATTGGCCTGAACACCCTGAATCCTCTTGCTGTTATGGGCGCATTCCTCGCTGCAGAGCGCATCCAGGCAGGTGGTGACCCAACCAATACTCAGAACGTTTGGACTGCAAACTTCTGCGAGGTTGACGTCAACACCGTTACTCGTAAGATGCTTCCTTACCTCTGGGCAGTTTCCATCTTTGGTGTAATTCTGTCTGGTGTTCTGTACTTCTAAGTTCTGACCTTGGGGCGAGAAGACCCTCTTGTTGTGGTCTTCTCGCCTCGTTTTATCTTTGCAGCTGATGGATTGCTGTAAATCAAGGAGGAAACGTGAAAGTTCGTATTGGAATCGACGTTGGCGGAACATTTACTGATGCTGTTGCCATCGACAATGATACGTACGAAATTATCGGCACGGTTAAAACACCTACTACGCATACCGCTGAAGCAGGTGTTGCAGCAGGTATTGTGAAGGTGCTTCATGGTGTTATGGAGCAGCACAACATTAAGCCTGAAGATGTTGTCTTTATTGCTCACGGTACTACCCAAGCAACAAATGCCCTGCTTGAGGGCGATGTTGCACAGGTTGGTATCGTAACGCTTGGTAGTGGTCTTCAGGGGGCCAAGAGCAAGAGTGACACCAATGTTGGCGATATTGAACTTGCTGCCGGTAAATTCCTGCGTACCAAAAATGCTTTTGTAGACACCTCTTCTGATGTTGAAGCTGGCATTAAGAGCGCAATTGAGCAGCTTTTCTCGGATGGTTCAACTTCTTATGTTGCCGCTGAGGCATTTAGTGTAGACGATCCAGCTAACGAGAATGCTGTTATTGCAGAGTGCTCTGATAGAGAACTTCCTGCTACGGCTACAAATGACATTTCTAAGCTTTACGGCCTGGCTATTCGTACTCGTACAGCAGTTGTTAACGCTTCCATCATGCCAAAGATGCTTGAAGCTGCAAACATGACTGACAAGAGTATTCGCGAGGCAGGCATTGAGTCACCACTTATGGTTATGCGCTGCGACGGCGGTGTTATGACTGTTGATGAGGTCCGTCATCGTCCAATCCTAACCATTCTTTCTGGTCCTGCAGCTGGTGTAGCTGGCGCTTTGATGTATGAGAAGCTTACCGACGGCCTATTCTTTGAGGTTGGTGGCACTTCTACCGATATTTCTTGCGTTAAAGACGGCAAGGTTATGGTCAAATACGCAGAAGTTGGTGGCCACAAGACGTACCTCTCGTCACTAGATGTGAGAACCGTTGGTATTGGTGGCGGTTCTATGGTGCAGATTTCTGATGGTAAGGCCGTTGACGTGGGACCTCGTTCTGCTCACATTGCTAACTTGGATTACGAGGTATACACCGACGCAGAAAAAATTGTGAATCCACGCCTGGTTGCTGTTCGTCCTATGGATGGAGATCCTGAGTACGCAGCTATTGAGTGCGATGGTGGACTTCGCGTTTGTCTGACCATGGCTGGCGCTGCAAACCTTGCAGGCTTTGTTCCTGAGGGAGATTATGCATACGGCTCTGTTGAAGCTGCTCGTGCGGCGTGGGCTCCTCTTGCAGAGAATATGGGCATGAGTGTTGAGGAAGCAGCAGCTCAGGTCCTTGCTTTTGCCGCAAAGAAGAACGGTGCTGTAGCAGAACAGCTTATGAAAGACTACGGCATGGACCCTCGCACAACCGTTTACGTTGGCGGTGGCGGCGGAGCTTCTACGGTAGTGCCACACTTGGCAAAGACCATGGGTCATACGTTCCGTATTGCTAAGAATGCTCCTGTTATCTCAACTATTGGCGTTGCTCTTGCTATGGTCCGAGACATGGTTGAGCGCAGTGTTACCAACCCAACCGACGATGACATTGTCAGCGTTAGGCGTGAAGCAGAAGCTCGTGCTATTAAGATGGGAGCAGCTCCTGGAACTGTTGAAGTTACTGTTGAGGTTGATACCCAGCGTCATGTTGTCCGCGCGATTGCTGTTGGTGCCACTGAGCTGCGCAGTAAAGACGTTAATGCTACGCGCTTGAGCGCAGACGAGCTTAAAAAACTTGTAGTAGAGAACCTTGGCGAGGGTGCAGAAAATGTTTCCGAGGTTGCTCACTCTTCTGAGCTCTTTGCTTACACTGCAACAACTACAGAAAAGAAGCTCTTTGGTCTTCTCACCAAGAAACGCACAGCTCTTCGTCTTATTGATTCCGAGGGTGTTATTAGACTTCAGCGTCCTAATGCCGACGTACTCCAAGAGACCATTAGTTCTTGGCGCAAGGGAGTAACAGCCCTGGTAGAGGACTTGACCGTATACAACGACGGTGGAGCCAATCTGCCAAACGTCTATGTGGTAGTTGGCAAGCGCATTATCGATCTGTCTGGAATGACTTCTCTTGAGCAGATTTTGAGCCTTGCAGCAGTGGAGTTGGGCGGTTATCCGTCTGACGAGCCTGTTATCATCGCTGCTACACTTCGTTTAGGCGATTAAACTCACATGCAGAACGCAGATCATCCTTTGGCGAGAAAATCGGTGAACCTTGAAGCGGAGTCTAATGTTGGCTCTGCTTCACGGTTTCCGTTTCCAACTCGTGAGCTTGCACGTAAAGAGCTCTCGTGGGATCGCTTTGCTGCTCGAATTCCTGAAGAGGATAAAGAGCGCGTGATTGATTTGGCTTGGTCAAAGGGTGAGCGCGCTGCGCATATGGTGTTTGAAGAATCAAACGGTCAAAGTGATTTCTTTAAAATCTGCAAAGATGCAGGCATGACAATTATCAAAAAAGATATTGATTGTGTGTATGGAAACCAGCGTTATTTCAGCGATTATGTTTCTGGTACAAAAGAAATCACACTCTATGAGCAGTCATGCGCGTTGTGGGCAAAACAAAATCAACTTGAGCCGCATGAAGCTCAAAATCTCATTCTGATGCATGAGTTTTTTCATGTCTTGGAGACGATGCGACTTGGATTAACCAGCAAAGAATACACCGTTCCGCTTATTACTATTGGTCCTTGTAAGCTGGGAAAAACAGGCATTCACGCTCTATCTGAAATTGCGGCACATGCGTTTACCAATACTTACTACGAATTGCTACATAACATTTCTGGCACAGGAGGAAACAATGAATCATAAAGAGATTACCTGGAACAACCTACAGATTCCTGTTGTTGGAAGTTTTGATGTGGTCATTATTGGCGGTGGCGTTTCTGGATCTGCCTGTGGAATTCGTTGCGTAAGTGAGGGCCTTTCTACACTTATTGTGGACAAGTCAAATCTGCTTGGAGGCTCTGCTACACGAGCGCTTGTGTGCCCTATGATGCCGTCATATGTGCGTCATCTGCCAGTTCTTTCTGCCATCGAGCAGCAGCTCTTGGCTTCAGGTGACGCTACGCGCGACGATTACAC
>JAGZWL010000085.1:0-5485 GCA_018378955.1 Atopobium sp. | reverse complement strand
CCCGATATTGCTGTTCAGCTCTTTGGTTCAAAGCCAGATCAGTTCAAAGAAGCAGCAGCTCAGATTAGTGAGCGTTTAGGGGATAAGCTGGCTCTTATCGATATCAATATGGCCTGTCCTGTTCCTAAGGTTGTGAAAAAAGGGGAGGGTTCAGCCCTTTTGGACACACCAGAGCTTGCTGCAGATTTGGTTAAAGCCTGTCTATCTGAGGTTAGCGTACCGGTTACTGTCAAGATTAGGCGCGGTAGACGCCAGGATGAGGAAGTGGCACCTGAGTTTGCGCGCGCCATGGAGGCTGCCGGAGCATCTGCTGTTGCTATTCATGGCCGCTTTGCAACTCAGATGTATCGAGGTCAGGCGGAATGGGAGACCGTTAATAGAGTTTGTGATGCTGTTTCAATTCCGGTAATAGGCTCTGGTGACATGCTCTCTGCTGAAGCGGCAGCTCATGCCCTTACAGAGACGGGTGTAACAGCTGTAATGATTGCTCGTGGAACCTATGGTAATCCTTGGATTTTTAAGAACACTCAAGCTTTAGTTGAAGGTCAAGCTCCACTTGTTCCAACACTTGATCAGATGCTTGCATCTTTTATGATGCACGTACGCTTACTTGACGCAGCTCACATTCATATTGCTCGCGCAAGAAGCCTCTCTACCTGGTATTTTAGGGGTATTCCAAACGCTGCCTATTGGCGCGGTAAGTCGGTAAGGTGTGTTACTGCTCAAGATTTTATTGATCTGGCGCTAGAGATTAATGAAACCGTCAAGCAACTTGAGGGTGAGCAGGAATTTTCTGAGCACAATCCATCTATGAGCTAGTGGTCTGTTGTGGATTCTTGGCAGTCTAAATACAATCAAACGGCTACCTCTGCACTTTACCTGCATATTCCGTTTTGTTCTCAAAAATGCTTCTATTGTGATTTCTCTTCTTGGTCTACAAGACAAGATGACAGTCGCATGAAAAATTATGTTAAAGCACTAAAACATCAGCTAGACGAAGCCGCTCAGCTTGGTTTGTTATCAGCCACAAAAACAGTTTATATGGGTGGCGGAACGCCAAGCTTGCTTGGTCAAGATGCAGTGGATTTGGCGCAGCACGCTTCAGCGATTGTAAATCCTGTTGAGTTCAGTATTGAAGCAAATCCAGACTCACTGTCTGATGATCTTCTCGCCAGTCTTACTACGGGCGGGGTAACACGAGTTTCTTTGGGAGTTCAAAGTTTTAACGATATTGAGCTCAAGAAGCTGGGCAGAATTCACTCGGCCGACCTGGCTTACGACAGAGTACTTGCTGCAAAAGAGCATGGTTACGATGTGTCTGTTGATCTTATGTGCGCTATTCCTGAGCAAACAGAGAGTTCTTGGGAATTTTCGCTTTCAAGATTTATCTCGCTTGGCGTAAATCATGTGAGCGTCTATCCGCTAACCATTGAAGATGGCACGGCACTGGCTAAGCAAACCCAGGATAAAGATACTCCGTGGAACGCTTATGACGTGCAGGCAGATCGAATGCAAGCAGCTTCAAAGACGCTCCAAGCGGTGGGGTTTGAACGCTACGAGGTGGCAAGTTATGCTCGCGCTCAGAAGAGCTGTAAGCACAATAAGAGGTACTGGACAGGCGAGTCGTACCTTGGTCTTGGCACGAGCGCTGCAAGCATGTTGACTGCACCTGAGTACGATGTACTAGCCAAGGGCAACACCTCTTTGCCAAATCGTCCGCAAAATGCCGAACGCGCGCGACTGGTGGTTCTTGATGCTCCAAGAAAAATTGCCGAAGGCGCATCGCTTTTCTCGACAGAGTTTGATGTTGAATTTCTGACTCAAAGAGAAGCTGTGGCAGAAGATTTGATGCTACATGCTCGTCTTATGGAGCCAATCTCGCGTGCACTTTTGGATGAGGCCGAGCTGGTATTTGGCGTATCGCGTCTACATGATGTGTTTGATGCGTGCGTACGAGATGGGCTGTTAGTTCACGTTGATGCGGCAAATTCTAGGACTGGAACTTCATATAAGCCTACCGAGAAGGGCTGGCTTCTTGGCAACGAGCTCTATGGACGTCTTTGGGATTTACGTTTGTAACGCGTTTGTGCTGCATTAAGTTCAAAACAAGTGGGTACACTTTCAATCGTTCTCGTGATGCAGATTTTGATATGGGTTGAATCGGAGAGATTTCATGGCTGCTATGAACGAAAAGGACTACTACGCCATCCTTGGTGTTTCTGAGTCCGCGACAGCTGAAGAAATTAGAAAAGCTTTTCAAACTAAAGCTCGTAAGCTTCATCCAGACATCAATAAAGAGCCCGATGCTGAAGAGCGTTTTAAAGAGGTTTCTGAGGCATATGCTGTTCTGTCAGATGCCGAGAAACGCCGTCGTTATGACGCAATGAGAAGTGGCTCTTTCTATGGCGGCGGCTATGGTCCTTCTGGTTATCCCGGTGGATCTGCCTATGGAGGTTCTCCTTTTGAGGGTGGCTTCCCGTTTGGTGATATCAACTTTAATAATTGGACCACTGGATCTCAAAAGCGCTCTCGTGCATACAAGCCTCAGACTGGTGCAGATATTGTCTACGACTTAACGCTGAATGATACAGACGCTAAAAATGGCGTTAAGAAAGGCATTACGTATCAGCGCTTTGTTACTTGTGATGCTTGTGCTGGTAAGGGATCTCAGCATAAAGCCGAGGCAACTACCTGTCCTACCTGCCACGGAACGGGCCATATTGACATTGATCTTTCTTCCATTTTTGGAGTAGGCAAATTTAGAGTTGACTGTCCAGAGTGTGAAGGCGCTGGACACGTTGTACAGGACCCATGCGACGTTTGTGGTGGTTCTGGACGTGTTTTGTCTGCAAGCGAAATTATGGTTGATGTGCCAGCTAATTCACATGATGGTGACCAGATCAGAGTACCTAAAATGGGAAATGCAGGAACTAATTGTTCTGCAACTGGTGATTTTATCGTAAATATTAAGGTTCCTTCAGAGCAGTTGACGTTCCGCCAACGCGCGGGAGCTCGTATCACAGGTATAACTGCAATGCTTCTTGTGTTTGTGGCGCTTAATTTACGCTCACCACTATTTGCCATTGTGTTGATTCCGCTTTTGATATTTGGCGTGAGAAACGTTTTTGCAGATGGCGTCAAGATGAATGCTGGCTGGTGGAGAAGTTTTGCAAATGCCTTTGTTTCGGGAATTATCAACGGTGCCTTCTACTCAATTATTATTATGACTTTGTATGCTTGTACGGCCGGATTAGGCCATGTCGGCTATATGGGAATTTAAGTTTTAGGTTTTACAAGGGGAGAGTTAGTAAGCGTGGCAGAGAAGAAAGACTTCTACGAGCTCTTAGGTGTTGCTCGTGATGCAGACCAAAAAACAATCAAGCGAGCTTTTCTAAAGCTGGCAAGAAAGCTGCACCCTGATGTTTCTGATGATCCTCATGCAGAAGAGAAGTTTAAAGAGGTAAACGAAGCTTATTCTGTGCTGTCAGATGAGCAAAAGCGTGCCAACTATGACCGTTACGGTGACCCTAATGGTCCATCCGGTTTTGGTGGCGGCTATGTGGATATGTCAGATATCTTTGGCGGTGGTTTTGGCGGCTTTGGAGATATCTTTGACTCCTTTTTTGGCGGCGGCCATGGTGGTCGTGGCGCTGCTCAGCGTACTCGTGGTAGTGATATGGGAATTAGACTCTCTATCACTTTGGAAGAGGCTGCTGCGGGTGTCACAAAAACTATCTCGTATAACAGGCTTTCTACCTGTGATGACTGTAATGGCACTGGCCTTGGTGAGGGTGGAAAAATTGAAGACTGCCCACACTGTCACGGTACGGGCACGGTAGTTCAGGTTCAAAATACCGTCTTTGGTCAGATGCAGTCTCAGACAGTATGTCCAGAGTGCCAAGGAACAGGCAAAAAGGTTGAACATGCTTGCGAGACCTGTGGTGGCCAAGGAAGAACTCCTGACCATGAGCGTGTTTCTGTTGAAATTCCTGCAGGCGTTCATTCTGGCCAGTCAATTTCTATTACCGGCAAGGGCGAGGCTGGTGTCAGGGGTGATACCTCTGGTGACCTCATCGTAACTATTGAGGTTTCCCAGCATAAAGACTTTGAGCGCAGGGGAGACGATCTCTTTACTTCAGTTAGTGTAGATTCTCTTGAGGCAATTGTTGGTACTACCGTTACCATTGACGGCATTATCAAAGATGAAACTATTGAGATTTCTATACCTGCAGGTTGTAAGTATGGCCAGCAGCTAAGCGTGGCTGGTAAAGGCATGCCTCGTTTGCATACTAAGGCTCGTGGAAACCTTTACGTTCTGGTTCACATTGAGACTACAACTGGGCTGACTGCAAATCAGCTGGAAACGCTCGCCTCCCTTATTGATGAGCGTAAACAAAGTAGTGTTCAAGACAATCAAGATGAGTCAAACACCACTCAATCTGAAGGCAGAGATTCTTCAGATCACAAAAATAAGAACGCCAAAAAGACTTCTAAGAAGAGGCACTAATGGCTCATGGTATTGCGCTCATAAATCTTGGATGTAGGGTAAATCGCGTTGAGCTTGATTTAATGGCGGATTCTCTGCTCCGCATGGGATGTCGCATTGTTGAAGAAGATGAAGCTCAGGCAATTGTTATCAACACATGTGCTGTAACCGCAGAAGCAGAAGCTAAGACGAGAAAAGCTGTGCGTAAAGCAGCGCTTATGCCAGGAGCCCCTCTTGTAGTGGCAACAGGTTGTGTTGCAAGTCTTTTTGCTGACGAGCTTGCCTCTCTTGCTCCTAACGTTGTGGTAGAAGCCGAGAAAGACAAAGTTGCAGATAGAGTTCTTGAAGAGCTAGGCTTTGCTCCAGAATCCGTAAGTGACGACGGTCTTGTCATCTCCAAGCCAACTCCAACAGGTCGCACACGCCCTGGTATCAAGATTCAAGACGGTTGCGATAATCGTTGTACCTTCTGCATTGTCTGGAAGGCGCGCGGTGCGGGAAAATCCCTTGATCCTCGTGAGGTTGTTTCGCAGGTAAAAGATGCTATGAGCAGAGGAGCTCAAGAGGTTGTTCTTACGGGAATTAATCTTGGTAGCTATAAGGCTCAACTTGAGGATGAGGGCAAGAAGACCTTCAGGCTCCCAGACCTTCTCGAGTATGTGCTTGAAAAAACAGAGGTAGGCCGCCTCAGGCTTTCTTCTCTTGAGCCACCTGATGTAAATGCTCGTTTAGTAGAGGTTATTGCTGCTTCCAACGGAAGAATTGCACCTTTCTTGCACATCTGCCTTCAGTCCGGATGTGACGCTACGCTTGCTCGTATGGGCAGGGTGTATAGGACAGAGCTTTATCGCAAGGCTGTTGAGGAAGCTCGTTCGGTACTGCCAACCATTGCTTTAGGAACGGACCTTATTGTTGGTTTCCCTGGAGAAACTGATAAAGAATTTGAAGAGTCGTTTGAGTTTTGTCGTCAGATAGGCTTTTCAAAGATGCACGTATTTA
>JAGZWL010000084.1:0-5528 GCA_018378955.1 Atopobium sp. | reverse complement strand
AAAATAGTTACTATTTTTATCTTCTATTTGAATGCGCTGCGCTTGCGCCACCTATACGTTAGTCGCGGGTGAGCTTGCGGTGAATGCGATGAGGACGAGCAGCCTCCTGACCAAGTCTTTCGATACGATTGGCCTGGTAAGCCTCAAAGTTACCCTCAAACCAGAACCACTTACCTGGGTTCTCGTCGTCGCCCTCCCACGCAAGGATGTGCGTAGCAATACGGTCCAAGAACCAGCGGTCGTGGCTGGTTACCACCGAGCAACCTGGGAAGCGCTCAAGTGCATCCTCAAGGCTTTCCAGCGTCTCAATATCAAGGTCGTTAGTAGGCTCGTCCAAAAGCAGAAGGTTTCCGCCCTGCTTGAGCGTAAGAGCAAGGTTTAGACGGTTCCTCTCGCCACCAGAAAGAACGCCAGCACGCTTCTGCTGATCAGGTCCTTTGAAGCCAAAGCTGGCCACATAGGCGCGGCTTGGAATCTCCGTGTCCCCCACCTTGATGAAGTCGTTTCCGTCAGAGACAACCTCCCAGATAGTTTTGTCTGGGTCAATTCCTTGCCTGAGCTGGTCAACGTAAGAAATCTGGACTGTCTCGCCGATCTCAAGCGTGCCAGAGGTGAGCTCCTCCTGGCCGACAATAGCCTTGAACAGCGTAGACTTACCGACGCCGTTAGGGCCAATCACGCCAACGATGCCGTTTCTTGGCAGGCTAAACGAGAGGTCGTCGATAAGAACGCGGTCGCCGAAGGCCTTGTGGATGTGATCGGCCTCCAGGACCTTCTGGCCCAGGCGCGGACCAACAGGAATCTGGATCTCGGTAAAGTCGAGCTTCTTAGACGCGCGAGCCTCTGCTTCCATCTGCTCGTAGCGGTCAAGACGTGCGCGGTTCTTAGCCTGACGAGCCTTAGGAGACGAACGAACCCACTCCAGCTCAGCGCGCATTTTCTTAGCGCGCTTGACATCCTGTTGGTTCTGAGCCTCAAGGCGCGCTGCCTTGTTCTCCAGGTAGGTTGAGTAGTTGCCCTCGTAAGGATAGAGCTGTCCGCGGTCAACCTCGCAGATCCACTCGGCAACGTCGTCGAGGAAGTAGCGGTCGTGCGTGACGGCCATGACGGCGCCGGGGTAATCGTGCAGGAACTTCTCAAGCCAGAGCACCGACTCCGCGTCAAGGTGGTTGGTGGGCTCGTCAAGAAGCAGCAGGTCAGGTGCCTCGAGAAGCAGACGACATAGGGCTACACGGCGTTTCTCGCCACCAGAGAGATGGGTGACGGGAGAATCTGGATCCGGGCACTGCAGCGCGTCCATAGCCTGGGAGAGCTGGCTGTCCAAGTCCCAGCCGTTAGCTGCGTCAATCTCGGTCTGGAGCTGGCCCATCTCTGCCATCAGCGCGTCAAAATCGGCGTCAGGATTGCCCATCTCAACGCCAATCTCGTTGAAGCGCGCGATCTTGGCAAGCAGGTCACCGAAGGCGAGCTCGATGTTCTCCTTGACCGTTTTGGTTTCATCTAGCGGGGGCTCTTGCTGGAGCAGGCCAACGGTGTAACCTGGGGTTAGCTTAGCCTCGCCGTTGGAGACGTCCTCCATGCCGGCGATAACCTTGAGCAGCGTAGACTTTCCCATGCCGTTTGGACCCACGACGCCGATTTTTGCGCCTGGGTACACGCCGACAGTGACGTCGTCAAGAATGACCTTCTCGCCGACTGCTTTGCGGGCTTTGTACATCTGATAGACAAACTCTGCCATATGCTCCTCCTTAAGGGGCTGTCAGATGAGATATTCACTAGTCCATTCTAATGAAATATTGAAAGGACTCCACCGCAGAAGAAGCAGGAAAGAAGGCGCGCGGGTGCACTGCGAGGTGCGCGGGTGCGCTGCGGGGTGCGGTGCACGAAGACGTTAGGGCGCGCTGCGGGGTGCGCGAAAGCGCGAGACGCGGACGCGAAAACACACCTATGTCAGATAATCTGCTCAAAAAGCGTATACATTGCACCCAAAACCTCTATATCTTGCAGATTATTTGACTTAGGTGTGTTTTTCGCCCCGGGTTTAGCAGATTATCTGACATAGGTGTGTTGTTGAAGGTTTGAAAATAGCGGTAGTTAAACTATTTATATAATGATATTCATAATTCCGTATATTCGACCATATTTATACGTAGAAATGAATCATCCCATAAATCGTTGATCATAGCTTGTATCAGATGCCTCATTCCAGACGACTTGCGCCGAACAACTCACCGCAAAGGGCCCAAATCTCCTAGCTATCCAGCGTAATCACGCCATATGTCGCCAGCAAGAAAGCCGTCACGACTGGACCGGGGAACTAACGGCGCAGCTAAACGCAGGTAGACCCAGGTAGATCCAGATAAACGCAGCTAGATTATGGTTTGACGTGGCCCTGATTTGCTTTATCAACGGCGTCTTTGACCATCTGCGCGTACAGAGTGCCACCACGATTAATGGAATCTGAATCTGAGCCAAAGTGTACGTAGTCAGTACCTGCCCAAATGTCAGGATTATCCTGAGCAACCTGTGCCCAGTCCGCAATAGTAATGAAGTCGTACTGTTGAGCGAGCTCAAGCTCGTGTGCGCGAATAGCATTTGCACCAGCATTTGGATCAGTATTTCTACCGTCATACGGAGTGACAAAAATCAGACGATGTCCACGCGGTAGCATGTCCACAATCTTATCAACCGCATCGGAGCCGCCAACAGGGTTAGTACCCAGGGCAACAACAACGTCCTGGTAGAGGGTGTTGTTGTCGATTGCAGACTGCAGCAAATCTACGCCCATCGCCACGTTTCTACTAACCGAAGCGTCAATTTGAGCATCGGGCAGCGCATCCTGCAGGTAAGAACGAGCACGCAGCGAAACAGAATCGCCAATGTAGGTGACTCCCTCAACAACGTTGTAGTTGCTTGCCTGCGAGGTATCCGCATGCTTGCGAGTCATGGTCATGGTGCTCTGCTCCTGTAACGAAGCGTTGAGCAGCAGATCGTTCTGGAAATCGCTGAGCTGTGGAGCGGTTAGCGCAATAAAGGCAACGGCCGCAGCAAAAGGAATAAGCGCAAGGCCGGTACCTCGCAAAACCTTCTGACCATCAAGCTTGATGCGCGAGAAAATCTCTGGAGACTTCCCTGCCAACGCTGGCTCAAGCACATAGAACGAGCAACTTGCAAATACAAACGAAAGCACCAGGGTTAGGAGTGCAGCCAGGACTGGATCGACCTTCTCGGCAAAAATAATGTACAAAGGCCAGTGGAACAGATACACGCCGTAGCTGGTATCTGCCACAAAAGAAACGATGCCAGGCTCGTTGATGCCCTCGGTTTTTTGATGCAACATGCGAGCAAAGAAAATCATTGCGGCTGCTGCGAGCGAGGCAAAAAGGAAACCAAAGGTGTACGTAAAGAGGTCCTCGAAGTGCATGAAGACGCTCAGGAAGACAAGAACGCCGCAGCTTGCCACAAGGCCCACAAGCGTTAGCTGAGTAGAAAGCTTCTGCTCAAGCTGGTCAAAGAGCTCGCCTGTCTGAGCAATTCCTGCAACACACGATAAAAGCGCACCGATAAAGAAGGGGAACACGTGTGTTTGCGTCGAGAAATATTGAATAGAAAGATTCGTAGAGCTTTGGGCGCCGGTGGCCATCGCCAAGTAAGTAGCGACCAACAGCACCAGGGAAGCTCCAGCAATCTTTACCTTATAGCTTCTAATTGTTTTGCTCATGCAAGCAAGCAGCCAGGCGCACAAACCCCAGAGCACATAAAAGTGCATTTCAACGGCAAGACTCCAGGTGTGCAGATACACATGAGGAGCAAATTGGTTCTCGTAGCTGTTGCCCAGAACTATCTCAAAGTAGTTAGTTACAAAGCCAAGAGCTGCGGCAATCTGATACTTAATACCGGAAATGAACTCGGTACGCACAAGCAGAAGAAACGGCGTGCACACAAGCACCATAAACACAAGCGGCGGCACAATTCTGTAGAAACGCCTGCGCAGGAATCCAATGACGTCGATGGATCTAAAGCGAGCAAACTCGTCAATCAAAAGAGCCGTGATGAGATAGCCCGAAAACGTAAAGAATACGTCGACACCAATGAAGCCACCTGGAAGCGCGTCCTTAAAAAAGTGATATATGAGGACTAAAACAAGTCCTGTTATACGTACAAGCGAAAACCATTTAATTCGCACTTTGATAAATCCCTTGCTTAAAAGTTCCTTCGTACACAATGTTGTCTTGCGTAGTGAGCTTTCCCTGTCCGTCTGCCTGGCCTTTTACAAACTGACCTTCGTACGTCCAGCCATCTTTTGAAGTATACGTTCCCGTACCTTGGAAATACCCGTCGACAAATTCTCCCTCGTAGGTATCACCATTCTCAAAAGTCATCTTGCCTTGACCATTCATCTTTCCCTGAATGGTAGTGCCGGTATACGTCACCTGATTGTCGCCGAATACCAGCGTTTTTTGACTTGGTCGGTTAACCAGAACAATCGAGAGCACCGCAAGCACCAAAATTGCAACAACGCTTACCAGCTCGAGCTTTCTTCTGCCCGCACTCACCGGGCGAGAATGACGCTGCTCTGGTTCTGGATCTGCTTGATTGCGAGGACGCTTCTCCACACGAATGCTTTTGCGGGCAGATAGAGGCGTTTTCTGACGCTTCTCTTTTTCTGGCTCAACTTTAGACCGCATATTTTCTGCAGGTTTTTCTACGGGCTGTGTAGCAGATTTTTCTGCAGGTTTTTCTACGGGCTGTGCAGCAGACACTTCTGCAGGCTTACGCTGCGCAAACGACGCAAAAGCAGACGAAAGCTGCTCAGATGCAGTCTGCAGAGAGGCTACTGGACTTGCCGTAGTATCAGCCTTCTCTACGGGAGCCTGAGGTGCTTCTACAGGTGCAACTTCCCTTGCCTCAGATGAAGGCTCAGGGACGTGCGCTGCTTTAACCATATGACGAGCGTTTCTTTTTTTAGCAGAAAAACGCGTAGGAGAACTCACTAGGTATTCCAATTCAATCGATTTGTTAACTATTTCATTGTACTAATTTCCTTCAACTTTTGAATTGTCATTTGTCCTATACACATTTACCAGATTCACAGGTACGCCCGCTGTTTTTCTGCGATTTTCTGTTCTAAGTAAAAAGAGAGAGGGGTACACTACAAGGTGGTATTAGAAAAGAAACAAAATGTGCTTACTAAAGTGTGTTCTAATTAGAAAGTTACATCATCGACATTATCAGGGAGGCGAAGATGGCAGAAGCAATTCGTAAAGTAAATATCATTGGCCATTTGAACCCAGATACAGACAGCATTTGTGCTGCAATTTCTTATGCGTATCTCAAAAATCAGATTGATAACCCTATCTATGAAGCTCGTCGCGCTGGCTCACTCAACCGTGAGACTGCGTTTGTTTTAAATCACTTTGGCTTTGAAGAGCCTCAGCTTATTACTACGGTTACTCCTCAGATTAAAGATGCAGAGATTCAGGCTCAGCCAAAAGTTGATGCTGGAATGAGCCTCTTCGCTGCTTGGC
>JAGZWL010000083.1:0-5560 GCA_018378955.1 Atopobium sp. | reverse complement strand
TTCTGGAGCCCCTATGCAGTCTCTGCATAGGGGCTCTTTTTGTGTGTGCAGGGATGGCGAGAAACCCGTTGAGGGCCGCGACAACCCGTCGATATGCTCAGCGGGGTCCTTGGAACTTCTCGCCTTATCTGCGCATCGTCTATCACAAGGCACTTTAGGGTACATATCAGAAGATCCATTGGGGTCAGCGCAAAAGGCGCTGGCTTCTACCTACAGGAGGATTTTTGGCTAGAAAACGCATACATAAAGGAAACCGTCGTCAGGGACGTGCAAAAGTCTCAAAGCGACCATCGGCGTTGCTTACAGGCACGCTGAGTCTTTCTCGCCCAGGAGTTGCTACCGTAAGCACCCCTGAGGGTACGTATGCGCTGGCCAAGCACGGGATTCATGAGGCAATGCACGGAGACGAGGTCCAGGTTTCGCTTGTGTCTGCCAAGGGAAAGACTCCTCTGGCAAACGTGCGTTTTGTGCTTACGCGAGCTACTCAGACGTTTTTGGGTATCTACCATGACGCCGGTCCACTTGGCGCTGTGGTGCCGCTGGATAGTCGCATCCAGCGAGATTTCTTTGTGCTTCCCGAAGATCCTTCTGTTGGGCGTCATTACGTTTTTGAGGGTGACGTAGTAGTTGCGCGCATTACAGAGTATCCAACGCGCAAAAGTGCTGCTGTGGTTACTATCGAGCGTCGCGTGGGCTCTGCCGAAGATCTGGACATGAACGTTGAGGCAACTATTGCTTCATATGGCCTGGCAACAGAATTTCCTATCAAGGCGCTTAGACAGGCCGAGAAAATCTCCGTTGACGCAGATAAAGCGCTTGCAGAAGACGTCTCAAGACACGATTTGCGAGAAAATCTGTGTATCACCGTAGACCCCGCGGATGCTAAAGACTTTGATGACGCCGTTGGTGCGTGCAAGCTTGAAGACGGTGGCTTTGAGCTGTGGGTTCATATTGCAGACGTGGCTCACTATGTAAAATGGGATTCTCCCATTGACCTGGAAGCTCGCATGCGCACCTGCTCGGCATATTTAGTTGACCGCGTGTTACCTATGCTTCCAGAGAAACTCTGCAACGACGTTTGTTCTTTGCGACCAGCTGAAGATAGGCTGGCCATGTCGATAAAGATGACTTTGAGCAGCTCGGGCAAGATCCTTGGGGTAACCGCCATGAATTCCGTTATTCGCTCACGAGCAAGACTCAGCTACGACCAGGTAGATAGCTATCTCCAAGGAGATGCTGCGGCACTTGACTCGGCTATTTCTGCAGAAGACGCTGGCGCAATCAAAGAAATGATTGGCGTGCTCAATCAAATCCGTGCACTGAGAGAAGAAATTCGCGAGAAACGCGGCTCAGTAGATTTTGAGAGCGTGGAAACACGCGTAGTACTTGACGAGAATAACAAGCCAGTTGGCGTCTCGGTGCGAGAGCGCACTCAGGCAACGGGGCTTATCGAGGAAGCAATGCTCGCGGCTAATGAGAGCGTTGCGCATATGCTCAGCCAGCACGACCTTGAGTCAGCATATCGAGTGCATGAGCAGCCTTCGCCAGAGTCACTCAAGCTTGCGGTTACTCCGCTTGTAGCTATGGGGGCACTTGAGCCAGACGTTGCGTCTCGTATTGCCATTGGCGACCAGACCGCGCTGCAAGAAGCGCTGGAGTCAGTGCATGGCACACGTTATGCTCGCGTGGTAAATGCGCAGCTGCTCAGGGCCCAAAAACGAGCAATTTATTTGCCAACTAATCAGGGACACTTTGCTCTGGGAGCGGATGCGTACTGTCACTTTACCTCGCCAATCAGGCGCTATCCCGACGTGATAGTACATCGTACGCTCAAGCGTTTGCTCCGCGGACAGACGGCGTCTCACGCAGAGCTCAGCGCGCTTCCAGATATCTGTAGTACCTGCTCTGAGCAGGAGCGCAAGGCAGATGCGGCAGCTCGTGCTACGCAAAAGATTAAGCTGGCCGAGTACTATCAGAGCCGTCTGGGAGAAGAAACGTGGGGAACCATTGACGGCTGCGAGCGCTTTGGCCTGTTCATTACGTTGGACGGTACCTACGCCGACGGTCTTCTCGCCGTGAGGGACTTGGACCACGAATGGTATGTGTATGACCAGGAGACGCTGGCGCTAATAGGGGAATCAACAGGCAAAACGTATCGGATTGGCGGGCGTGTACGCGTGAAGATTTCTGGCGTAAATGTGGCTCGTGGTCAGATTGATTTGGCACTTGTGGAATAATAAGCAGGTAGATTACGTGCAGGTTTATAATGCCCCGCACAGATGATTGCGTGATTGATATTGAATGATAGGTGAGTAAGATGGCACTTTCGGCACTTTCAGATGAGCTGATGCGCGCTGAAGGCATGATGATGCAGGACCAGAACGAGGAGGCACTTGAGCTGCTGCTTCGTTTGGCTGAAGACGCTGAGGAGTATGTGGATTGCAACTGCCAAACCACAGATGAGGTGCAGTATTTTGCGTTCCCAACGCTGTTTGACCGTTTGGCGTATAGGCGCGTGGAGAACGATTCTCGCAAGCTAGAGGATGTTGCTGAGCCATTTGATCGTCTGTACGGAGACCTTGCAATGGCTTACGTGCGTACCGGCGATTACGAAAACGCCATGACTGCGCTGAAGACTGCGATTCGTTGGAACCCAATGAACTGTGGATTTAGGCTTGATCTGGCCGATCTGTTTAAGATTGCAGGCGATATTCGTGAGCATATGGCTTTGACCTTTGGCGTTTTTGAGCGCGCAAGTGAGGCAAGGCATCTGACCAGGGCGTTTTTGAACTTTGCAGCATGGTTTGAGGCTCAAGGCAGGTTTGAGCAGGCCGCGGCATGCTTGAGGGCTGCTCGTCGCTTTGAGGTCAAAGACAGCACTCTTGAGGCTGCGCTTGACCAGGCGGCAGGCACTCCTAAGGACCCTGATGGCCTTACCGACGAAGAAGCAAACGATCTGCTTGAGGCAGAGGGTCTGCCAACAGGCGCCAACGCCGAGATTGCGGTTTGCCTGCTCATGTGCGCACAGGATTGCGCCGCCATGGGTGACAGAGCCACCGCAACCGAGATGACCATCCGCGCTCGCGACCTCGTGGGCGAGCAGGCGGCTCTTACGCTTCTGCAGCTTGTCCGCGACGCCGCAATCTCTGAGGGCTTCACCGCAGGCGGCAATCCCGTATCTGCTGATGCGTCAGGCAATGCATCTGGCGAGAAAACCGATGCAGCAGAAACTTCAGACGGGGAAGGCAAGTAAGTATGGCCGAGACCCAGGGAAAACAGCAGGGTAAGAAGTCGATTGCGCGCAATCGCTCTGCTCGTCATGAATACGAGATTGGCGAGACCTTTGAGTGTGGACTGGTGCTTACTGGCACCGAGGTCAAGAGCCTGCGCGAGCGTGGTTGTCAGCTGACCGATACGTTCTGCCTCATTCGCGACGGTGAGGCGTGGATTCACGGCATGCACCTGCACCCGTACACAAACGGTGGTGTGTGGAACGTTGACCCAGATAGAAAGCGCAAGCTGCTGCTTCACCGCAGGCAGATTGACTATCTTGACGGAAAGCTTCGCCAGAAGGGTTTGGCGCTGGTTCCGCTTGAGATTTACTTTGACGAGCATAACCGTGTCAAGTTGTTGATTGCGCTTTCGCAGGGTAAAAAGCTCTACGACAAGCGTGCGTCTGCGGCCAAGCGTGATTCTGACCGCGAGATTCAGCGAGCTCTCAAGGAGCGCAGCCGCTAGTAGCGCGTCGCTGTCGCACGCGAGCGCATCGCCGGAAGCGGCTGGCGCTCGGAGCACGCCGAACTTCTCGCCAAAATATTTTCATGCGAATTTTATGAGAATCATTCCTATTTTCGGAATAATGTTTTAGAATCACTCAAGGTTTGTTACTATCTGTATGAGCATTTAACCGCGGATAAGGGCCACGGTTAGTTGCCATCCGCGTTAATTGCGCGAATAGAAGGAAAAGCGCGTAAGCGCTTGGAGAGAGGAATAAAAATGGCAGAGAAGACTTACAAGTTTGTTTGCACCGTTTGTGGCTACGAGGTTGAGGTTGACACTCCAGAGCTTCCTGAGGACTATGTTTGCCCAGTTTGTGGCGTTGGTCCTGAGATGTTCGAGCTTGTCGAGGAGTAAACTCCCCACAAATTAGTCAGACAGGTTATCCGCGCAAGATTGCACGTTGGTAACCTCTTTGATGATCACCCAAACAAAATCGTAAAAGCGATGTAGGATTTAACCTGCATCGCTTTTCATATGCGACTGCGTAATATGTGCCGTTGATGTACGCAATGTGGTTGGAGTAGTCTTGAAGCACGCATTACAAATGTCAGATTCGGTGGAAGTTGCAGCATTCTTGGCCTTCTCGGGCGGAGTGATGGACGCCTATTCCTACCTGGTACGCGGCGGCGTTTTTGCCAATGCTCAGACGGGTAACTTACTGCTTTTTGGCATTAATTTGACAAGCGGTTCGTTTGAAAAGTGCCTCAAATACGCTCTTCCAATTTTGGCATTTGCCATAGGTATTGCGCTTTCATATGCCATACGAGCCATTGCGCGAGAAGAACATCTGCACTGGAGACAGCTGGCGGTTATCGTAGAGATTGCGCTCCTAGGTGTAGTTTCTTTACTTCCAACCGATATGAACCTGCTGGCAAACAGCTTGACGTCACTTGCGTGTGGCATTCAAGTCCAGGCGTTTAGAAAGCTTCACGGGCATGCGTTTGCCACCACCATGTGCATTGGTAATCTTCGCGGCGGAACGCAAGAAATTGCAGCATATATGCACACTCACGATTCATCTCACATTGAGACATCGCTGCTCTATTTTGGAACTATTTTCTGCTTTGTAGCTGGTGCAGTAGTGGGTAACTTGCTCATTCCGCTGCTGGGAACCCATATGATTTGGCTGTCACCCGCAGCGCTTCTCGTGGTTATTCTTATCATGTTTATTGATCGCGAGAAACAAGTTCTAGAAGCTCACGGTAAGTCTGCAAAGTAAGCCGTTAAGCAGGCCGCAAAGTAAGCCGTTAAGTAAGTCGCAAAGTAAGCCGTTCCCAAAATAGTCATATCTTTTTTGAAAGAATGGCAGTTCATGGGGTATACTCTCTACACTTTGAATTGCAAGCAACGTTACGCGCGTCCGCAGTTCAGGAACATTGAAAACTGCATGGTGGCAGTTTCTCTCATTTTTGGGGGTGACTGGATTCGACAAGGTGAGTTTGCGGTGGGCAGCAAGCCGTGGTCTCCTCGCCACGTAAAACAGGGGTAACGTCAAATTGAATTGACAACACTCTTACTTTTGAGCCTCGTATGGCTCTCGCTGCTTAATTTAGTTCAGCGCGTCTAACTGGGATTTTCTCCTGTTCTCAGGGTGACGTCATTTTAGGGAGATGCTTGTAAGGACGTAGTTGGTATGCCTTACAAAAAGATTGAACCAACTGGAGCACCAAACGCCTGTTACTAAGTGTGCGGTACTTGAGATGTAATTAGTAACTGAGCTTGGAGACACCTGCCTAGGATTTGCTTTGGACCGGAGTTCGATTCTCCGCACCTCCACCAT
>JAGZWL010000082.1:0-5649 GCA_018378955.1 Atopobium sp. | reverse complement strand
CCACGTAAGCGTCTGGGTTGGAAGTGCCCTTGGGAAGTCTACCATCACCAAACGTTGCACTTGCTTTGACAATTCAAGGGCAAAAGTTACAGATTCTTTTATGAAATCAGGCGCGCACTAGATGGCTCAGCTGCCGGCACATCGCGCGACCCCGCAACTTTGCAGCTACCGTTGGTGAACCGCGCGGATTCGCTGTTTAGCGAATCGCAACGCCCCAGTTGGTGGACATCCAGGTCCAGAGGAAATAGAAAACTGCGGCAATGATGGCCAAAACGATGATGGCGGCAATCAGCGATCCTGCATTTGAGCGGCGCTCTTTTCTGACAAAAATGTCGCGCTGACCCTTAGGAACCTGCAGGTATTGGCCGTAGTGAACGTCTTTGCGAAGGTGGGCGATCTCGTTCTTTGGCTTGCGCCAACCCTTCTTTGCGTAAGCGCCTTTGCTGGATTCAAAGCCAGCGGCCTGGTTCTCTGGAATTTCGAGTTTCTCGCCCGGCATCGTAAAGTCGCTGATAGGCTCCACTGTTTTGTGATGGCGATGCTGGCGAACGTACGGCTGCTTTGCGGCGTCCTCGCCTGCATGCTTAGAAATCTCAGATGACGAGAAGTGCTGTGCACCAGTTGCATAAAGCTCGGCTCCATCAGCTGGCTGGGCTTCCTGCTCAAAAGATTCAGCGTATTCAAAGTCCTGCTGGGTGTCAGAGCGAGGGTTCTGATCCGCAGGTGAAACGTTATTTTCAAGGTTGTTCGAGGTGTCCACGATGATCCTTTTGTCGTAGTCTCGCAAAACATTGATATAAAACATGATACCGCAGCTCGTGTAATCCTGCACAGTTTTGTCGGATATTTGGGCTGCTGCGTAGGAGTGGCTGCGTAGGGAGGTTGCGTGGGAAGGTGGAACGCAAGCGCGCAGCTACAGCGACATCGGCCAATCTTGACTGGCAACGCAGATGGCAAGGGAGCCGTCGGGAGTTTGTGCCTCGGTAAACGCGTCGTTGAGCGGCTGTGCTCCAACCGCTTCAGCAAGCGTTCTAACTGCGATGCTTGGACGGTTATTCTCGTGAGAGAGGTGCATGCCAACTACGCAGCGCGTATTTGGGCCCACAAGCTGCGGCAACGCCTGCGCGGTGTACTCGTTTGACAGGTGGCCGGAGTCTCCGTGGACGCGTTGCTTGAGCACGTACGGATAGGGGCCTGTGAGCAGCATATGCTCATCATGGTTGGACTCGATAGCAAGAATGCGCACGTCAGAAAGGCACTCGAGAGCCTTAGGTGTCAGAATACCCGTGTCGGTGCAGTAGCCCACGGAGTCCACGATGCGCCTATTAGGACCAGCAAGATAATCAAAGCGCATGCCCATAGGCTCGCAAACATCGTGCGAGGTGGGGAAGGTGCTTACCTCAATGTCTGGAGCGGCGTCAATATGGACAGAACCTGCCTGGTCAACAAGGGTAAAGGTGACGTTTGAACAGGGTTTTCTTGAAAGTACGGCAGCAGTTCCTGTTGTAGCAAACACGGGAACATCAAAAGTTTTACTGACTACCGAAAGACCCGCAACGTGGTCGGTGTGCTCGTGCGTAATAAAGATGGCCACAAGCTCAGAGAGGTCAACATTCAGCTCTTTAGACCGACGCAGAATTTCTTTTCTAGAGATTCCGCAATCAATCATAATGAGACCATCAGGCGTTTCTAGCAGGCTGCAGTTGCCCTTTGATCCGCTGGCAAGAATATGTAGGCGAAACGTGGGATTCATGAATTTCTTTCTACTGAGTAACTTTCGGGTATAACTGTAACAAACACACCGGACAGAAATTGGTGCTAAGTGCCATCCGTACACGCATACTTCAATAAAAAGAACGCTCTTACAGCAAAGGACCAGGTAGATGATCAGCGTCGAGGCCAGGTAGAGGGCTCGCGACGTGGCCAGGCTGCCGCGCCCGTCATCCTAATGGTCTCGGGCGGAGCTGACTCGATGGCGTTGCTCCACATGGCAGCAACGGAGCCACTTGATCTCGGAGATGGCGCAGGACTTGTGCGCGTTGCAAAAGAGCGCCTGCATGTGCTGCACGTAAACCATCTGCTTCGTGGGGCCGACGCAGACGCTGACCAGCACTTTGTTCAAGCAACTTGTGACTCGCTGGGCATTCCCTGCACCGTATTGCGCGTGGACGTGGCAAAGCTTGCGCAGGAGCGTGACGGCAACGTGGAAGAAATTGGTCGTCGGGTGCGGTATGACGCTGCGCGAGAACTCGCTCAAAAACTTTGCGCTGAACAGGGGGTTTCTCGCCAGAAGGCAAAGATTTTGACAGCGCACACGGCGGACGATCGCGCAGAGACGTTTATGATGAACGTGATGCGCGGGTCCGGCATGAGCGGCCTAGCGTCGATTCCTAGGCATCGCGGGTTGATTTATCGTCCGCTGCTCAACTACACGCATGACCAGCTCAAAGACTGGCTGAAGACTCGCGGCTTGGACTGGCACGAGGATGCCACCAACACCGATACCCACTATCTACGCGCGTATATGCGCCACAACGTGCTTCCGCTCCTCAAGGCGAGAAACCCGATGTTGGTGCAAACGGTGTGCAAAATTGCAGATTTGATGACCGACGAAGACGATTATCTTGAGGGAAAGGCTGCTCGTAAGCTGAGGCAGATTACGCTGCGGAAGAGTGAGTCTTCGCTGGTGCTTGACGCGTTGAAGCTGAGTTCTACCGATGTGGTGATTGCTCGTCGTGTGGTGAGGATTGTGGCTCGGCAGCTGATCCCCGAGGCTTGGCTTGAGTCCAGGCACGTAGATGCCGTGCTCGAAGCGGTTGCTGCGGGGGTTGGTGTGGCTAACCTGCCGCAAAACCTTGAAGCGCGCGTTCGTTTGGGCACCGTGACATTCTCGTTCACGGGCGCCGCGAGAAGTGCGGTCGGCGCTGCGGCTGCGGTCGCGGGCACGGCGGGCGCCGGTGGCGTGGCCGCGGCCAGCGGTGAACCAGCAGCTACGTCGCCTGCTGCAGCAACGTTTGGCGAGCACCTTGCGGTTCCGGGAACGCTGGAGCTAGCAGACGGCCGAGTGCTTTCAGCACGCATTCTCCCTGTGGAGCACGGCTTTGACGTCGTGTCCTATGCAACCGTGCATAGCCAGGAATGGTTGGGTGAGTCGGTTCTTCTCGACGCAAAAGCCTGCGGGGTAGATCCGGTTCACGGCGGCAGCCTGTGGGTCTCGGGACCCGAGGCAGGGGACACCATGCAGCCTCTGGGTATGCACGGACAGTCAAAAAAGATCTCTGACCTGCTGGGCGAGGCGGGCGTGCCCGTCGAATCCAGGAGTATGATGCCTATTGTGCGCACAAATATTCGTGGACATGTAGTGTGGGTTACGGGAATTCGTCCCGATGAACGAGTAAAATGTACGCAAGATACAAAACAGCTGCTAGAATTGAACATCTATTCTGGTCATAAGCCATTTGAGAGGAGCCAGTAATGGCGGAGCTTCACCCTGATATTGAAGAGATTCTACTTGACGAGCAGGACATCAAGGACATCGTCAAGAAGGTGGGTGCAGAGATCACGCGTGACTACGCTGACAAGAACCCCCTGGTCATTGCTGTTCTTCGCGGAGCCGTTGTGTTCATGGCCGACATCATGCGCGCCATTGAGTGCCCGCTCTCCATCGATTTTATGGCTGTTTCCAGCTACGGCGACGGTGTTAAGAGCTCTGGCGTCGTGCGCATTGTAAAAGACCTTGACACCAAGATTGAGGGTCGCCACGTCATCATCGTTGAGGACGTCCTGGACTCCGGTCTAACCCTCTCTTACCTGGTCCGCATGCTCCAGTCTCGTAACCCCGCGTCCATTGAGATTGCCGCTTTCCTGGTCAAGGACATTGAGGGCAAGCGTCCAGCTATTGATCCTCGTTACGTAGGCACTCACGTACCCGACAAGTTTGTTGTTGGTTACGGCCTGGACTATGCAGAGCGCTACCGCAACCTGCCATTTGTTGGCGTTCTGAAGCCTTGCGTGTACGAATAGGCTGAAGTCACGCGGTCGCACTGCAGTCCACTCTGTGAAATTTGCCGCAAGACCGTGCAATAGATACAAATTTGTTAAAACTTTTAAAGTTGGGCGAGAAGATCGATCTTCTCGCCCAATATGCTATCTATCAAAGGTTGTGTGAGGCCAGATGCGCGGCGGTGTCATCCACGCCTCCATCCAACGTTTTACCAGGTAGTTACGGTAGGCTTCGAGAGAATTGAGAAACCATGGTCAATCAGACAAGTCTTGCATACGGATCAGAAAAGTCTGCAATCCGCGAGATTGCAGGTTATGCGATGCAGCGTCGTGCTGAGATTGGCGCTCAGAATGTGTTTGATTTCTCGATCGGCAACCCTTCCGTGCCTGCTCCTGAGTCTGTTCGTACCTCTATCGAGGCCGCCATGCAGCTGCCTCCTCAGCAGGTCCACAGCTACACGCCTGCAATCGGCATTCCCCAGGCCAGGGAGGCAATTGCTGCGTCGCTCCGACGTCGCTTTGGAGATCACGCAGCTCAGGCGGATGATCTCATTTTGACTTGCGGAGCTGCAGCTTCCGTTTCTATGGCGCTCAATTCCGTTGTTTCCCCAGGTGAAGAGGTTATTGTCATTGCTCCGTACTTCCCGGAGTACCGCGTGTGGATTGATCATGCTCAGGCTACCTGCGTTGAGGTTTTGGCTGACGAGAAAACCTTCCAGATTGATGTTGACGCCGTTTGTGCAGCTCTTACGCCTAAGACTCGCGCGGTGATTATCAACTCTCCAAACAATCCTGTTGGTGCTGTGTATACCAGGGAAAACCTTGATGCATTTGCCAATATGCTCCGCAAACGCTCTGCTGAACTGGGCACCGACATCTACGTCATCTCCGACGAGCCTTACCGCGAGATTGTTTTTGGCAACATTGAGGTCCCTTGGGTTCCTGACGTCTACGAGCGCACCATTGTGTGCTATTCCTACTCCAAGTCCCTTTCGCTTCCTGGCGAGCGTATTGGTTGGGTGCTGGTTCCTGCTTCTAATCCGGAGCAGAAGGAGATTTACTCAGCTTGCGCGGGTGCCGCTCGATTGCTGGGTTTTGTGTGCGCGCCAGCGCTTTTCCAGCGCGTTATTATTGACTGCGTTGATGAGCCAGCTGATGTTGAGGCATATGCAAAGAATCGAGAAGTTCTGACCGAGGGCCTCACCAAGCTTGGTTATGAGTACATCCAGCCTGATGGTGCATTCTACCTGTGGGTTAGTGCTCCTGGTGGAGATGCTCAGGCATTCTGTGATGTGGCCAAGCAGTTTGAGCTGCTGCCTGTTCCATCCGATTCGTTCGGCTGCCCAGGTTGGCTGCGCGTGAGCTACTGCGTTGCGTACCAAACCTGCGTGGACTCGCTTGCTGCCTGGGAAAAGACTCTTGCTGCAATGAAATAAGCGCTGCAACAGGCGAGAAGATCACCTGGAGAAGGCCAGCCGCCAATGGCGAGAAAATCAATCGACCGCAAACGACAAAGTAAACTGCCTCCCATTTCTTATGTCCAAGAAATGGGAGGCTGTTCATATGCAGGTGATTATGATTCTGCAGCGTGTTAGCGTCGGCTTTTAGGCCTGGCGCACAAAATAGCGCAGCTTTGGTAGGTTCTGC
>JAGZWL010000081.1:0-5667 GCA_018378955.1 Atopobium sp. | reverse complement strand
TATTCGGAAGGCGATTTTTATGGCAATTAATGCGTTTCAAGCTGCCCTTTTGGGTTTGTTTGCGTGCCTTGCGTCACTACCTGGCATGGCTGGTACTACCGTAGGTAACTATACCCTCGGTCGTCCACTTGTTGCAGGTCTTGTCGTTGGTGTCATTCTTGGCGACGTCCAGACTGGCATTATTGTTGGTGCAGCAATCCAGTTGGTCTACATTGCACTCGTAACACCTGGTGGAACTGTTTCCGCTGACGTTCGTGCTGTTTCCTACATTGGTATTCCTCTAGCAATTCTTGCAATCAAAGCTTATGGTCTTGATCCAAGCTCTGTTGAGGCTGCATCTCAGGCAGCTGCTATTGGTGCAGCTGTTGGTACTCTTGGTACCGTCTTGTTCTACGGCACCGCTACCATGAACCTTGTATGGCAGGGTATTGGCTGGCGTGCAATGGAGAGCAAAGAGTGGGGTCGTATTAAGAAGACCATTCCAATGGTTGACTTTGTATTCCCTTGGGTTTCTCACATTCTTTTCTCGTTCATTCCAACATTCTTCATTTGCATGGCTGGCGAGAGCATGGTTGGCATCATGAAGGAATACCTCCCTATGAACGGTATCCCAATGATGACCCTTTTCACCGTTGGTACCCTTCTTCCTACCGTTGGTGTTGCAATTTTGTGCAAGCAGGTTATTACCAAGCCTCTTGATTGGGTAACTTTTGCCTTTGGCTTTATCCTTGCTGGCGCACTTGGCCTGAACCTCATTGTCTCTGCAGTCGTAGCAGTCTTCTTTGCTGTTCTTAACTATCAGCTTCAGCAGGCAAAGAATGTTCGTTTGGCTGCTGCAGCATCAGGCAATGTAAGCGCAGACGATGAAGAAGAGGAGGATATTTAATCATGGCTGAAAAGAAAACCATTTCTCAGAAAGCACGCAATAAGTCTTTCTTGAGCTGGATTTACGGCAATCTTACCTGCTTCTCTCAGGAGCACATGCAGACATTTGGTTACCTTGCATCCATGCTTCCAATCGTTGACGAGCTTTACGATACTGATGACCAAAAGGTTGAGGCACTTTCTACCTATACAACCTTCTTTAATACCGAGCCACAGATTGGTTCTATGGTTGTTGGCTTGACCGCTTCTCTTGAAGAGGCTCGTGCAAACGGCGAGGCAATCGACGACGAGACCATCAATGGTCTTCGCGCTGGTCTTATGGGCCCTCTTGCTGGTCTTGGTGACTCCATTATTGTTGGTACTTTTATTCCAATTCTTCTTGGAATTGCACTTGGCCTTTCTAAGGGCGGCTCCGTTCTTGGCCCACTGTTCTATGTTGTGGTCTGGAACCTCATTATGTACTTCGGCATGAAGTTTGCTTACGACCAGGGCTATAGCCTGGGCTCTTCTGCTGTTGAGGCACTTGTTGGTCCTGAGTCCGAGGCTCTCCGTAGCTCCATTGTTATGATTGGTACTATGGTCATTGGCTCTGTTGCTGCTACATGGATTAACGTCACAACTTCTCTGAATATTGCTGGTGTTGACATTCAGACAACACTTAATGGCATCTTCCCTAAGGTATTGAACCTTCTGTTTGTATACCTTTGCTGGTGGTTGATGACTAAGAAGAAGCTCAGCCCAACAGTTGTTATGCTTATTCTTGTTGTTGTAGCACTTGTTGGCGTTGTTATTGGCGTCTTCAACCCAGGTCTGTCTTACTAATTTTTTTGCGCAAAATCCTGTCTGGCGCAGAAAAGACAAACGTAATAAAGTGGCATCGTCATACGGCGATGCCACTTTTGATTGAGAGTTTTTATGGGCAAGAAAAACTATGTAGGAGCAGCTTCTCATTCACACGAGGATAACCCTTTGGTTGTCGAGGCTCGTATGCAGACAAAAGCTCTTGGAACACTAAGCGTTTATAGAAGAGCCGCTTATTCTGGCATCGCAATTGGAGCATGGCTTATATATCTCAGCGTGTACGGGAGTCTCTCTACAAGTTCTATGGCAACGGCTGTGCTTGTGGGCGGCATTGTTCTTCTCGTCATATCTGTTCCTATAGCTGGAATTTTGCATGTAGGTATCTCAAGAGGAAAAAAGAACGTCGAGAAGATCATCAAAGCAATTGAAAAAAATTCATCAAAAAATGTATAGAAGCGATACGATCTGTGCAAAGATTTCTCTAATAGGGTAGAGTATCTACAGCGCATTGAGCGGGTGCGGATGACGTGACACCTCGAACCTGGTCAGGGTCGGGAGACAGCAGCCATAAGGGGTCACTCGCGGGCATCCGTTCCCACTCAATGCGCTTTTCTTAGGCGTTGACTATGCTTGCCGCGACATTTGTCACGACGATTGGATTTCGATGGGTTTTGTAAACTACATCATTGAGCTGCTTAGAGATCCTCGCGCATTTATTGCTTCAATGATTGCCACTGGTCCTCTCGCTGCGTACGGCTTTGTTTTTCTGATTGTTTTTATTGAGACCGGCGTAGTCTTTTTCCCATTTTTACCAGGTGATTCTCTGCTTTTTGCAGCAGGATTTTTTGCCCATAACGGCGGCTTTAATATTGTTGTACTGCTTGTTATTACGTGGGCTGCCGCAATTCTTGGCGATCAGATGAACTTTATGATTGGCCATTTCTTTGGTCAAAAAATCATTGCTTCTGGAAAAGTCAAAGCACTTACTCCAGAGCATCTTGAGAAGACCCAGAAGTTTCTGGACAAGCATGGTCATCTGGCAATTTTCTTAGGACGCTTCTTCCCTTTTATCCGCACGTTCGTGCCTTTTATTGCGGGTATGGGCGGTATGCACTGGCGCAACTTTGGTATCTACAACATCCTGGGCGGCCTAACCTGGTCCACGATGTTTGTACTTCTCGGCTATTTCTTTGGCGGCATTCCTGTAGTTCAGGAGCATTTTGAGCTGCTGATTGTGGGAATTGTTGCCGTTTCAATTATTCCAACAGTTGTTGGCCTTATCCGTGGCCGTATGAGCAAGGGCGAGAAAAACAACGAAGAAGCCACAGATACAAACGAAGACGAGGCTTAGTAACAAGCTTTCGCACTTTTCGTAATTTGATGATAGAAATCCCGTCAGGAACGACTCGGCCTGACGGGATTATTTTTACTCTTTAGAGAGCTGATAGGTATCAGTAAAGGTAACTGTCTGACCATTTTCTGTGTAAGTGGAAACAAGCTGAGCCACAACGCTCCTATTGGCAGTATCAAAAGTGACCTTCAATTGTGGCTTCTGAGGTGTAGTGAGAGCTGCATTAGAAGCAGAATGGGCATCCAGGTTTGCATTGGTTACATCGACCGTTCCAGAAACCTGGATTTGTTCTCCGATTGTTCCTGAAGTTGCAAGAGAGACAGAAGCGTTTTTGAACTCAGCATCACCGGGATACCAACGATACGAGGTGTTGAGTGCTCCATGGTTGTGCACAACACCCCCTGCGGTTGCCGTAAGCACGAGCTGATCACGAGAAAAACCTGCAGCCGATACGGTCAACGTTAAAGGATTGGTTCGACCGGCATAGGAAGGGCTTCCGCTGCTTGCTTCGCAGCTGACAAAGGTACCCTTCCACGTTCCTACGAGCCCGCTGTAGTCGTACTTAAGTCCTGACGAGGGGTTGGCTGTGTCCAATGCCCAGGTACCCGTAGAAGCATCAAAGGTAAATGAGGCGGTAATTTCGCAGGTGAGCGAACCAAAGAAGGTTGGTGAAACACCCGACATTCTTACCCAGCAGGTTTGCTGCTCACGGTCAAAACCCGCATCAAGAACAGTGAAGGTTGCGCCAGAGAACTGCGAGCTATAAGAAATAGCTTCGTTAGGATTTTTTTCATCAAGCTTGGCTAGTACATCGCCGATGGCATCAAGGACTTTTGTTGTGGAAACACCTGAAGTTGCCTGGTAGGAGACAGATTGGGTCTCTTCGTCACCAATAGCGTTCCAACCCTGGGTATTTGCGTATCCTAACTTGGAAATCTTTGTGGCAGCAATTGCGTTACCCGTGTAGGTAAGGCGTACGACAGAGTTGGCGTAGCCTGTGGCGCCAAACTGAGCAGCATCGCTGGAGATTGCCGTGGTACTTCTGGTGCGAGAAACAACTTCAATGCCCGTAAGGAGTAAGGACTCATCAGCGTCATACTCGCCCGGAGTCCAAGCTGGGGCTTCGGCTCGTGTGCGAGCGTCAGCGATAACAGTATCTGTTGAAGGAACGTTGCTCACGCGAATAAAGAAGACGATAACCGCAGATAAAAGGGCAAGACTTAAGAGTGCAAGAATGCCAGAAAGCAAGCTGTAGCGGCGTACAAACCTAAAAAGCGCACGACGCCTGCTGCGAAGATAGCTTGAGAACGTATCAGCAACATCTTTTATAGACGTTGCTTCATCGTCAGAGGTTGCATTACCTGCGCTAGCAGCATTTTTGACAGAAGCTTCAGCAGCTTCAGCCTCTGCATGTTCGCGAGTGCTCTCTTCAAGCTCTTTGAGGCGAGCTCCTACAGCAGAAAGGTCCTGCGTCAGAGCTGCATCGTTTACGATTTTCTCCAGGTCAGTTGTGCTATCTGCGTCGTTTTCAGGAGAGTCTTCATCTGAAGCAGGGTTAGCCTTACTCTCTTCATCGTCTTCGTCTAGACCAGGGAAGATGGGGCTGACAACTTCCATGATGTAGTCTTCATCAGCAGCGGCCATATCGGCAGCAATAGGGTCGGTGACCTCTTCAAGCTCGTCGGTCTTCTCGCCAGCGGTGTCAACTGCCTCAGCAGCCTGGGCATCAAGGGTCTTCTGATCAGAAGAGGTGTCCTCTGCAGCAGGCGTGTTATCTGGTTGTGAAGTTTTGTTCTTAGAAGTCATAGCGCCTCATTACCGTATGAACCTGCTGTAATTTTCTCACAATTATGTAACTTGTGTACTCTCATCCTGTGCAGATAGGGAGGTATCGGTTTAAAAACCGCCTAGTGGTGGTACACTTCTTTAGTTGAAATCTCACCTCGCAAGCAGCTTGCGCTACAGTTTGGCCACAGGCTCATAAGCCAAGCGCGCACGAGGCACTTATCTTAGGAGCAGGAATGCGTGACAAGCTAGAAAAAATCGTTGAGGCCTATGCTGAGCTTGAGCAAAAGCTTGCAGACCCAGCCGTTGTCTCTGATCCAAAAGAGTATGCTCGCGTAGCAAAAGAGCACTCTAATCAGGCGGACTTGGTTGCTCACGCCAATAAGTACATCACTGCCCTCGATGACATTGAGGCTGCAAAAGAGCTTCTCAACGCCACTTCTGATCCAGAAGAAAAAGAGATGCTGCAGGAAGATATTGCTGCTAATGAAGAGATGCTTCCTCAGCTTGAGGATGAGATCAAGGTCATGCTGATCCCAGGCGATCCAAATGACGAGAAGGACACTATCGTTGAGATTCGCGCTGGTGTTGGCGGCGACGAGGCAGCAATCTTTGCAGGCGACCTCTTCAAGATGTATGAGCGCTTTGCCGAGGCTCGTGGTTGGAAGACAGAGGTTCTGTCCAGCTCACCTTCTGAGGCAGGCGGCTTCAAGACCATTGAGTTCAAGGTCACAGGTGATAAGGTCTATTCAGTTATGAAGTACGAATCCGGTGTTCACCGTGTTCAGCGCGTTCCTAAGACTGAGTCTCAGGGCCGCATTCAGACCTCTACCGCAACTGTTGCA
>JAGZWL010000080.1:0-5702 GCA_018378955.1 Atopobium sp. | reverse complement strand
CAAATGAATGACCGCCTTTTAAACCCGTACGTCTTCTGCACCTCAATTATTAAAAAATAGGCAACTGGATTGTAAAAGCATACGGTCAGAAGTATTATGACAAGTCGTTCGATTGAGGGAGAAACTTATGAACTTTCTGGAATATAACAAAGATGAGAAGCTATGCTTTAATTATAAGAAATCATGCGGTCTCTGGTTAATTGTTGTAGCTCTCATCATTTTTGCAGCTACCGTAATAGGTGGAAAGCAGATTATCAATATGTCCGTATTTAGCTTTGGATATGTTGCAGCCTTCTTATCTATAAACACAAATAAGAAAGTTCTCAATAAGTTTTCCGATGGTCCTTCAAGTAAGTTCCAGAACAAAATGTCTCTATACGCGGTGATTTTCTTATTCATTTTGATGTTTTTATTAGGTGGACCATTTTTTGCAACTGAAAACTGGAGACTTATTTGGTTGGGCGCGTTAATGGCCACGGCGCTGCACTTTTTCCTCTATTACTTTGTACACGGAAAATCGATGATCTATTTGGCTATACTCTGCGCCGTTAATGTTGGTATAGGTTATATTTTTCCAGACATCCCACTGACAATAACTGCCTATATTGATGCGGCAATTAAACTTGGCTTTGGAATATACCTGTTCTTTTTCTCAAAGCCAACACAACAAAAATAGCCTTTGCCTAGAGACCGTGTGCGTCAAACGTGTCCTTAACCAGTGCAACAAGCATTGGTATAAACACAGCCACGCCTGCTAAAAGCATTGGATTGTCACGTACTTCCGGAATGTCCTGTAAGAAATTCTGCAGATCATAGACAAGACCAACGGCAACGGCAATAAGAATAGGTGCCAGAATAATCAAAATAGGATTTGGTGGTTTACGCATAAGGATGCTTTCTTTTACAAGTACTGCACACGCAGCGGTCCAATAGAGCAAAGATACGTATCAAGCCACATTCTGGCTTTTCTTCCTTACTTCTTCCCTACTTCTTACGCTTAACCTTAATTTGAATGCCAGAGGTCTCTGGACGAGACGATGTAGAAGCAACAGCGCCTTTCTCGCCATTTACAAAGGCAGAGAAACGCTGACGGAAACGGTTCCACTTGTGGTAGATAGGCTCGTGATCATGAGATCTGAGACCCAAAAGCATGCTTGCTGCCAGAGTTGGAAGCAGATACTCAATAGCGCGCCAAAGTACAAAACCTGCAGCAATTTCCTCGCCAAACATATGGCCAAACAGGAAGGCAAAGCCACCCTCAGCGCCACCAGTGCCACCAGGAAGTGGAATGGCCGAGGTCAAGAGCTCAAGCATTGAACCAGATGCAAGGCAGGTCAGAAGGTCTGCGGGTTGGCCGAGTGCACGCAGAACAAAGTATGGAAGTGCATAGAGGCAGCCAAGCTGGACCAAGGTAACCAGCAGAACAACGCACATCTCTGGGATGTTCTTTGCAGCAGTCTTAAAGCCGTTTGAGAACTCATCTACCTGCGTGTTAATGATGCCATGCCAGTGGTCGTACTGCTTTACGATACGAAGACGTGAAAGCAGCCTTAAACCCCAGTTGCCCACGGTCTTGACCATTTTAGGAAGCAGGCAAATGGCCAAGATAACTGCAACCATCACTATCTTTGCGCCAAACAAAATAACGCCAATAACGGTTACATCGCCAAATTGCTCGTAGAAATAATTGGCCCTAAAGATAAGCATCAGAGCTGCAAAGATGCCCTCGCCCGCCTCGTACATAACAAAGCGGGTGAACTGCAAAGCTCCTGCCTGACCCACAGAAATACCCGCACGAGTGAGGCGATAAATCTGAGCAGGAGCAGCACCTGCACCGTTTGGCGTGAGGTTCATGAAGAAGATGCCCGATGCCTCAACGCTCATCAGGTCACGGACACCAACAGGACTCTCGGGATCTGTAATGACTGAAATTACATAGGCGAGAATACCCAGGAAATAGTAGACAAAGTAGCAAAGAGCACCAGCAATGAGCCAACCTGTATCTACGTCTGCTAGAGCAACAACAAACTCATCAAACTGACCAGAGAAAACAATATAGAGTGCGTACAGTATTACAACCGCAAAGAGGAAGAGAATGCTCTTTCTAACTTGACCAAAGCTCTCTTTTGCCTCTTCTACCTGCTCAGATGAAGAAGTTGGAGCAACACTAATCTTAGGCTTTTTGGTTGAAACACCCTTAACGGTTGTAGATCCAATCTTCACCGTTACCTTCGGTGTAGATGAGGGGTGCTCGGTTTCAGACGCGCCATCTGGGCGATCCATGGGCACCTCCTTGGACTCTGGATCACAATACGTGTACAGAAACAACACTCTTTGCAGGTAAACGATGCAACCTCAGAGGGTTTCTCGCCACCTACCTGCTTTTCATTTTACATGAACCGCTCAAGTATACTCTTGTCAGCCTCAATAATGCCACCGCCGCACACTTCCTGGCCATCGTACAAAACCGCCGATTGACCTGCTGCAACAGTTTTTACGGGCTGGTCAAATTCAATAAATCCACATTGATTATCTGTGAGCGTAAACGTTGCGGGAACCAGCGCACCTGTGTGACGAGTTCTGACCACATACCTACCGTTAGCTGCAGGTTCTCCAGAAATCCAATGCATGTCCGAGAGCTCCATGCGACGAGTCCAGAGCGCAGGACAGTTGAGGTCAGAGGTTACATACACCACATTCTTAAGCGTGTCGGTTGCTACTACATAGCGAGCAGGTCCTCCACCGATGTTCAAGCCTTTTCTCTGACCAACGGTAAAGAGGAATGCTCCATCATGGGTGCCAAGAACCTTGCCTGTCTCCCACTCAATGACGTCGCCCTGCTTTTTCTGAAATGTGTCCAGCAAAAACGTGCGCAAGCCAACGGGGCCAATAAAACAAATGCCGTCAGAGTCTGGCTTTGTTTCTATGCCCAGACCTCGCTCCGCACACAGAGCGCGTACCTCTGCCTTGGTGGCAATGTGTCCAATAGGAAAAAGCGTGCGTTCAAACAAATGACCTGGTACACGCCATAGGAAATAGGTCTGATCCTTGTGAGCATCTGCGGCACGCAAAAGTTTTTTGGTGCCCGGAACGTTCTGTGCATAGTGACCCGTTGCAACAAAATCGGCACCCTCAGCAAAAGCACGTTCTGCAAAGGTACCAAACTTGACCGTCTGGTTGCACATAACGTCTGGATTGGGCGTGCGACCGTGCTCATAGGCATCAAGCAGGTAATCCACAACGGTAGCCTTATACTCGGCCTCACAGTCCCACACGTCTAAATCAATGCCCAGCGTTACGCAGACGCGTTCAGCATCAGCCAGGTCATCTGCCCAAGGGCACTTAAAGCCTGGCAAGTCCTTTGACCAGTTGCGCATATAGATAGCCTTGACGTTGTAGCCCGCCTCAAGAAGCAAGGCCGCGGACAGCGCCGAATCAACGCCGCCACTCATGCCAAGGTAAACTAGTTCTCCCATGTCACTCCTACACGAGCAGACTCCTGCTTGACAGCCTCAGCGATTGCCCAAGCTGCGTACAAGATGTCGTCTTCTGTGGTAGTTCTTCCAAGCGTTAACCTGAGGCTTCCCGCAGCTACTTCTCGCGGTGCTCCAATTGCCTCAAGCACGTGAGATATTTGCATTTTTGATGCGGCGCAGGCAGAGCCCGTTCCCACCGACACGCCTAGACGCTCAAGCAAAATAACCAGACGGCGAGCTTCAAGTCCCGGGAAAGAAACGTGTAGCAAGTTAGGAAGCCTCAGCTTGGCGTTCTTTGGCCCCGAGACAATCATCTGCGCAAACTCTGTGCAAAGCAGCTCCTGCAGCTGATCTCTGAGGCGAGAAACCCGTTTTGCCTCGTCAGTGCGAGTCTCATCAGCAACCGCCAAAGCACACGCAAAGCCAATAACGCCTGCGACGTTTTCCGTACCTGAGCGAACACCGCCTTCTTGTCCGCCGCCGAGCACCAGCGGCCTTAAACGCACATCATCGGAGGCCCACAAGAGACCTACCTGCTTTGGACCGGAAAGCTTTGCTGCAGAAAGCGTCAACATATCCACGCCCAAAGACGACACGTTCACGCTCAGGTATGCCGCAGCTTGAGAGGCGTCAACATGCAAATGCAGCGGACGAGTCTCCCCTGCTGCAAGCCTGCGTGAGCGCTCCTTGGCAAGCACCTGCGAAATCTCTCGGATAGGCTGAATGGTGCCAATCTCCCCGTTTGCAAGTTCAATGGAAACCAGCTCAGTCTCTGGCTTGAGCGCTTTTGCAACGCGCTCTGGATTCACACGACCGTCTGCCTCTACGCGTAGTGTCTTGTGCGAGAAAATCCCTGCACACGCAAGGACGCTCTCGTGCTCAATAGCATCAACGATTACGTGCGCATCTTCAGAGACCGTTGCAAACGCCAGGTTGTTGGCCTCTGTAGCACCTGCTGTGAGCACCACGTTTCCTGGACGAGCACCAATGGCATGCGCCAAAACAGCGCGGGCACGTTCTACCTCGTCACGAACCTGGCGAGACAGAGCATACGGTGCTGAAGGGTTGTAGAACTTCTCCGTGAAGTACGGAATCATTACATCAACTACACGTGGATCCATAGGTGTAGCTGCGGCAAAGTCCAGGTACACGTTGCCTGTTGGATGTTCTGGTTTTGCAGAAGGCATGTGCATTACAAATCCTTTGGGTTTCTCGCGGTCTTGCGGGCTTATGGGCGGGCGCCGTTGCGTGCTTGCGACGATCGGCGACTTGCTGTCGGGCGGGCCGGTGGACGGTGCTCGACGGCTACGACTTGTCTGCCGAGTCTGGCGGTGTATAGGTCATGTTCTGGAAACGAGTAGATACAAAGCTGTCGTCGTAATGAGTATCTACCCACATCTCAAACGCATTTGACGGAGGAACTCCAGCGTCTCGCTGAGCCTTTCTAACTAGGCATGCCACCGTCATTGAAATGTCGGCGACAAGATACACCGTAAGCAGAGTAACAAAAATTGCTTGCCTTTTTGATGTTGGCTCACCAATCTTGTAGAGCGCGCGAGGCATGATAACCCGACACCAAATCAGACCCAAAATGCCCCAGAATCCCAAGAATCGCCAAGCCACCCACTGCGTAATGGCATCCGGAAGGTGGGCGTACGTCCACGATTCCGAGTGGAAAAAATCTTGCATTCCCCAACCGGTAAGTTGCTCCAGCGTGCCACCAACAACAACCGAGACCAAGAAAATAACAAGGTTATTGGCATGATGCTTGTGCAGCTGGTAACAAATAACAGTCAGAAACACGGCGCCGGTTCCGTAAAGCGGAGAGAATGGTCCCCAGATGAGGCCAACCCTGCTCTCGGTCAGGCCAGCGGTAATGAGCATCCAAATCTCTTCAATAAGAAGACCGGCCATGCAGCCCACTATGAAGAGGATGACCACCTGGTACCAGCCAAGATGCATCGTGTCCAAATATGCTGAGAGCTCCGCTTGCGTTGGTTTTGGCTTGGAGAACGGAGCGGCTGGTGCAGGTGACACGATGTCTGATGCGACACCGGCCGCGCCGTCAGGTGCGTCCGATGCAACGCCAGGAGCATCGCCTGCAAGCCCATCGATCTTCTCGCCAGACGAAAGCCAGCCCCAAAAATAGCGTACCACGCGAACAAAACCGCTTGCGACAAGATACGCAAGCGTCAAAAGAGCTAAAAGTGACGCGACAATAAAGAA
>JAGZWL010000079.1:0-5792 GCA_018378955.1 Atopobium sp. | reverse complement strand
CTCTTCTTATCGCCCAGCTGCTTGATGTTCGCATACTCGTCAGCAATGTCTGAAGGCATTGGCGCATCAGGCTTGATTGTGCCAATAATCTTGGAGCCAAGGCCCAGGCGCAGCAGAATCTCGGCTGCAGAGTCTGTCAAGGTAACAACACTCTCAGGAGCCTTATCAAACTTTGCCTCAAACTCATTGCCGTCACCGTCATAGAGCTTGAACGATACTGGATAGCTTGTATTGGCCGATTTCTTTTCTTCTGCAGCAGGGGTAGATGGGCTAGACGTTGCATTGTTGCACGCAGTAAGACCCAGTCCAGCAGCAGTTGCAGCAAACCCTGCCGCAATGCTCAAAAAATTCCTTCTCGTAAAGAGATTTGAACTTACACGAGGATCCATCGGATATCCTTTCATTCATCTGTTGATACTCAACAGGCGATTAATACACGTAATCAATGCTGATACCGTTTCCAGCAGTTGATGGGCGGACCATGCCCTCAACGCCATACACATCAGCAAGCAGCTCAGGGGTCACAATGTTCTCAGGTGTTCCCTCAGAAACAATAGATCCCTCTTGTAAGAAATACAGGCGGTCGACATAATGAGCTGCCATCACAATGTCATGCAAAACAGCTAGACAGCTGATACCAAGATTGCGAACAAGGCGCAAAATATCAATCTGGTACGTAATATCCAGGTGATTAGTAGGCTCATCAAGCACCAGAAACTCTGGTTCCTGAGCTAACGCACGAGCCAACATGACACGTTGTTTCTCGCCACCTGAAAGCGTGGCAAAAGAACGGTCTTCAAAGCGAGAAAGACCAACTTTCTGAATAACGTCAGAAACGATTGACTCGTCGTGATCGGATTCTTTTGACAGCGCCGACTGATGAGGGCTGCGTCCCAGCGACACAATCTCTCGAACGGTAAAGTCAAAGGACAGCGAGTTAAACTGGCTTACAACTGCAACTTTGCGAGCAAAGTCACGGCGTGATATCTCAGTGGCGTCGCGCTCGTCCCACAAAATCTGGCCGTCATAGCGATGACCAAGGCCATAAATTGCCCGCAAAAGCGTAGACTTGCCTGATCCGTTAGGGCCAAGGATGCCCACAAACTCGCCATCTGCCACGTTAAGCGAGACGTCCTTTACAATCGGCTTGTTGTGAATGGTGACCGATACATTTTGCACTTCAAGGCGCATGCTACTCACCATCCCTAAAGCTGTAGTTGCGGGCAACCATGATGTAGACAAAGAACGGCGCACCAACAACAGCGGTCAGAATGCCAATAGGAACTTCGGCGTTGCCCAGGATGGTTCGAGCACAGGCATCTGCCCAGAGAATGAAAATAGCTCCAAGTACCAGCGCAGTTGGAACCAGCCTTCGGTGATCGGATCCAACAAACGAGCGCGCAATATGCGGAATGATAAGACCAACAAAACCGATGGTTCCCACTGATGAAACCAACGTGCCAACCATAAGCGCAGAAATGGTCAAGTATGCCCATCTGCACAAATTGGTATTGAGACCAAGCGTTGTAGCAGCCTCGTCTCCCATTAGAAGCACATTGAGAGAGCGGAACTGCGTTAAGAAAAACACACTGACGAGAAGTACTACAACAACGGAAACGCCAACATTTCCCCAGCTTGCTCGTGCTAAAGAGCCCATGGTCCAGAACTTCAGATCCATCATGCCCTCGGCATTAGCGGCGATTGTAATAATGAAATTAGACAGCGCTGTGAACAGGGCATTCAAAATCATGCCCGAGAGAACAAGCTTTGACGACGTCATATGGCCGCCAGTAGATGCCAGCAACAAAACACCTACAGTTGCTATTGTTGAGCCAATAAACGAGAACAGCGGCACCGAAGAAATTCCCACAACGTGTACCGCGCCGGCTCCAAGCATGATGGCACAGGTGGCTCCGCACGAAGCTCCTGATGAAATGCCCAAAATATACGGTTCAGCCAAGGTATTTTGAACTGACGCTTGCATGACAACACCCGCAAGCGCAAGGCCAGCTCCAGCTACCACTCCTAAGATGATGCGGGGAAAGCGCAGCGACCAAACGACCTTCTCGACAGGTCCTCCTGCAGCTAGAGCCTCCGGTAGCGGCATGCCAAAAAGATGATGTGTCAGCACGGCATATGCGTCTTGTAAGGACACACCAATGGCGCCCATCGTTGAAGTTATTACAATGCTCGCTGCCAGAATTGCAACGAGAACGCCCATGAAAAGACGGAACGGTCCGGCTTTTCTTATCATACGATACCTCTCTAAAGTGACGCTGCGTTTTTGCGCACAACATACAACGTACAATGCGCGTTACACAGAAGCAGCGGAATTTTTCGAAAGTTAACTATATATTACTTTTTGAGTTGTGAGAAGACTGTGAGTTGAGAAATGCTTAAAATACCTACATCCCTTTGTGGGATGCTCTCCGCGAGGCGGCTACTGCGAGATGACGCCGGCGCCAACAGGCAATAACAGACGAGGTCAGACAAGGAACTTCATGGATTTATCAGCTCTACCAGACAACACAATCACTATCGGAGAACGCTCCGCGGTTCCTGGTCTTCTTGTTATTCTCCATGGCTCGCTGCTGATGCCCAAGATAGCTGCGCTTCTTACTTCCGGGAAACTTGACGAGACCAAGCTCCCCCAATGCCTCACCATTACCGCACCATCTGATCAAGCCTGCTATTCCCCTTGGCCAGCATCAAGCGTGCGAACAGAAGCTCCTAATTTTGGAGGATGTGGAAGAGAATTTCTTTCAGACATCGTACTTCCAGCTGTCGAGAGGTACGCTGCTCTAGCTACTCATACCGAAGAGGATACGTGTCCTCTTACCTTGCTAGGTTATTCTTTGTCGGGTCTGTGCAGCCTCTTTGAGATGCAGACAACCTGCCACTTTGACCAGTATCTTCTGGCTAGCCCAAGTACGTGGTTTCCCGATTTTGTTGAAACTTTTGATACGAGCCATGTGCGTTCGGACATTCGCTGGTGCATTGCAAGCGGAGAAAACGAAGGTAAAAACCATCCTGAGCCCCTGCGCTCAGTGAGGCAGACAACAGATGCACTGGTTGATAAGCTGGCGGCTGCTGCTCCGAAGTATCAACGTATGTTGGATTCTTACGATCATCACAAGGGTCTTGAGCTGAGATTGCAGCGTTTGCTGAACTTTGGCTTTGATGCGTAGAGGCGTTTTCCTATGCGGAAGCGATTCCTGTGCGTAAAGACGATTCCTGTGCGTGGAGGCGATGTTGGCGTACTTGCCCAACGATCCGCTAAGATAGCCCACCCGAACAGCGTTAATTGCTAACAAAAAACCCGCCAAGAGCGGGTTTGAAATTCTTATGGTCGCGGGGGCAGGATTTGAACCTACGACCTTCGGGTTATGAGCCCGACGAGCTACCAGACTGCTCCACCCCGCAATGAATGCGCATCTGCGCGAACAAGTACTATACCTCGCAGCCCTCTCCACGTCAAGCAAAATCAAAGATTTTCTCGCCATAAAGGTATGAGATTGGCGTGCAAGGATCAAGAAAGTTGCGCTGACGTCAGCACAATTGGGGGCAGACGGCTAAACTATTGATACTGTCTTTGGGGCGCTGTGCTTGCGCCAAACAGCTATCGAAGGACTTTTGAGGATGACATTACACGAGCTCCTGGCGCTCTTTACCAGCAAGAACATCGAGTACACTACCGCGCATCTTGACGCGGTTGATCAAAACGCACAGCTTACCGATGTTGCAAGCGATTCTCGTGAGGTCACTCCGGGCTCACTGTTTGTTTGCAAGGGCGCGAGTTTCTCGCCAGCGTATCTGGCAAGCGCGGTGGAGGCTGGAGCTGTTGCGTACCTCTGCCAGCAGTCGCTTGCGGAAGAGCTGCAGGCAGTTGCGCCAAACGTGGCCGCCATTCGCGTGGATGACGTGCGCCTTGCCATGGCCTACGCGGCCGCAGGCGTTGCGGGACATCCCGACAAGAAGCTCACTACCATCGGCATCACGGGCACAAAAGGCAAGTCTACCTGCTCGTATATGCTGCGCGCCATCCTCGACGGCGACGAGCCGTACTCCAAGTGCGGCGTGATTGGCGGCATCGAGGTGTTTGACGGCAAGGACACGCAGCCCGCGCACAACACCACGCCCGAGGCTCCCGAGCTGTGGCGCCATCTCAAGCACGCCGCGGAGGCCGGCCTCCCCTACGTTGACATGGAGATTTCCAGCCAGGGACTCAAGTACGACCGCACGGTTGGCCTCAACCTGAGCGTCGCGGTGTTCCTAAACATTGGAACCGATCACATTTCCCCAGTTGAACACCCTACTTTTGAGGATTACTTTGAGAGCAAGCTGAAGATTTTTGACCTTGCTCGCGTGGCTGTTATCAACAAGAATACGATGATGTTTGACCAGGTCATGGAGCGTGCACAAAGGTGCGAGAAGGTCCTAACTTTCTCCACAACCGATTCCGACGCCACTGTTTGGGCGGACGAAATCACCCCTCACCAGGGCATGGTCACGTTTACCGTGCACGCGCCAACCTGGACCGGCGCCGCCGCGCTGCCCATGTCCGGCCTCTTTAACGTGGAGAATGCTCTTGCGGCAATCACCGTTGCCGACTACCTGGGCATTCGCGAGAAGGACGCCGTGCTTCCGCTGATGAACGTGAAGGTGCCAGGTCGCATGGAGCTACTAAGCTCGCCCGACAACAAGGTCACGGGCTTGGTCGACTACGCCCACAACAAGCTTTCCTACCAGAAGCTTTTCTCGTCAACTGCTAAGGAATTCCCTGGTTATGGTCGCTATGTGGTTATGGGAGCCGTCGGCGGCAAGGCGTACAACCGCCGCCAGGAGCTGCCTGAAGAGGCGGCCAAGTGGGCGGACCTGATGATTTACACCACCGAGGACTGCAACATGGAAGATCCTGCGGTGATTTGCGCGCAGATGGCCGAAGCCACGCCCGAGGGTGCCGCGCACAAGATTATCCTTGACCGCTACGACGCCATTTACGAGGCAGTTTCCTCTGCTTACGACGACCCTCGCCCGGCGCTGGTATACTTGCTTGCCAAGGGAGACGAGCCGTTCAACATTATCGGCGGCAAGCACGTTCCGTGGATGACGGATGCTGCTGCGTTCAAGGCTGCTGTCCGCGCCAAGCTGGACGAGCGCGCCGGTCGCGCCGCGCGCGGGTAGCGCGGGTAGCGGCGGCGACGCGGGTGTCGCTTCGACCGCAGGTAGACGCGCTGCCCGGAGCAGGTAGCGGGGAGCACGGCGGGCGCGGGTGTCGCTGCAAAGGTTGACGGAGCGGGTCAGAAAAGCGCAGGTGAGTTGGTGGACGATGGTGCTTCGATCCAGATAATCCTTGAGCCGCGCATGATTGAGAAGAATAGTGTGCGTTCTTTAGTTCGCTAATCAGATTTCTGCATATTTGTGTAATAAAATGCATTCTTATGAATACGTAATTTTTGACCTCAAAATTATGTGCCGAAAAAGGTAAAAAATGCGTTTAGTTGGGGATGAAAACTTAAAATTGGTCGATTTATCCCCAACTAAGACGATTTTTTACCGCCTCAAAAACTTTTATCTGGGGAAACGTTGTATGCAGAAACCTGTATTCCCCAACTAAACGCATTTTTTACCACCTGGGTGCGCGGGCGCAGTTACGTCCCAAATTACTCAAACAAGGCGAGAGAATCAGACTCCATGAGAGCTCTCATGAAGGGGCTTTAGAAATCAGCTTCGGACATACTTCAAAGCGCGCCTGAAAAGTGCAAAGAATCTGTATTTCAGATACAGATTCT
>JAGZWL010000078.1:0-5873 GCA_018378955.1 Atopobium sp. | reverse complement strand
AAGGTGATAGAACAACCCACTAGGCCTTTTATTCCGTATAGCCTTTGTATCTTGCTATTTGTTTGCGTATGGCTGCATGTTTTTATCGCAAGAAACGCACCGCTTGATACTATTTTGCTTCAGATTTTAGGAAGCTGTATGGCGGCGGCATTAGGACTTTGGTATGTAAAGTACGCGCATACCAGCCTTATGACTGTTGGGGTGGTTTTACTTTCACTTGTAATAATCCTAATCAGATCTTCCTTTATATATGTCAGTCAAATGACATCGGTGGATCTTTTAGAGTCAACCGCTATACATAATTTTGAATTAGTCGTATCAAGAGATTTAGTTTATAAAAATCATGCATGGACTGGTCAGGCAAACGTCATGTACCAGGGTAGATGCATTGGATCTGTGGGGCTACGTGCCAAGGAACCATTCTTGCGAGAAACTCATCTTTGTTGTGAAGGTAGGTTTACACAATATAAAGATAAGGAGTTTTCAGAAGAACAATTTAAGAGAGGAGTACTTGGTTCAATTCAGATAACCAAGGTGAACTCAAAAACCTATGGAGAGGGAATTATTGGAGAAGTTGCTCAATTTAGAGAAAACTGTATTTCTCAACTCCAACCAGAACAGAGCTTTGGTCGAGCGTTAGTTGCATGTGGTCTTTGTGCCTATAGGCCTAGCCTGTATAGCTTTAACATTCCGAGAATATTTATGCGTTGCGGTCTAATGCATCTCATTGCAATTTCTAGTTGTCACATGGTAATTCTCTCTGCTTTTATTGACGCTTTTCTTAAAAAGCTAACGATAAAACCTCTTTTAAGAGGGGTAGTGAATTTATTTTTACTCAGTAGCTACGCGCTTTTCTGTGGATTACCTGCGTCTGCAATGAGGGCAATACTTCTTGTTGAACAAAAATACGTAATGCATTATGTGGGAAGAAAAAATCATACGCTCTCAGCAGTTTCTATCGTTGCATTATTTATGCTTTGTATAGATCCACAGCTAAGTGTGAATATTGCTTTCACTTTGTCTTTAGCATGTATTTTTGGCATGAATATCTACGGCGGTCTTGCTCAGTACTATGCAAAAATTGCTTTTCACATATCTGGATATGGAAAAATACAGAAGATTCTTAGAAAACCGTTTTCTGACGTACGAAACACTATGTGTGCCACAACCGTTGCTCAGCTTTCGTGCCTTCCAATTTCTTGCATGTACTTTGGTCATTTTTCTTTACTTGCTCCTCTTTCAAGTGCGCTGATTACAAGTTTATTTTCTCTTCTGAGCTTATTTGGAATTGGAGCAATAGCTTTATGTTGGTTTAAACCGGCTCAAGATGTTGCTTTCTGCCTTGTGGATTTTCTTGGTCAGTTTATAGAGGCTCTTACTTCTTTTTTATCCGAAAGATCTTTTGCAAGCGTGTCGTTAACTGACATGAGTTGGATAGTTTCATTGCTTGTGTTTGCAGCAATGGTGGCTCTTTACGTATTTTGGCCAAAAGGGAAAAGAATAGTTTTATCTGGCATTTGTTTGATGGTGTTTATGCTTATTTTGGGTTTAAGTATCTACTGGAAGTTTTTCTCGCCAACAAGAATTTGTGTGATGGATATTGGCCAAGGTGATGCCATATTGCTCAGTGACGGCGCGCATTCTCTGCTCGTAGACACGAGTGTGGGAGATGTGGTTAATGACGCTCTAGAGCGACAACACATCTCATATCTTGATGCTATTTTGCTCACACACCTTGATGAGGATCATGCTGGTGGCGTGAGGTATATGGTTGGTTCGGTGAAGGCGGGTCGGGTATTAGTTGGAGAAGGAATAACAAAACAAGAAAAACCTGAGCTTCAGAGAGCTATTCAGAGGATTTCCGGCAGCAGCTCCTATGAAGTTTTATATGGTGATGAATTTGATGTTGGTCGCTTTCATATCCGCGTTGTGTGGCCACATAGGGGATACAAAGCTAAAGAAGCTAATAATGCGTCGGTTGAGCTCTATGTGACATATAACGACGGGCAAAATACCTTAACTACGCTTTTAACGGGAGACGCTGAAAGAGATCAGACAAAAGAGACGGTAGATTCAGGCGATGTAGGCGATATAGATTTCTTAAAAGTTGGACATCATGGTGCAGCAAAGTCGCTTTATCCAGAAACTGCTCGTGCGCTAAAACCCGAGGTAGCAATTGCAAGTGCTGGAAAGAATAATCGTTATGGTCATCCTAAACAGGAAGCGGTGGATATCTTAGAGGGTGTTGGCGCAAGGTTTTATTGCACAAAAGATTATGGAGACGTCACCGTATTTCCCGGAGAACATGGACCTAGGGTAAGTGTGCAACATGCTAAAGTAGATACAGATTTAGAGGAGGAAAAAGATGGCGGAGCAGGCTAAGCTACTAGCTGCATATTTGGCTGTTGGCCCTGACGAGATGAAGCGTGCGAGGGCTATAGACAAGCTTAAAAGCCGTCTTAACCAGAGTTTTATTACGTTTAATCTTGATGATATTTCTGTAAGTGCTGAGCTGACTCCAGAATCTGTTCTGTCATCCGCTCAAACACTACCTATGGGTGATTCTAGACGAATTGTTGTCATTGATGATGTAGGTAAATTGCCTAAGTCTGTGTCAGAGGCTCTTGTTGGGTATCTAAAGAACCCCAATCCAACTACTACGCTGATGCTTTCTGCAAGTAAACTTGCCAAAACAACAAGGCTCTACAAAGCAGTTGATGCCCTAGGTAAGCTCGCAGTTATTAATTGCGGTGCAATGACCAGAAGTGAATTGCCTAAATATATAGGAGATCTTGGAAGAAAGTATGGGCTACAAATTCCAGCAAATGTGGCCAACGAGCTTGTAAGTCGTGTTGGCGATAATACCACCATGCTCGATTCTCAGATTAAATCTCTAGCAGCTCTGTTGGGTCGTCCTGGTGCAATTGACGTTCAGTTTGTAGAAACTCATGTTGCACGAGTGGTTGAGGTCAAGCCGTGGGATTTTCTCGACAGCTTATCAGCGAGAAATGCTCAAAAGGCTTTGGAGCTTTACAGTCAGATGGATGAATCGGGAGCTATTGGAAATCTGTCACTTATGACTGGACGCGTAAGAGAGCTTATTTGCGCCAGGTCTATGGTTAAGCGAGGTACAGAACGGGAAATTGCTCCAGTTTTGGGCAAGCAGGACTGGCAAGTAAGAAATTATGCACGATGGGCGCGTCAATTTGCAGATGGCGAGCTTGAACATATTCTGGGCCTCTGTGCAGATGCAGAACGTGGTCTTAAGAGTGGAGAAGATAAAACAACCACAATGACCAAGCTTATCTTTGCTCTGTGCGGCGTCGCAAATGTGTAGATTCAAAGAATTCAGGTAAGAAAAAAACGGACTCCAAGGAGTCCGTTTTAAAAAGTTTAAAAGTAGATAAGAACTACTTAAGGGTGTTAACAAGCTTCTGAACGCCGCTCTTACGCTGAGCAGCCTGATTCTTGTGTACGATGCCCTTAGAAGCAGCCTTGTCAAGAAGGCGGGATGCCTTGTTAGCTGCAACCTGTGCGTCCTCAAGCTGGCCTGCCTCAACAGCAGTGCGAACTGCCTTAATAGCAGTCTTAAGCTCGGAACGGACAGCCTTGTTGCGCTGGCGTGCCTTCTCAGCGGTGAGAATACGCTTCTTCTGAGACTTGATGTTAGCCACGTGCGGTTCCTTTCGGTGTTTACTATGTGAGGCCTCTTCGCTGAGACACGTTTGAGGCAGCTGTTGAAGTATAGCACGAAGGGGGTAGTTTACGCTATTATTTTCCTTATGAATACACAGGATACTTCACATATTCGCAACTTCTCTATTGTTGCGCACATCGATCACGGTAAATCTACCATCAGTGACCGCATTTTGGAGCTTACTCATACCGTTGAAGAACGCGATATGGAGTCACAGCTCTTGGACACTATGGATATTGAACGTGAGCGTGGAATTACCATTAAATCAAACGCAGTCCGCGTCATGTATGACGCAGATGACGGAGAGCGTTATCAGTTCAACCTGATTGACACCCCAGGCCACGTTGACTTTACCTATGAGGTCTCAAGGTCTTTGGCTGCTTGTGAGGGTGCAGTGTTGGTTGTTGATGCAACGCAAGGCGTTGAGGCACAGACTGTTTCAAACGCCATGCTGGCCATGAACGCTAACCTGGATATTGTTCCTGCAATCAATAAGATTGACCTTCCATCTGCTCGACCTGAAGAGGTACGTGCAGAAATTGAAGATGTTCTTGCTATCCCGGCTGATGATGCGGTATGTGTCTCCGGTAAGACAGGTGAGGGTATTCACGAGCTCCTTGAGGCTTTGGTGTATTTGGTTTCTCCTCCAAAGGGAGACCCTACAGCTCCACTTAAGGCGCTTATTCTTGACTCATATTTTGACCAATTCAGAGGCGTCGTTGCAACCGTGCGTGTTTTTGATGGTTCAATCAAAGCTGGCGACCAGCTTCTTATGATGCAGGGATCTGTGCCTTTTCTTGTTGAAGAAGTTGGTGCTAAGAGACCTCTTGAGATGGCTGTTGACCAGCTTTCTGTTGGTGAGGTTGGCTATGTGGTCACTGGCCTCAAAGACCCTGAAGCTGTTCGCGTTGGAGATACGCTTACCTACAAGCAAAATCCTTGTTCAGAACCACTGCCAGGTTACCGCGAGGCAAAACCAATGGTATTTACCGGTCTTTTCCCGGTTGATAACAAGCAATACGAGAATCTCCGTGACGCACTTGATAAGTTGCACGTTAACGATCCGTCACTTACGTGGTCGCCAGAGACGTCCGTTGCTTTGGGATTTGGCTTCAGAGTAGGCTTTTTGGGTCTTCTCCACATGGAGGTTGTCAAAGAACGTCTTGAGCGTGAGTTTGACCTGGACTTGATTGCTACCAGTCCCTCTGTTGACTATCACGTCTATAAGACCGATGGAACTATGATTGAGATTACCAGTCCTCAAGATCTTCCAGAGGTTACCAAGATTGACCGCATAGATGAGCCATACCTTAAGGCAAAGATTATTGTGCCTCCTGAGTATGTTGGTACGGTTATGCAGCTTGTTGTTGATCATCGTGGCGTATCTGAAGACATGGTGTATCTGTCTGATAAGTCCGTCGAGATGATCTTTAGCATTCCTTTGGCCGAGCTTATCCTGGACTTCTTTGACCAGCTTAAGAGTAGAACCAAAGGTTATGCCTCACTTGACTATGAGTTTGATTCGTATCGCACTTCTGACCTGGTTAAGCTTGATATCTTGCTTGCTGGAGACGTCGTTGATGCGCTTTCGTTTATTGTTCACAAAGACAAAGCATATGATCTTGCTCGTGGTCTTTGCGACAGACTAAAAGGCATCATTCCTCAGCAGCTCTTTGAGGTTCCTATTCAAGGTGCTATTGGCAATAAAATCATTTCTCGCTCTACTGTTCGCGCACGTAGAAAGGACGTCTTAGCTAAATGCTACGGCGGCGATATTTCCAGAAAGCGCAAACTGCTTGAAAAGCAAAAAGAGGGTAAGAAGCGCATGAAGCAGATTGGCTCAGTCGAAGTACCTCAAGAGGCATTCTTGGCTGTTCTCAAGGTTGACGACGAGTAGAAGGTATTTGTGGAGTCGCTTCAAACAATCATTTCAACCTGCGCACCTCAAGCAGGTCTTTCTTCACATATTGTTCCTTTTGCGTCAGGATCTTCACTCAAGGAGCGCCTGTCCGCTCATCCTGTGCTTATGGCACCCATGGCTGGTGTCAGTGATGGTGTGTATCGCACCATGGCTCGAGCGGGCGGAGCAGGTCTTGCGTATTCAGAAATGGTTTCTGTTGCAGGAATTCATTATGGTGGCGAGAAAACCTGGGAGCTTGTAGAGCCTCTTTCAACT
>JAGZWL010000077.1:819-6735 GCA_018378955.1 Atopobium sp. | reverse complement strand
GGAACATGTCGATTCTTCGGCAGAACCTACCAAAGCTGCGCTATTTTGTGGGCCAGGCCTAAAAGCCGACGCTAACACGCTGCAGAATCAAAATCCCCCGCGCAGAAAGTGCACGGGGGATTTGCATTCAGTAGGCAAAGTGGACGTATAAGCCGGGTTCTGTCGCGGACAACCATTTATCTACTACCAGCATTGCTACTGGTCTCTAGCGCGCAACCCGAGCGCAGTGCGGGCCACACCATAGCGCTCCTATTTGCGTTTGCTCCGGATGGGGTTTACCAAGCCATGCTGTTGCCAGCATGCTGGTAGTCTCTTACACTACCGTTTCAGCTTTTCTCTTTACGCGAATGCGCAGGTGAGAGTCTTCTTTTCTGCGGCACTTTCCGTCGGGTTACCCCGCCTGGCCGTTAGCCAGCATCCTGCCCTGTGGAGCCCGGACTTTCCTCATAGCACCCTTCCACTTAGCTGGACGGGCACTCCGCGGTTGTCTGGTCCACTTTGCATGGGCGATTGTATCACGTTCATAAGGCCAGAAGCTTCGAAGTCAAACAATCTCCAAGTAAATGAGATGTTGCGAGGACGCGGGTTTCTCGCCGCATGTCCAGCGAAGCGAGGTGGAGAAGGGTGGAGAAGGTCGGAGAAGGGCGCAGATTGGCACGCTGTGTTCATGAAAAGCAACAGCTGCCTCTTTGAATGCTGCTATGATGGACAGGCTTACATACGAAAGGACTAGCATGGGACTCTTTGATTTTTTCAAGAAATCTTCCAAGGAAGCTACACCAGAGGCTCTTGTTGTTTCTGATTACACTGCTAAAACAATGTATGCGCCAGCAAGCGGAAAAGTTGTTGCGCTAGAGAACGTTCCTGATCCTGTTTTTGCAGGTGGTATGCTTGGTCAGGGTCTGGGCATTTGGCCTTCTGAGGGAGTTGTGTATGCGCCAGTTTCGGGCACTATTACCGCAACTACTCCAACCGTTCACGCATTTGGAATTACTGCCGATTCTGGAGAAGAAGTTTTGATTCATGTTGGCGTTGATACGGTTGAGATGAAGGGTGACGGCTTTACCGCCCTTGTTGAGCAGGATCAGCACGTTGAGGTTGGTCAGCCACTGATGACCTTTGACCTGGATAAGGTTAAGGATGCGGGCCATCCTGAGGTGGTTATTCTTGCTATCACTAATTCTAGCGAGTATAGCAACGTAGAGATTTTTGCCGCAGCAGACCAGCCAGTTTCTGCTGGCGAGAAGGTCTGTGTGCTCGCATAACTGCGGCACTGCAGTTGCTCCATGTCTGACACATCCTACAAGACACTCAAGCTGGACTTTGTTGCGGAAGGTCTTTTTGAAGACAGGAAAAGCCGCTTCATAGCCCAGCTTTGTCATGTAGAAACAGAGTCAGAAGCGCAAGAGTTTCTCGCCACAGTGAGGGCAAAGCACTATAACGCTCGCCACAACGTTCCCGCATGGATCTTGGAGGACGGCACGGAGCGTGCCTCCGACGACGGAGAGCCTTCCAGAACGGCGGGCATGCCTGTGCTGGAGGTATTGCGCGGAGCGGGGCTTAAGAACGTCTGCTGCGTTGTCACACGCTACTTTGGCGGAACGCTTTTGGGACCTGGCGGACTTGTTCGTGCGTATACGGCGGCAACTCAGGAGGCTTTGGTTGCTGCAGAGGAAGTATCTGCTGTTCAGGAAATGCTGCAGGTTGTGAGGGTGGAGTTGCCGGCTCCGTATAACCTGTATGAGCAGATTCAGCGCTTGGTCTCAGATACCGGCGGCAAGGTAATAACGGCAGAGTTTGGAGCGGACGTTTTTCTCGCCATAGACTTTAGGTGCGGAGAAGAAACGGCATTTACGGATGCGCTGACAGAGCTCAGCGCCGGAAAGATTACAGCCGAGGTCTCCGCGGCACGTTTTGATCTGTTCTAGTGGGTTTGATAAACCTAGCCTCAATAAACCAAAAAATACCGAATAAAAGAACAGTAAGGATTGCGTAGCCATTTTTTGGAAGCATGCCTCTGGAATCGCAATACCAGATTAATAAAAAGAACACTAGGATAGTAGCTCGTAAAATGACACGCTCTTTTGAAATGTATTTCATGAGGGTCTCCTAAATAAGCTTATGCTTTTCAGTATAGACCAATATGGCCGGCACAGAAAATTCTGTACCGGCCATAGGTGCTTTTATGTGCGTGCTTAGTAGGCTGTGGTTGCGCGTACCTTACTTGCGGTTACGGCCACCAAGGGAGTAGCCAAGGTTCTCCCAGAAATCAATCTGGACATCTTCGCCCTCGTCCCAAACCTTGAGCAGGTCCTCTGGAACGTACTGACGACGAACATCAGCCTCGCCGCCGTAGAGGCGGAACCAGTCTGCACTCATGATGAGGTAGCCGTCCTTACCGGAGTCCTTGCCCCAGCTGTTCTCAATGCGCCACTGCTTAGCCTTGCCGTCCTTATCAAGCTCAACGCCCTGGAAGGTCATTGCGTGGGTAAGGGAAGTCTCATAGTTCTCAATCATTGCCTCGCGATCCATGTCAAAATCAACGCCAAAGAGGCCGTTATAATCCATGGTGTCGGTTGAGAGAACGTAGTTGAAGTCCTCATTGTGGCGAGGGAACTCCTGCATAACGTCGCAGGCCATGCAGACAGGGTTGCCGTCCTTCAAAGAAGCAATGGTAGCTGCCTCAAGAACCTCTGGCTCAACGTTTAAGAAGCGAGTCTTAATGCCGCCCAAAACGGTATCGATGAAGGTTGGGTGATACACCTTGCCGTAAGGGTATTTCTTGCTTGGAACAGAGATGAGCTGGACATAGCCACGAGGACCAACGCCACAATAGCGCTCAGCAAACTCAAGAGGAGTAATGCCAAAGTCGCGAAGAATCTGGGTGCTCTCCTCGTCCTTCTCGCCGTTCTTCTTGTCCTTGTTGTCAGAAGCCTTACTTGGCTCAACAGGGGAGAGCTTTGCCTTATCTACCTGTGCGTTTTTGCCAACCTTGCACTCAAAGTCAAAGGTCAGAGGTGGCTCGCCAAGGCAGACGGAAAGGATCTGGTGGAAGCCCTTGAGTTGCTCCTGCTTAAGCGCACGAAGTTCATCCAGAGACTTGCCAGCTGCGTATGCTGCGCGAAGCTCGCTAGCACTCTTTCTGAACAGGCGGTCAATGCGCTCATCCATCTGTGTAGAGTTCTTGGAGCAAGCAGTCTCTGGCATAGCATCCTTAGGAACCAGGCCGTACTTCTCAACCAAGCTCATAGCAAATGAGTAGTAGCCACCATCGCCAATGCCCTCGGTCAGAAGCGTGTGGACAACACGAGAATCGGTTGGCTGGTCAGCAGTCTGAATGATGTACTCAAGTGCGGAGTTTGCCTTCTCAAGCTTGTCGTAGAACATGCCATATGCCTGGCTGAACTCAAAGGTATCAACGTCAAGTTTCTTGATTGCCTCCTGGCGAAGCACGTTGAAAGAAGAGAACATCCAGCAGCGACCACTCTGACGCTGGTTGGTGACGTCGCCCGTCTTTGCAACAGCAACACCATAGGTATCAGCATAGGTACGCATGGTGGTGATGTCGCGAGCAGCTGCGGAAACACCCATAGAGGTTACGGAGTTGCGAGCAACGCGGTTAGCACGGTCTGCACTAAATGCAGCGGTTTCCTCGTTTGCCCACTGTGGATTTACGGTCTGATCAGCCATTGCGGCTCCTTTTGTTTGTAGCGTTTAGAAAAAAACCTGGCGAGAAGACCGATCTTCTCGCCAGATGGTTTGTACTTTAGCGAAGCGTTGCAAGAGAGCCCATTGGGTCCCATGGCTCGAGGACGGTTGCTTTCTCGGTCTCAAAGGTCTTGAGCTGCTCAGGAGTGAGGTACTTCTTGTCAACAACAATCTGGTAGACGTACTCGTCAAACCAAGGGTCAGAGATGGTGTCAAAGCCATCGCGACCGTGGTCTTTACCCCAGCTGTTCTCAACCTTCCAGAGGGTAGTGTTGCCTTCTGCGTCAAAGTTAACACCCTCAAGAACCATTGCGTGAGTCATCAGAGACTCGCCGTAGTCAAGGCGCTCAGCACGGTCAAGTGCGCCCTCAACAGGGAAGCCAAAGAGGCCGTCAACGTCAAGCGCACGGGTATCCATGATGCCCTCTTCGCGAAGGTAGGACTGAGCAACATCGCAACCAAACCAGACAGGCAGGTTGTCCTTAAGCTGAGCCACAGCAAGGCGCTTAAGCTCAGGAATCTCAAGGTTGAGGTAACGAACGCCGCCACCCTCAACAACGTTGCCCAAGCGGGAAACGGTGTAGGTGTGGTTGAAAGGCTTATCTGCGGTTGGTGCAGAGATGATTGAGATGTAATCATCAAGGTTCATGTCAACAGTCTCAGCGAAGAACTCCTGAGGAGTAAAAGTGCCAGAAAGAACGAGGTTATCGTCCTTATCGCGCAGGCGTGCCTCAAAAGATACAGGAGGCTGACCCAAGCAAGTTACCAGCAGTGTATAGACGTCCTCCATCATCTCTTTCTTCATCTCGCGCAGAGACTCAAGAGATTCACCAGCTGTTGCGGTCTCACGAAGACGCTTTGCAGCACTACGAAGATAACGTGTGAGATACGCGTCCATCTCGTGGGTGTTGCAAGAGTTAGCAGTCTCTGGCATAGCGCTCTTTGGCACAACGCCGTACTTCTTTACAAGGCTCTTAAACATATCCCACTGGCCACCGTCGCCAATTGGATCGGTGAGCAGGAAGGATACAAGACGACCATTCAGAGGCTCATCAAGGGTATCCAGAATGTTCTCAAGGAACCAGTTGGACTTCTCCATCTTGTCCCAGAACAGTGGGTATGCCTGGGAAAGCTCAAAGGTAGAGAGGTTGTATTTCTTGATGATGCGATATCTAAACGTATTAAGTGATGCAAACATCCAACAACGACCAGAGCGCTTCTGATTAGTGCGGTCACCCTGCTTTACCTCAACATCAAAAGTAAGAGGATTAAGGGCAACACCTTCTGGTACACGAGCTGCTTTTCTAACACCAGCGCTGGTAGCAGCATTCTTAGCTACTGTGTGAGCGCGGTCGGACTCAAAGTTCTTCTGAGCCGCTGTAATGTCGTCAAAGGAAATGCTTTTCATCTGATCCATGTGATCTCCTTAACTGGAATAGGTAATACAAAAACTATATTCCCAATTAAGGTGTCCCTAGTCTAAGAGTTACCAGTTTGAAACCTTTATTTTGAGAAATTTTTGAACGGATGGCCTACGCCAACTAAGAGAGATTTTGCGATGTTATGAAATTGGCGAGAAAATATTTTCATCCAATTTACCAGCGGCAATAGAAGTATTAGCACATAGAACATATGTTTGTATTAGTAGTTATTGTCCGGCGAATCGGCTACACTATACAAAGAAATTAAGAGCCCTTGGTAAAAGAACAAATTTTGAAGCACAAAGAGAAGAGCGTTGAAAAAGATGGCATTTGTTCACCTCCACAACCACTCAGATTTTTCCATTCTTGATGGAGCTAGCCGTGTCCCAGACATGGTTAGTAAAGCTGTAGAGTTTGGTATGCCAGCACTTGCTCTTACTGATCATGGGTATCTCTTTGGAATTCCAGATTTTGACCTTGCATGCCGTAAGTACAATGAGGCGCTTAAAGATTTTGGACAGTGGTGTCATGATGTGGAATGTTTCGAAAAGGGTTGGGATCTAGAAGAGCCTCCTGCAGATGATCCCAATGCTGGTGAGCATGATAAGGTTCATGCTCAGTGGGCTTCTGACGTTCATATTTGGAATCAAACACATGACATTGAGGCCGTAAAGGCCAATAAACCTTCTCCACTTATTAAGCCAATTTTTGGCTGTGAAGCTTATTTCATTCTTGATGATTGCATTGAGAAGGGCACTAAGCAGGTACGTTATCACCTTATCCTGCT
>JAGZWL010000077.1:0-778 GCA_018378955.1 Atopobium sp. | reverse complement strand
GGCTATGTCAATCTGATGAAAATGATGTCAGAGGCTGGCTCAAAAGATATGTTCTATTACAAGCCACGCACTACGCTTGAGATGCTCAAGCGTTATCACGAGGGAATTATCTGCACTTCAGCTTGTGTTTCTGGCATTATTCCCCGCATGCTCTTTGAGGGTCGTCCAGAAGAAGCAGAGCGTTGGGCAAAAATCTATCAAGATATCTTTGGGGATGACTTCTACCTAGAGATTCAAGATCACGGCTTGTCTGATCCAAGCTGGGGCGGCTATACCGATAGAACCCTTGCTGAGCGCATTGTAAAGATGGGTCATGACCTTGGTATTAAGGTAGTTGCTACCAACGATAACCACTATCTCACTAAAGAAGACGCAAGTGTTCAAGATATTGCTTCCTGCATTGGTTCAGGCGCTCGCGTTGATGATGAGAACCGCAAGCGCATGACAGGCAGCGAGTTCTACCTTAAGAGTGAGCAAGAAATGCGTCAGATCTTCTCGTGGTGTCCAGAAGCTATCGAGAACACCATTGAGGTTGCAAATAAGTGCAACTATGAGCTGGATTGGACCCATATGTATCTGCCAAAGTTCCCAGACTTGGCAGAGGGGGAGACCTCAGAGGAACGCTTTAGAAAAGAGTGTGAACTTGGCCTTGCAAGACGTTATGGAGATGATTGGCAAAACGTTGTTATCAATGAGATTAACGTTAAAGACCGTTTTGAGTATGAATATGACATCATCTGCAAAAAGGGCTTTGCAGATTACTTCCTGATTGTTCAGG
>JAGZWL010000076.1:0-5953 GCA_018378955.1 Atopobium sp. | reverse complement strand
CAACTTGTGGCACTTCTCGCGGCATCTTATGTAGACCAAGAAATACTTGAGGTTGGACAAGGCAGAGGAACCAAATCCTTGTTGCTTTCTCACGCATTTGAGGCGCTTGATAAAGAGAATACCCACATAACCGCTGTTGAACTTGTAAAGGGAAAGTCCCACGTTTCAAAAAGAAGATTGAAAACTGCTGGCCTTTCAGATCAGGTTACATCACTCACGTTTGACGCTACACTGTTTGTGTCACCAGAGGTTCCAGAGGAGCTTAATCAGAGCTTTGATGTGGTTTTTATTGACGCTCCCTGTTCTGGTTTGGGCACCCTTCGTCGTCATCCAGAGATTGCGTGGAATTTGTCACCAGAAAGTTTGTATGACGGCGGAGAGCTTACCGCTTTACAAACCAAACTCTTGCAGAGTTGCAGCAGTCGTGTAGAGATTGGTGGCTATTTAGTCTATGCGACGTGTTCGCTCTCAAATTCAGAGAATCAGCAGGTTATTGACGATTTTCTTGCAAGTTCAGAGGGTTCTCACTTTGAGGTGCAAAGTCTTTTTGAGTGCCCCGCGCGCGCATGCTTAACGACAGAAGCACAAGAGTTTCTCGATACGTGCATTACACCAGAGGGATTTTTGCAGACGGCTTTTGCATCTGCTGATTGTGATGCTCACTTTATGGCGGTCCTTAAGCGCAAATAAAAGCTCTTGCTGTGTATCACAACAAGAGCTTCACAAATACGATTTATGAGCGGTCCAGAGAGCCAAAAAGCGTGGAATTACTTTCCTTTGCTATCGGTGTTATAAAAACCGCTGCCCTTAAAGACAATGGTTGAGGTGTTGTAAACGCGCTCAGTCTCGTGTCCGCATTTTGGGCACTGAGGAGCTTCAATCTTCAGGCTCATTGGGCGCTCAATCTCAAAGGTATTGTCGCAGTGTGTGCAATGATAGCTATAACGTGCCATGCATCCTCCATGAAAACAATTTATAAACGTGAGATACTTTACCCTACTTAGAGTAGATATTTCACGATTGCAACTAATAAGTTTGTTTACGGAGGCATTATGCAGGTGACCGGTGCAATTTTTGATTGCGATGGAACTCTTGTTGATTCAATGCGAGTTTGGCATAACGTTTTTGGCGCTGTTCTTCCTAAATATGGCAAGACTATTGATTCGGATATTTTTGACCGCGTAGAGGCTGTTTCCCTCATTGGTGGATGTCAGATTTGCGTTGATGAGCTGGATTTGCCTATTACAGCGGAAGCTTTGTATGAAGAGTTCTGCGCGTACGTAACTGATCTGTACCAACATCATGTTTCAATCATTCCCGGTGCAAAGGAGTTCTTACAGGAACTCCACGACACAGGTATTCCTCTGGCCGTTGCTTCGTCAACTCCCGTGCGAGAAGTTCGTGCAGCTCTGGCAGCTCAAGGTATTGAGCATCTTTTCAAAACAGTGGTCTCGACAGAAGATGTGGGGGGAGTGGACAAGGTTGAGCCCGATGTTTACCTTGAGGCCCTTCGCCGTCTTGGCACCGATAAGGCAACTACCTGGGTCTTCGAGGATGCTCCGTTTGGCGCACAGACAGCACAAAATGCGGGCTTTCCTGTGGTTGCACTCTACAATGATCATGACGGCCGCGACCCCGTCTTTATGCGCGAGCACTCTAACATCTTTGCCCACACCTACGGCGAGCTGTCGCTTCTGCGCCTTCAGGACTACGAGCGCCCTCTGACCGCAGCACCTTCTGGCGAGAAACCCCTTGAGGTCCTTGTTGTGGGCGGATCCCCAGAGGCGGTTTCGCACACGACGCTGTCTACCTGCGCCCAAAGCGCTGACTACCTGATAGCGGTTGACCATGGCGCAGACGCCTGTCACGCTGCCGACGTTATTCCACAACTTGCGCTTGGAGACTTTGACTCGGCTACACCAGAAACTCTGGCATGGCTCAAAGAGCAGCAGGTACCTTGCATGAAGTTTAATGCGGACAAGTACGATACCGACCTGGCTCTAGCTCTGAAGTCTGCCGAATACGAGGCAATCCGTAGAGATAGCAAACTCTCTCTCACGGTTGTCTCCACATCTGGTGGACACCTTGATCACCAGCTTGTAGTGCTTGGTCTTCTCGCTACCTGGGCAAAGATGGGTCAGGCGGAAGTTCGTGTTGTAGAGAATGACTTTGAGATGCGCTTTTTAGTTGCTGGCCAGGTGGATTCTTGGCAGCTGAGCGCAACTAATGTAGGTAAAAAGATTTCTCTTGTAGCTTTGTCAGAAGAGTGCGAGGTTTCTGAGGCCGGCATGAAGTGGAATCTTGATCACCAGAAGTTCACCTTGCTGGGAGACGACGGTATTTCAAATATCGTTGAATCAGACAATTCCTGGGTAAGGTGCGAGAAGGGCTGTCTTTTGGTGCAGCTTTGGAACTAAGTCGTTTGATGAATTGTGTTGGGGCTTCGTTTGAGTTACAAAGCCCCAACATGTGAAGATAAGCCCTAGCAGGCTATGTTTGGGGTTATCGACAGATAATCGAGCTAAGAAAAAAGGTCGCCGAAGCGACCCTTTTAAGTTTGAGGTAAGACGAGCTGAGTTGCTTAGTTGCGAGCAATCTTGCCGGACTTGAGGCAACGGGAGCAAACATTCATCTTCTTGCGCTGGCCATCGACAACGACAGTAACACGCTGGATGTTTGGCTTAAAGGTGCGGGCCACAGTACGGTGAGAGTGGGAGATGGAGCGACCGGCAACGGCGTGCTTACCGCAGAAATCACAGACCTTCGACATGAGTAAGACCTCCATAGGATAGGCGCCCTCTGCGCCTAAAATTTCCAAATAGCCGAATAAATATAGCACAATATATTGTGTTGTCAAAGCATGAATATAACATTCACAATTAGATAGCTTTTAGACAGCTTTTGAATGTTTTTCATTTATTACACCAAGATTAAATAACAAGAAAAAGATTTGTCAATTGCAAGGTTATCAACTTGTATATATAAGCCGCTTTAATAATAAATGTGCTCTGCGGTATACTAAATAACAATGACTAACCCTGGTTCTTGCGAGAGGAGTTATGTAATGACTACCGCTGTTCCCGGAACACTAAGAGTTTCTAATGATTGCCTTGCTGACCTGGCGGGCTATGCAGCTATGGAATGTTATGGCGTTGTTGGCATGGCAGAGATTGATGAGGCAGCAGGTGTTGCTCGTCTTCTTCCAACGTACCGACTTCGTAAGGGTATTGATGTGACCCCAACTCCTAAGGGAGTTCAGGTTGACCTTCACATTGTTGTTGAGCAGGGCGTTAACATGGCGTCTGTTGTCGACAATCTTGAGAGCTCAGTAAAGTTTTTGCTTAAGCAAATTGCAGAGCTTTCATGTGTTGATGTAACTGTACATATCGAGGCCATGCGTAATTCTCGCTAAGCTTTTTGCTTCAAATGAGTAGGAACTGAGGTCTAACGTGATTTCAAATGTCATTCGTACATGCTTCCCTGTAGCAGCTCTTGCCGTTGCAGACAAAGCAGAAGAGATCAACAAGCTCAACGTTTTCCCTGTACCAGATGGAGACACCGGCACTAACATGTCCCTTACCTTGGGCACCGTTGTTCGTGAGGTTCAAGATCTTCCTCAAGATGCAAGCATGCAGGATATTGCAAAGGCAATTACTCACGGCTCTTTGATGGGCGCTCGTGGTAACTCTGGCGTTATTACGTCTCAGATTCTGCGTGGTATTGCTGAGGGTCTGTGCGACGTCAAGAATCCTGAGGCAGTAACTCCAAAGGATATTGCACACGCATTCCGTCGCGGTAAAGAGGTTGCTTTTAAGGCTGTTAGAAAGCCAGTTGAGGGCACTATTCTTACCGTTTTGAAGGACGTTTCTGCTAAGGCAGACTCCCTTGAGAAGTCTCAGCTCACCCCAGTTGAGGTTTTGGATGCCCTGGTTGTTGAGGCATATGAGTCTGTTGCTCGCACTCCTGAGCTTCTTCCCGTTCTTAAAGAGAATGGTGTTGTTGACTCTGGTGCATTTGGTTTTGCAACCTTCCTGGAGGGCTTTGTAAACGCTGTTACTGGCAAGACTGAGACTACTGATTTCCAGACAACCGTTTCTGTTTCTGATGCTAAGGCCGCTACCAGCGCAAAGGTTGAGATCGAGCTCAACGATGACTGGGAGGGTTCTGAGTATCGCTACTGCAACGAGTTCCTCTTTAAGGCAGATAGCCCAGACTTTGACGAGGATGCAGCTCTGAACTTCCTGGCAACTATGGGTGATTGTGAGCTTCTTGTTGGCGCAAACCCAGACTATAAGATTCACGTTCATTCAAATACTCCTAACAAGGTTCTTGAGTACATGCTTCAGTACGGCCAGATTTTTGAGGTCTTCATTCACAACATGGATCTTGAGGCTAAGGAGCGTACCGAGAAGATCGCTGAAGATAAGAAGGCTGCTACTGCACCTAGAAAAGAACTCGGTTTTGTTGCCGTAACCGCTGGTTCTGGCGCTGCATCAATCTTGAAGTCTCTTGGCGTGGACGTTGTTGTTTCTGGTGGTCAGACTATGAACCCTTCAACTGCAGATATTCTTGCTGCAATTGAAGAGGCCAATGCAGACCAGGTCATTGTTATGCCAAACAACTCCAACATTCGTATGGCAGCAGAGGCTGCTGCAAGCGCATGTGAGGATGTTAAGGTTGCCGTTATTCCAACCAAGTCTGTTCTTCAGGCATTTGCTGCAATGTTTGTTGTTGCAGATGGCGCTCCATTTGAAGAGCTTGTAGAAGAGATGACTGACGCTATCTCTGGCGTTCGCTATGGCGAGGTAACCACCGCAGTCCGCGATTCTTCTGCAGCTGACGGCACTCCTATCCACGATGGTGATGTCATGGGTATCCAGGGCGGCTCCATTGATGTTGTCGGCTCTGATGTCATGAAGGTCACGCTTGACCTTATCGCTAAGATGCAAGAGGAGGAAGAGGGCGATAACCTCACCATTCTTGCAGGTGAGGACTTCTCTGACGAGCAGCTCGATCTTCTCGCCAGCAAGATTGAGGACACTTATCCAGATCTTGAGGTTGACGCTCAGCGCGGCGAGCAGCCACTCTATCCAGTTATCTTCTCTATTGAGTAGGAAATGTCTGAGTCCAAGGTAAGCATCGCTCCCGCATCAGAGCGAGTAGCACATACCTGCTCACTTGTTGATAGCGTGACCAGGTTAAGGTATGTCAATGCAAATCGTGCCGAGGCGCTTGAGCGTCTCGGCATTCTGCGTGTTCGAGACCTTTTGCTCAATGTTCCTCACCGCTACCTCGATTTTTCTCACCGCGTGCAGATAGCCTTCGCACAGATAGGCGAAGACGCTACCATTACAGGTCGTGTTGCCTCGGTTAAGACTAAGCGTCCGCGTCCTAAAATGGTCATTGTTGAGATTGAGGTTGTGGATGATACGGGCGTGCTCACAGCTTCGTTTTTTAGGCAGCCTTGGATAGCTGAGCAAATCCACGTTGACGATGAAGTGGCGCTAAGCGGTAAGGTTCTCTTTGCCTACGGTTACCGCCAGATGAAGTCACCGTTTTACGAGGTGCTTAGTACGGCAAAGTCTGACTCAAACGATGAAGCACGCTCCAAAGAGACACCTTCAAAAGCTGCAATTCTTCCTGTTCACCCAGCTACCGAGGGCGTGAGTCCTGCATGGATGCGTCGTATTATGTCAGCGGCTTTGGCGGACACGGGAAGCGTGTGTGATTGGCTGCCTTCAGAGCTTGTCACCAAACACCACCTCATGTCGCTCTCATCGGCGCTTCGTGAGGTTCATTTTCCCTCCAGTTTAGATGCAGCCGAACAGGCCCGTCGCCGTCTTGCCTTTGATGAGCTCTTAAGTTTGCAGCTTGCTCTTTTGGCGAGAAGAAACTTGGAGCTTGCAGGTCATAGGCCTTTTGAGCAAGTTATAGATGGACCTAAAGTTAAGGC
>JAGZWL010000075.1:0-6025 GCA_018378955.1 Atopobium sp. | reverse complement strand
GAGATGATGTCACCACACCAAATTGATTTTGCATTTCCTGATGGAGTTCAAAGTCTTTCAAATCCACCTAAAAATGACTTTTTTGGAAGACCTTTTACCGCAGGTCAAACTACAGATGACACCGCAAACGCAATCATTTTGACTAAAAACATCATTGATAACCAGGGAGTTTTTAACCAATCCCGCTACTTTGATGCACTAGAAAAGTATGTGGCAACAGAGCCAAACGCTGCTCAGGTAGTTGGCCCTTCCACAAGAGCTGCGTTAGCCAATCGACTTTCTGGTCACTCGCTTAAAACGTGTGGTCGCCTTGGAACCACTAACGGATGTGCCATGAAATGTGCGCCGATGGCTTCAATTGTGAGCTGGAAAGACAAACATGCGCTCATTAACAGCGTTACTGAGCTTGCGCTTCCTACGCACGGAACCAACGTAGCTATCATGGGCGCTGCAATGATTGTTGCCGCCATAAGTAGAGGTCTTTCTGAAAACTCGTTTACGGTAGAGGACGCTCTTGAAACTGCTTTAAGTTACGGACACCGAGCTCTCTACACAAAAATTGGCACACAAATGCCTATGCCTAGCATGTATCAAAAGTGCATCATGGCATTGGAATTCTGCGAGGGTGCCAAAAACCTTGAGGCTCCCCTAGCAGCATCAAGGGACATCTACGACTACTGTGGCTGTGGTTACGAAACCATAGAGACCATCCCTGCAGTTCTTGCAGTGGTAAAGCTCTCTCAAGGTAAAGTCTCTAAAGCGGCGAGAATAGCCGCGGAGATGGGTGGAGACACGGATACCATTGGATCTATTGCCTGCGCTATTTGCTCTCAGATTCACTATGACGTTTTGCCTGATGAAGTACATCTGCTTGAGCGCGTCAATGGATACCAGTTTGAAAAACTTGCAAACGATTTGGAAAACGCCACTTCCCTACCGTATGATGTAGCTATCTAATTTGCGCTCTTTGCGCCATAGCATACGTTTCTTGTAGGAGGCGCCATGAGCTCCTATGCTCTTATCGATTTGCATGTTCATCTTGATGGATCAATCCCACTTCCTGCCGCAGCTCAACTTGCAGCAGATGCGGGACTTGATTTCTCTTTGGCTGAACTCCAAGAAAAGATGCAAGTCCCAGCTCATTGCCAGGATCTTAACCAGTATCTTGCTACATTTGAGCTGCCGCTCAAGCTTATGCAGTCAGCACAGGGTATTCGTACGATTGCAAAGGCATTTCACGAGCAACTTGACGCAGAGGGCATTCTCTACGCTGAACCCCGCTTTGCACCAGGAAGTCTTACTGCAGGAGGTCTTTCTCAGCAAGAAGTTCTTGAGGCTGCTCTTGCTGGTAGAGCTGACTTCTATGCAGAGCATCCTCAGTCAGCACTCCACACGGCATACATTATTTGCGCTATGCGTGGCACAGGTGAAGAGCTTAAGCACAAAAATGAAGAGTCAATTGATCTGGCTGCTGCGTACCTTGGAAATGGCGTCGTAGCGGCAGACTTAGCAGGAGCAGAAGCGCTCTTTGCCACAGAGAGCTTCTCGTCACTTTTTGCTGAAGCACAAAGAAAAGACGTTCCTTTTACTATCCACGCGGGAGAAGCTGCTGGTCCAGAAAGCATCAAGGCTGCACTTCGACTTGGCGCACAACGTATTGGTCACGGTGTTCGCTCTTTGGAGGACGCGGGTGTTATCCAGGACCTTAAAGTTGCAAATGTTGCGCTTGAGATTTGCCCTACCAGCAACCTTCAGACGCGCATCTTTGAGTCAATAGAGCGCTTCCCTCTTGAGCAACTGCTTGATGCTGGCCTGACGGTCACTATCAACACGGACAACATGACTGTCTCCAACACTACCCTCTCGCGCGAGTTTGAGCTTTTGCAGCAGCACTGCGGTCTAGACAAAAATACCGCACGTGAGCTTGCTGAAAATGCTGCACGTGCGGTATTTAGTGATTCTAGCGAGAAGGACCGTCTACTTGCCCGCCTTAGGCAATAGTAGCCTCATATCCTGCCTGAGCAACAGCATCAACCAATGCGCTATCAGCGACATCAGAAGATAGCTCAACTACAGCGCTCTTCTCGTCAAGTGAAACGGTTGCCTTAGAGACACCCTCGACAGCCTCAAGAGCCTGTGTGACGTGTGCAGCACAGTGCTGGCAAGACATGCCCTCTACGTTTAGTTTCTTCTCCATATAAGATTCCTCCTTCTGTGACGCGGATGCGTCGTTTGTGGACTTAGATTGAACGCCAATGACTGGTTTTGTGTCATGAGCGTCTTGGCGAGTTGCTGAGCTGGTATTCTTTGGCTTCCAGGTACGCAGGCGCAGTGCATTGCATACAACAAAGACTGACGAGAAGCCCATGGCGGCTGCACCAATCATAGGGTTCAGCGAAATACCAAATGGATACAACAGGCCCATAGCAACAGGGATACAAATGGTGTTATAGAACAGAGCCCAGAACAGGTTCTCCTTAATATTGGTCATAGTGGCACGAGAAAGCTCAATTGAAGTTGCAACATCAGCTGGATCAGACTTCATCAAAACAATGTCAGCGGACTCAATAGCAACATCGGTACCTGCGCCAATTGCAATTCCCACGTTTGCTCGCGCGAGTGCTGGAGCATCGTTGATGCCATCGCCTACCATGACAACGTTTTCTCCAGCATCCTGGAACTGCCTAATGTAAGACTCTTTTTGGCTTGGCAAGACGTCAGAGATAACCTGGTCAACACCAAGCTCTTTACCAATGACGTTTGCCGTTGTTGCCTGATCTCCGGTAAGCATGACAGACTTAACACCCATAGCACGAAGACGAGCAATGGTAGACGCACTGGTCTGCTTAACCTTGTCGGCTACAGCAATGACACCAAGAAGTTTGCCCTCAAGTGCAAAATACAGCGGTGTTTTTGCCTGTTCAGCCAACTGCTGAGCCTGGAAAGCCAGCTCTTGAGTACTGACATCCTCCTGCTCCATAAGACGAGCGTTACCCGCTACAAGGCGTTTCTCGCCAACCGTTGCCGTAAGGCCACCACCGGCAACCTGTGAGAACTCCTGTACATCAAGAGAGCTGCCTGCAGACTCTCCAAGCTTCTCTTGAGCATACGTAACAATAGCCTGCGCAAGTGGATGCTCGCTCTTTTGCTCAAGCGCATATGCGTATTCAAGCAACTGATTCTCAGAGGTACTACCTGCACAAAGAACATCAGTTACGCTTGGCTTGCCCTCAGTGAGCGTTCCCGTCTTATCGAGAACAACCACGGTTGCTCTAACCGCACCCTCAAGCGCCTCGGCGGACTTGACCAAAATACCATTTGAAGCGCCAAGGCCGGTGCCCACCATAATGGCGGTAGGCGTTGCCAGACCAAGTGCACAAGGGCAAGAGATGACCAAAACAGCAACGGCGTGCGAGAGAGCAACCGCAAAGTCACCAGGTGCCACAAAGACAAACCATGCTGCAAAGGTTACCAGCGCAATTCCAATGACAACAGGTACAAAGATGCCAGCAATGCTGTCAGCAAGACGCTCGATAGGTGCTTTGGAGCTTGTTGCCTCGTCAACCAGGCGAATGATGCCTGCAAGCGTTGTATCATCGCCAACAGCGGTGGCACGCATCTTAAACCAGCCGCCAGTAGATACCGTAGCGCCTGTCACGGAGTCTCCAACAACCTTGCTTACAGGAACGGGCTCTCCGGTAATCGCGGACTCATCGACAGATCCTTCTCCCTCGATGAGCTGGCCATCAACAGGAATTGACTGACCAGCCCTTACCACAAGCACGTCTCCAACCACAACGGTATCTGCAGGAACTTCTTGTTCAACACCGTCTTTGACGAGAATAGCAGTCTTTGGGGCAAGGTTCATAAGTGCGTTAATTGCACCTGTGGTATGACCTTTTGCGCGAGCCTCAAAGAACTTACCCAAGGTAATCAGAGCAAGAATCAAACCTGCGGACTCAAAGTACATGCCGTGCATTGCCTGGTGAGCTGCAGTAATGTCTCCTGCAACAAAAGCGTTTGCCATCTGGTACAAACTGACAACACTGTAGGCAAACGACGCTGCTGAGCCCAGCGCAATGAGCGAGTCCATATTAGGAGCGCCATGCAGCAATGAGCGGAATCCACCAACAAAATAGTGGCGACAAATAAACAGAATAGGAATGCAAAGCAAGAGTTCGGTAAGAGCCAAGTTCATCATGCCATTCATACCAGAAACAGCAGGCGGAACAGGTGCTCCCATCATCTCACCCATGGCAAGATAGAACAGTGGAATGGCAAACGCCATTGAGGAGATAAGTTCAATCCTCTTTTGCTTTACCGCCTTTTCTGAAGCATCGGTAGCATCTGCCTTAGTAGTTGCAGCAGAATCTTTTTTGTCGCTACGAGGTGTTGCCTCATAGCCTGCTTTGCTTACTGCGTCAGAAATCTGCTTGAGGGTATCTGGATTACCGTCGTAATCAACTTCCATAGAATTCTTAAGCAGATTAACGCGAGCCTCAGAGACACCAGAAACAGAGTTTGCCGCCTTCTCTACGTGCGCAGAACAACTTGCACACGTCATTCCTTGTACATCAAAAACTTTCTGATCCATAACGCCACCTTAAATAAAACGCTTAAAGAGGTCCATGACCTCATCAATAACTTCTGTATCACCCGACTGGATGCGGTCAACCACGCAAGACTCCAGGTGATCCTGCATTACTTCTCTTGAGATGGCCTTAACCGCAGACTCAACTGCTGCAAGCTGAATAAGGACATCTCCGCAATAACGATCCTCGTCAATCATTGTTTTAATGCCATTGAGCTGACCGATTGCACGGTTAATACGGCGAGAAACCCCGCTTTTAAGTTCGCTTGAACGAGGGGTTGCCTTGTGATCACAATGACAACAAGTTTCCTGTGGTTGGCTGTCTTTCTGAGCCATCTGTCCTCCTTTGCATACCCTAAGGGGGTATTAGTTTCTGTAAACAGTATACCCCCATACGGTATTTTTATGCAAGAAAAAAAACAGCGATCGAAGCCGCTGTTTTTATCTGCCCATAATTCCCATAAAACCTCCTTCAAATATCCTTATGGTTTATTAATATCCGAAGGAAATTACCCCTTATGGGTATCTTTATACAGTATTTACAAATGCATTCCCTCTATTTGACCAGTAATTCTCTGTCTGTTGTTGCAAAAAGAGATGAAAGCAAGCGTTATCAATATCCATAGAAGTTCTAAGAGCAACGCATAACCACACAATAGAAACGCATCACTTGTATTAAAACTCAAAAATAATCCGACACTTTCAACAATCCATGAAATCGGAATGCACTTGCAGATAGAAATCAAAGGGTTTGGAAATAAATAAAGTGGTATAACAGCTCCAGAAAGCATGGGGATACTTATTGATAATAAGTTTAGTACAGCAAATCCATCAGTTAACAATAAACCAATTACTGAAGAAAATACTCCAAATATAGCGCCACCAAGAGAAGCAAGAATAAGGGATATACATAAAGGAACAAGTAGGGTCAGAACATCAGCTGCTGCAATATAAAGAACAATAACTGAGGTTACAAGAGAACTCATAAAACAAATAACAGTAATTGTTATGTATCTAATTAAAAAGAATACCATTGCACGGTTTTGAGAAATCAAATACATAAAAATTGTTTTAGCAAATCGATCTTGAACAATAATATTGGCCGAACATTGCATTGCAGAAAGCCATGACGATAAAGTTAAAATTCCTACAAGCAGTGACATACTTGAGGCAGAAAGCTGCATACCAAACAGAATAAAGTATAGATATGAAAAAATAGGTTCAATAAAAAATTGAATGCAAAAAGCTAAAATAGAGCCGTAGCTGGATAAAGAAGTCAATGATATACAAATTGCAGGATAGATATATGAAGTAATTTTTTTCATAATTATGAACAATCTCCATCCTTGCGAAGATTTGAAAATGCTAATTGAATTAGAAACCGTCCTAAACAAACATATGCAATCGAAAAAATTAAACAAACAACCGAATACA
>JAGZWL010000074.1:0-6227 GCA_018378955.1 Atopobium sp. | reverse complement strand
CATCATTAAGAATGCAACTGGTCGCGTCTTTGTTGCGTCGTTCTCAAGCCACATTCACCGCCTGCAGCAGGTGTGCGATGCCTCTGTTGCGGTAAAGCGTAAGGTTGTTGTTACTGGTCGCTCTATGATTACCAACACCAAGGTTGCGCGTGAGCTTGGTTACCTCAACATTGCCGATAAAGACATCATTGATGCGTATGATGTTGATAAACTCGCAGATGATCGCATTGTTGTTCTGTGCACCGGTTCCCAGGGAGAGCCTCTGAGTGCTTTGGCACGCATGGCAAACGGAGAGCACAAGTCGCTTTCCATTCGTCCTCAGGACACCGTAATCATCTCTGCAACTCCTGTTCCAGGTAACGAGAAGAGCGTTCAGTCCATCATCAACGCGCTCTCTAAGATTGGTTGCGAGATTTACGACAAGTCAAAGGCACTTGTCCACGTTTCTGGTCATGGTAGCCAGGAAGAGCTCAAGCTTATGCTTGGTATGGCTCGTCCAAAGAACTTCATGCCTGTTCATGGTGAGGCTGTTCACCTGCGTGCTCACGCAGAACTTGCTCAGCAGATGGGTGTTCCTGCTAATCGCATTTTCATTCTTGATAACGGCGACACGCTTGAGATGAGAAATGGCAAGGTTACTCGTGGTAAGACGGTTGAGTCTGGCGTAGTGTACGTTGACGGCCTCTCTGTCACCGACGCTAACCCTGTTGTTCTTCGTGACCGTCAGCGCCTTTCTCAGGACGGCATTGTTACCGCTGTGGTAACCCTTGTTGGTCGCAACCTTAAGCCTGGTGTTGTTGAGATTTCTGGCCGTGGTGTTTCATTTGCCGACGATGATGAGCTTATGAATGACGCACAGAATCTTGTGAGAAATTCAATCGAGAAGGCCTCTAAGTCCGAAGGCGCAAACATTGAAGCAATGAGAAAGAGCGTTCGTAATGCCCTTTCTAACTTCCTTTGGAGCAAAACTCGTACTCGACCAATGGTTATTCCGGTCATTATGGAGGTATAGGCCCAATGCCCTCTAAACGCACCTCAAACGCAGCAAAAAGAAATTCTAGAAACGCCGCTTCTGCCCAGGCAGTAGGCTTGAGCCCACTGCAGAATGACATCATTGGTGTTGTTCTTGCAGTGGTTGCTATTGCTCTGTTTTTGTCCATTATTGTCCCTTCTAACGCTGTTATTACCAGCGCAATGGGTCATGGACTCAAACTCTGCTTTGGAACAGGAGCGCTACTTTTTCCCATTGCAGTATTTGTCTTTGCTATGACCTTCTTTATGCGTGATGATCAGGGAATCTCTACGCGTATTGCTATTGGTCTAACGCTGGACGTTCTTGCTGCCCTTGCTCTTATTTCACTTAACTTCCCAGGTGCCGAGGCTGCTCCAGATATGCTTTTGGGCACAAAAGTCCTAGAGGCTGCCGGTGGTTATGTGGGCGGCGGAATTGCTTGGGTTTTGCTGCGCTTTGTTGGCCGCGTGGTGGGCAATGTCCTTTTAGTTGGCTTTATCATTGCCGGCGTTGTTATCTGCGGCTTCTCCATTTCTGACATGGTTGAGCGCGTGAGCTTCCGCCTGGATGAAGCGCGCGAGAATCATCGCTACCGTAAAGAAGAGCGTGCTCTTGCAAAAGAAGAGGCGCTCTACGCTGCAAATGCTCCACAACCTGCAAAGAAGCAGGGTAGACGTGGCGCAAACAACCAGTCTTCTCTCTTTGACGAGACCGGTGAAGGGGAGACCACGTATCTGGGCAATCGCAAGACTTCTGTCATTAAGCGTGACGCCCGTCTTTACGAGGAAGAAGAGGCGCAAGAGGACGCAGGAGATGCTCCTACTACGCTCATTGATAAGGCTAAGAATAAGCTTCGTTCTAAGAAGAAGGACCAGCCAGATGATGCAGTTGTCGAGAAAAACGATGTTGCTGTAGCCGATGTTGCTCCTACAACAAAACAGGCTAAACCTAAGGGTAAAGCTAAAACGACACCCGATTTTCTCGCCACACCTGACCAGCTTAAAAGGCCAGGTGACGACGATGAGTCGTATGAGCTGCCACCATTTGCCATTCTGAAGACAAACAAGAACTCGGCCACTTCTGCCGTAAGCGATGATGAGCTTGAAGCTACTGCTCAGAGACTCCAGGCTACGCTTGAAGAGTTTGGCCTCTCTAGCCAGGTGGTTGGCTGGACCGCTGGACCTTCTGTTACTACGTTTAAGATTTCGATGGGCGAGGGCGAGCGCGTCAACAAGATCACCAATCTTGAGGACGATATTGCACTCTCACTTGCTGCAAAGTCGGTTCGTATTTTTGCTCCAATTCCTGGAACTTCTCTGGTTGGTATTGAGATTCCAAATGAAAAAGCCCAGGCAGTCAACTTGGCTGACGTTCTTCCGTTTGCAAAAGGCGGTCCTCTTGAGTGTGCCTTTGGTCGCGATTCTGAGGGTAAGCCAATTGTTGTTGACCTTGCAAGTCTTCCTCACTTGCTGGTAGCGGGTACTACCGGTTCTGGTAAGTCTGTCCTGCTCAACGCTATTGTCATGTCTATGCTCATGCGCGCAACTCCAGAGCAGGTTCGCCTTATTATGGTCGACCCAAAGCGCGTTGAGTTTACGGGTTACGCTGGCCTTCCTCACCTGTATGTTCCAGTTGTTACCGAGCCAAGGCAGGCCGCAAGTGCGCTTCAGTGGGGTGTCACTGAGATGGAACGCCGCCTTAAAGTATTTGAGCACTACAAAGTGCGTGACATTAAGACGTACAACAGAAATGTTGATGGCGATAAGTACGCTGATATGGAGAATCCTCCAAAGCATATGCCGTACTTTGTCATTGTCATCGACGAGCTTGCTGACCTTATGATGGTTGCTGGCAAAGACGTTGAGTCTTCCATTGTCCGTATTGCTCAGCTTGGTCGTGCTGCAGGTATTCACCTGATTGTTGCAACGCAGCGTCCTTCTGCAGACGTTGTAACTGGTCTAATCCGTGCAAACATCGATAACCGTGTTGCGCTCTCAGTTGATAACTCTTTGAACTCCCGCATTATTCTGGACCAAAAGGGCGCTGAGCAGCTGCTGGGTAAGGGTGACATGCTGGTTAAACTTCGTGGTAAGAAGCCTAATCGTGCACAGGGTTGCTGGGTTTCTGACGAGGAGATCGAGGAGACCGTTAAGTACATCCGCACTCAGCGCGTGGCCGAATATCACGACAATATTTTGACTGTTGCAACTCCAACACAAGCTGATGGTGTTGGCGGAGTTGGCGGTATGGCGCAGGCAGATGACCCACTTATTTGGGAAGCTGCACGCATTATTGTGGATTCTCAGCTAGGTTCTACATCTAGTTTGCAAAGAGCACTCTCTGTTGGGTATGCTCGTGCTGGTAGAATTATGGATATGCTTGAGGCAAAAGGTGTTGTTGGCCCAGCTAACGGATCAAAGCCTCGAGAAGTTCTTATCGATAAAGATGCTCTTGAAGAGCTCAAAGTTCAAGACGCTGCCTATAGGGAGGTAGAGTAAGCATGCCACGCCCTCGTTTTAGTGAGATGCTCGTAGAACGTAGACGTCAGCTCGGGCTTTCTATCACTCAAGCATCAAAGATTCTTCGTCTCAAGGAGCAGGCACTTATTGCTTTTGAAGAAGGCGATTTTAAGAATATGCCTCAGAGCGGTTATGCTCAGGGCATGCTTTCTTCGTATGCTCGCTACCTGGGACTTAATCCGCGTGAGATCGTAGACCTCTTCCAGGAAGAGAGTTATGAGTTTGAAAACGGCACCTATTCTCATGAGTTGCGTCGTCGTACGCGCGATACTCAGTCTGGTCGTGGAATTGCTGGCTATGATGTCGTAAACGAGTCCGGTAGTAGGCCAAAGGCATACGTGCAGTACCACGGTCTTCTCCCCACATCAGGTGGACCAGCTGGCGATATGGGTGCGTTTGCAACTACGTCTGGTGTTCGCTCCAGGCAAACCGGTGTGCCTCTGGGTGCACAGGTATCTGAGGAGGATGCTGGCGGCTACTCGTATTCTCGCTATGCCACAGGTCATGCATACAATGCTGGTATTGAAGAAGCTTCTCGTCAGAAAACCATGGCAAGCCGTACGCGCGGTGGCGTTCAGCGCAAGCGTGTAGGTATTGCAGGCGTTAGCATTCCAGCTTACAAAGACGATGTAACCAGAAGAACTGTTGCTCCAAGCGATTACACTGATGACCTTCGTTATGACAATGTAACTGATCCTTATGAGCGAGCATCTACTATTTCCGGTCGTCGTGGCTCTAGAAATATTGCGCAGGTAGATAGGCCTAATGTTCGCCGTCGCCAGCCATCTAGCGCTGCTGCTCAACAGCGCCGTGCTCCTCAAAGACCAGGCGTTATGGGAGCGCTTCAGAATTATTTCTCTGATACGGGCCGCACCATTGCTACCGTATTTGCTCTTGTTGTTGTGATTATTACTGCCGTTTTGCTCTTCAGTGTTCGTTCCTGCATGACAGCTCGCACTACGCCTACTACAACTAAGACGGTAAGCGTTAATAACTCAACAACTGATTCTTCTAAGAATTCCACTACCACAAATAGCAACACGGACACCTCTAAGAAGGATTCTACTGATACTTCTAAGAGCACCACTACAACTGAGCCAAAGAAGGAAGAGACTCCTAAGCAGACTACCGTAGTGGTTACTGTTGCAGATGGTCAGACCAGCTGGGTTGAGATTACGGTTGACGGCAAGAGTGTTGAGGCTGATGCAATCACTGGTCCATGGTCTCAGACATACACCGTCACTGATTCCATGAACGTTCTTGCAGGTACACCTGGCGCAGTTGCAGTTACCGTTAATGGCACTGCTAAGCCATTTGACGCAAATGCTTCTGGTATTGGTACCTTGACTATTCAGGGAACTAAGCCTGCTGACGGTACTGCAGCAAATGCTTCTGGAACTCAAACAAACAGCACGTCAACAAGTACTACCGGTGGAACTTCTGGCACCACTAACAACCAGAATTCCAACAGCAATTCAAACAATAACTAAACGCCATGGGGCGAGAAGTTCTTCTCGCCCAGGTAATACGGAGGGGAAATGGCTAAAGAATCAAGCTTTGATGTTGTGTCTGAAGTAGACATGATGGAAGTTGATAATGCATTTCAGCAGGCAGCTCGTGAACTAACTCAGCGCTACGATCTTAAAGATTCTGGTGCAACACTTGAGCTCTCAAAGAAAGAGGGTAAGTTCACTATTGAGGCTCCTGCAGACTTTGTAGCATCTCAGGTGAGGGATGTTCTTGGCTCCAAGCTGGTAAAGCGCGGAATTGATCTTACTGCTATTCGTTGGGGAGACCCCATTCCTGCAGCAGGCTCTACCGTGCGTCAGATTGGCTCAATTGTTTCTGGAATTGACCAGGAGACTGCCAAGAAGATCGCTAAAGATATTCGTGATATGAAAGTTAAGGCTAAGGCAACCGTTGAGGGCGATAAGCTGCGTGTTTCTAGCGCTTCTCGCGATGTTCTTCAGTCTGTGATTGCAAGCCTTAAGGAGAAAGACTATGGCCAGCCCCTCCAGTTCAATAACTATCGATAGGGGCTACAACGTCCTATACATCACGTTAGGATGCGCTAAAAACGAGGTTGATACAGACCGCATGCGTGCGCGTCTTTTGGCCTCTGGTTTTGGTGAAGTTGCCGATCCAGACTCAGCAGACATAGCAATTATCAACACCTGTTCATTCTTGGCTTCAGCAACAGAGGAGTCCATTGAAGCTACGCTTGAGATTGCTGAGGGCGCTTCCGAGGGAGTCCGTAAGCTGCCCATTATTATGTGTGGCTGCGTTCCTTCCAGGTATGGCGCAGAGCTTAACGAGCAGCTTCCTGAAGTTGCTGCGTTTGTTCCGGCAGATCAAGAAGATGGTATTGTCAGCGTTGTTGCAGACGTTCTGAATATCCCTGAGCCTACGCAGTCAATTGTTGCTGCCCATGGAATGCTGCGCACCATTGATGGCGCCAGTGCATTTGTAAAGATTTCCGAGGGCTGTGATAGATTCTGTGCCTTCTGCGCCATTCCGTACATTCGTGGTCACTATCACTCAAGGCCTGCTGAAGAGATTCTTCAAGAGGTACATGAGCTGATGGAAGGTGGTGTTCGTGAGGTCATTCTGATTGGCCAGGACACCGGTATCTGGGGCTCGGATATGCCTGATACAGCAGATGGTCAGACGCCAACGCTTGCTAAGCTTATGCAGCA